>CACZZH010000007.1 GCA_902785635.1 uncultured Lachnospiraceae bacterium
GGTTTCTGTGTCATGCTTTGTCCTTCTCAATGAAAATGCTCCCTTCCGGGCATCCAAGCTTTTATTATTTCGCTTGTCTACCTAGAAGGGAGCATATCACATCGCTGTCCGGCTTTTTCTTTTTTATGCTTTTACTTTTTTCGGTCTGGTGCTCAGATAATCCAGAACCAGAGCAAGGAGCAGCACCGCACCCCAAATCAGAGTTACATAGTAGTCGGATACACTGCGGAAGCGGCGGATACCGGATTCGATCAGTTTCAGAAGGACCAGTGCCGTGATCACGCCGGACATTTTTCCTTTTCCGCCGTTGGGGCTGACCCCTCCGAGCACCATGATCAGGATAGCCTTCATAGTGTAATCGGAACCGTAATCTGCTCTTGCCGAAGCATAGGAGGAAAGCATCATCAGACCGCCGACTGACGCACAGATCGCGGACGTTATGTATGTTTTCAAAACAAGTGTTGTCGTATTCATACCGGAGAATTCCGCCACATGAGCGTTGGTACCGAACAGTCTCAGCTTGGTTCCGTAGGTCGTCCGTTCCAGCATGAACCAAATCACCACCGCAGCAACAATAAACACCAGTACGCGCATTGGCAGAAGACCACCAATGTTCTTTGAAAATGTGTCACAGAATTCTTTCGGAAACTTTGAAATGGCTGCGCCGCCTGTCATTACTATGCTCAGTCCGGTAAGCAGTTCGTTAATGCCGAGTGTTGCCAGAATCGGTGGTACTTTCAGCTTTGCCACCAGAAGACCATTGGCTGTACCGACTACGAGACCGACAACAATTGCCAGCACGAAAAACAGCACATATCCGACGGCTCCCATGCTTCCTTCTGACCCATACAACCGGATCGCTGTCAGTGCACAGAGAATAGATGCCATATTTGCGGAGCCGACTACAGACAGATCAATGCCCCCGGTCATCATACAGAGCATTCCGCCGATGACCATCAATCCATACTCGGGAAACTGCCCGGCCATGGTCAGGAAATTTGCACCGGTGTAAAACTTTTTGGACTGTGTAAAGGCCATGAAGATCAGCCATATCAGCATGATACAGAGCAGACGGTACATTTCCCGGTTCTTTGAATAGTACTTTTTCAGCTGATTCATGATACCGCCTCCTTCTTGATTCTGCCTTTAGTCTGATGGTTCGCCTGATATGCGCTTATGGCTACACCGATCACAATGACAGCTCCAACGAACACGCTGCTCCAGGTAGTTGGGATGCCCAGCAGAATCATGGAGTTCTGTACCATTATGATCAGGAAGGTTCCAAGCATGCATCCAGTGAGCGTACCTGCGCCACCGGTAAGGGCTACGCCGCCGAGCACAACTCCGGCGATGATATTCATTTCCATTCCCAGCATATTCGTGGGATGGCACTGCTGCATCATGCATACACGGCAGATACCGCTTGCGGAAGCGATCATACCGATCATTATGTACATGATAAATTTTGTACGCTTTACATGAAATCCGGCTGCATGGGCACTGTTTGGATTCCCTCCGATTGCGTAAATACCGCGACCGAAAATCGTGTAACGCAGGATGAAAAACATCATTGCACACACCGCTACAAGAATCAGGAAGGTAAACGGCAGCACGGATGTAAGACCGTTCTTCGCGTTGTATGCGGAAATAAACGGAGTGATACCGAAGGATTTCATCCCCGCCGGGATCACTGCAAGCTGATTTGCCCGGAGCGTCCCCTGCATAATACCTTTGAAAATGCTCGAGGTTCCGAGCGTAACGATCATCGCATTCAGGTTCAGATAGCCGATAAAGAACCCGTTCACCGCGCCAAGCACCGCACCGATCAGGATAGCGATCACAAAAGCCAGAAGAACGTTCCCGCCGTATTCCCTGTCCAGAAGAAACTTCGTTGTTGCGTAAGCTGAAAGCGAAGCAAGCGCCGGGAACGAAACATCGATACCTCCTGCAATCAATGCAAGGAATTCACCGATCGCAAAAAGCCCCGGCACGATCATTGCACTGAGTAAGTCAACAATATTGTTTCCAGTGAAAAACTGTCCGGAACGAATCTGGATCACGATCCCCAGCACAATGATGATCAGAAAGATGTAAGGCTCATTAGAGCGAAACATTTTTTTGATTTTTCCACTCATCGTCATCCCTCCTTACATCATAGAATCCAGGATCTTCTGTTCAGTCACATCCTGGGTGTTATACTCCGCGACCATCCTGCCTTCCCGGATCACGTTGATACGTGAGCAGTTCTGTATGATCTCCGGCAAGTCATCCGAGATGATGATCACGCCCAGCCCCTGTCCCGCAAGCTTCTGCAGGATCGCATGAATATCATGCTTAGATCCGATATCCACGCCTACTGTCGGACCATTCAAAATCAGAACATCCAGATCGCAGGCAAGCCACTTTGCCAGAACGATACGCTGCTGATTTCCGCCCGACAGAGTCGTTGCCGGATTTTCCGGATTATCTGTCTTAATCTCCAGTTCCTTTACCCAGCGGACTATCTCTGCATCCCGTTTATTCAGGTCGTAGCGTAATCCGTTTGTCAGCTTATCGATTTCTGAAATAATAATATTGTCACCGATGGAACGCTGCAGAAAGAGTCCCTCTGACAGACGATCCTCCGGAACATATCCGATCTTATTTGCAATTGCATCACGCGGGTTGGTGATGTGTACCTCTTTCCCGTTCCGCAGGATCTTTCCGCCCGTAAGCTGCATGATCCCGAACATTGAAAGACCAAGCTCTGTTCTGCCGGAATCCAGAAGACCAGTGATCCCCAGGATCTCTCCACCGCGAAGCGTGAGGTCGATGTGTTCAAACGCTCCGTCCACAGTAGCATCTTTCAGTTCAAATACAGGCTCCTGAGTAACTTTTGCAGGAACAAATGTCTGGTCAGCGAATTCGCGGCCGGTCATATAGTAAGTGAACTTCCTGTCATCCAGGTCACTGGTAAGGCCTGTTGCTACCATCTCTCCGTTCCGAAAAATCGTAAACCGGTCGGAGATCTCAAATACTTCGTTCAGTTTGTGGCTGATAAACAAAATGGCGATCCCCTGTGCTTTCAGCTTCAGAATGATCTCAAAGAGTGCATCGACTTCTTTTCTGGTAAGCGCCGTGGTCGGCTCATCCATAATGATCAGCCTGGCATTAAACATAAGAGCACGGCTGATGGCTACCATCTGCTTCTGGGCCACCGACAAAGTACTCACTTTCGCATCCAGATCCACATCAAAATTGATCTTGGACACAGCGTCCTCAGCAATTCTGCGGACATTTTTCCAACTGATGAGTTTTTTCCCGGAAGCCACCTCTGTATTCAGCGCCAGATTTTCCGCAACGGTAAGATTTGGAAACAGGGAGAAGTCCTGGTATATTACCTGGATCCCCATGTTAATGGAATCGATCGGTGTGATCCGGTCCAGCTTTTTACCGTCGAACTCGATGGTCCCTCCATCACGCTGGTATACTCCGGAGATTATCTTGATGATCGTGGATTTCCCGCATCCGTTCTCGCCGGCAAGGCAATGGATCTCACCGGGTGCGATCTCCAGAGATACATCCCGGAGTGCATGAACATTTCCGAAAGAAATCTTCACATGCTCCGCTTTCAATAAACTTTGCGCCATACCCATTTCCTCCCTAAACTATACGTTATACCCATTTCCTTCTCTGAATAAGGAAAGCACTGTCAGCAAACCATGTGCATTTGCCGACAGTGCCCTGGGTCCGCCGGCTCAGGAGCGCCGGCGGTAAACCGGATCAGACAGCATCATCAGAAACCAAAGCTGTCCACATTTTCCGCATCGATAGTAATCCAGCCCTGGCCTTCCAGAACAGTCTCGCTGCCTTCACGCCAGTTCATCTCGGTGTAACCATCTACATCCAGATTTACCGGAGCTTCGATCGCTTCACCGGCAAGGACCTTGCAGGCCAGATCAACCATTGCTTCGCCGGCGATGGCCGGATCCCACAGTGTCAGGGATTTTACGACACCGGACTTAAGCAGTTCCGCATTGTCAGCCGGCATACCGGTACCTGAAGTGAAGAACTGATCCGTCAGTCCAAGCTCCTGAATAGCACGGGCAACACCGGGAGCGTCAAAGGAAGAAGTTCCCATAATACCCTTCAGATCCGGGTAAGCTTTGATCAGCTCTTTTGCCTTATTATAAGCATCATCCCCGTTATCGTTGGATTCTACACGCGGCATCTCTTCCAGAAGCGTCATGTTCGGATAATTCTCTTTTTGATAAGCAACACCGGCATCTGCCCACTCGTTATGGGAACCGTTGGTCAGAGAAGCAACCATCGTGGTGTAAACACCTTCTTCTCCCATTGCTTCTGCAAGGTTCTGCATAATGAATGCACCGTAGCCTTCATTCGAGAAAGCTTCGATATCATAGTCGACATTTTCAAGGCTTGCGCCTTCATGAGCGATCACTACGATACCTGCATCCTTCGCTTCTTTCAGGGCAGAATCCATGGATTCGATATCAACCGGAACTACGCAGATGGCATCCACTCCCTGTGCAATCAGGTCCTTTACCTGCTGTGCCTGTGCAACAGCATCGATCGTGCCCGTATCTACCTGGTAGCAGTCCACACCGGTCTCGGATGCGAACCCATCTACACCGGCTTTCATGCGTACGAACCATGGATTGGTGGAATCCTTCGGTACGACCGCGATCTCCCAGCCTTCATCCGCTGCTTTCTTAACAGACTCACTGTCCGCAGGTGCTGCAAAAGCAGAAATTGCAAGACCTGCTGCCAACACTGTACTCAACAGAACGGAAACAACTTTTTTGTTCATCAGAAACCTCCTTTTGAATATTTGAAACGTTTTAATCATCACATTTATACCATGTTTAAGTCATAGTGTCAACTGAATCTTCGACAAATCCGTCAATCTTTCATTGTTTCTTTTGCTTTTTTTCAGCATGATGCCTTTTTAATGCTATTTGATGTCTTGCCAAACATTTTCATGCTTTGTCTCATTTTATATCAGTGATTTATTTCTTGTTATTATTGACAGTTGTTTGTAGATAATGCTATACTAAACAGAAATAAAACGTTTTAATTTTGGTTTTTTTGCAAGTGGATTTTTGATCATGAAACGTCATTCTTCAAAACGGCCTACGATCTCACAGGTTGCGGAACGTGCCGGTGTATCAGCCGGAACCGTGTCCAATTATCTGAACGGTACCGTGTCTGTCTCACCCGACCGCTCCATCAGGATTCAGGAAGCGATCGATGCACTGCATTATGTGCCGGATCCCACCGCCAGTTCTCTGCGCAGGAAAGAAGCAAGGGATATCTTTGTTCTGACACCTGATCTGAACAATATGTTCTATACGAAGATTCTGCGCTCCTATATGGACCTTGCATATAAAGAGGGGTACAACATAAATATTTCCAGCTACGAATACTCCCGGGATCTTGAAAAAAGGATGCTCTCCCGCCTGATGAGTGCACGGAAAGGTTCCCTTGTTGTGATCTTCAACGGCTTTGGTGACGAGGACCTGATCGAAGCACTCATCCAGCATGATCTCCGTGTGATTCTGGCCGACCGCAACAAAACGATCGCCGGCACTTCCAGTCTCTCCTTTGACAATGAAAATGTACTCTTCGATCTGGTCCGTTTCCTCAAGGAAAAAGGGTTCCGCAAAATAGGTCTTTTTACTGAGCCGCTTCTTTTGGAGAATATTCGTCTGCGGCACGACAGTTTTCTGAAAGCTGCGCGTTATTACGGATATTCCGGAGATAACATCACAGTTTATTTTGACGAAACGCTTGTTCTGAATAAAATGAATCAGGGCTATCTCAATATGCGCAGGATCCTGAACGAGACCCCCATACAGTCCCTTCCGGACGCATGGGTCGCATCCTCGGACAATCTGGCGATTGGCATTATGCGTGCGATCAACGAAGCCGGCTACAGGATCCCGGATGATTTCGGCCTTGTTGGCTTTGACAACCTGGATGTCTCTGAATTCATTCAACCTGCGCTGACCACGGTCAACCAGGATCAAGTCTATTTCGGATCGAAGCTGTGGGACATTTCTCGACGTGTTCTGAAAACAAACGAATGTGTCAACAATACAATAATGCAAAATCTGATCATACGCAGCTCCTGCTAAGTGTTTTGCTCCTGCAGGTAATCAACGATGTATTTATAATTTATTAAGGAGGTCCTTCAATGAAGACAGTAAAAGACAAGCAGCTTCTGATGGCAGCAGATTTCGCCGGTTATCCTTTGAAAGAAGCAATCAAAGAATATCTCGAAAGTAAAGGCTGGACGATCACGGATATCGGCGTCAAAGCAGATTCCGATCCCAATGATACTGAACTGATGTTCCATCGGATCGGTCTTCGTGTCGGCTCTATGATCACCGAAAAGGAATTTGAGCGGGCTATGATCTTCTGCGGAACCGGAATGGGGATCCACATCGCGGCAAGCAAATGCCCAGGCGTTCACGCAGGTGTCGTTGAATCCGTACCTGCAGCTTTCCGGGCCATCACCGGCAACGGCGTCAACGTCTTAGCCATGGGTGCATTTTATGTCACTCCAGAGCTTGGCAAACAATGCGCCGATGCCTATCTGTACAATGATTTCGGAAGCGGCTGGGAATGGTGGCCTGATTTTGACAAATTCCATCAAATAGCAATTGATGAATTGAACGCCTTCAATTATGAAGAATACAAAGCAAACGGATTTCGGGTAAAGCATCTTGGGGACTGCGAATGTCAGCTCTATGACCGTCCGGAAGGCTTCTCTCCCGTTCCGCTCATGTGCAAGCGCGGGGAATAACAACAAATAACAACAGACTAAATAAAAGCGGGGCTGTAACAGCCCCGCTATTTCAATATGATTCCATTTGGTTCCACAGGAATGGTTCCATGGGGACAGGTTCCAAAATCAGATCTTCCTTGCAGCTACATTTCCTGTTGCGATCGCATTTGCGATGTTCAGCGGCAGTGCGCAGTCGCCGACGGCGATCGCTTCCGCTGCCAGGCCGTCGATGAGTTCGGTGTTGGGCAGCATATCGAGCGCTTCGATCACTGTATCACAGGCATATTCATATTCCAGGCCGGACTCTGCCGTAAAGGCTACAAATCCATCGCCGACACCGGTTACGGTCGCATTCGGGAAGAGACGGCCGCCGTTCGCGAAGAAGGTCGGCTGGACGAATTCCTTCATATTGACGGAATGTCCTTTTTCGAAATCTTCTTTTGCGGAAGGCGTGATGATGGTGACATTCTTGCCCTGACTGAGCAGATAGATCGCCGTATCCACTGCCTGGGCGTTGCTGCCGAGGATCACCACATTTTCTCCGATATCACCGCCTAAAACATCATCAACCGACATGACTTTGGTTGCGCCTGTGGAAGCAAATCCGAGGGTATCCCGTTTTCCGCCGACAGCCAGGATCACGGCATCGGGCGCTTCGCTCTCGATGAGCGCCTGATCCACTTCCGTGCCAAGAACCACCTTCACACCGGCAAGTTCAACCTGTCTGGCCAGATAATCACGCAGGCGGCCAAGGTTCTCGTGTGGACCTTTCACTGCTTCCGCAAAGCCAAGCATTCCGCCGACACTGTCACTCTTCTCATATAAGGTCACGTCATGACCGCGCTGCACAGCGATCCTTGCTGCTTCCAGTCCTGCCGGACCGGCACCGATCACCATGACCTTCTTTGCGGTCTCTGCCGGAATGGGGTCGAAGCCTTCCGGCATGACTTCACTGTACGCGCGGAAGTTCGTGGCATTGACTCTGCAGTGCTCCAGATTGCAGCCGTCTGCAGGCGTATCATAGAAGCAGTGCAGACAGCGTGTACACGGAGCGATCTCATCCAGACGGTTCTCACGCATTTTGTTGACATATTCCGGATCCACACAGAACGGCCGGTTCATCACCAGGAAGTCTACTTTCCCTTCCTCAATGGCAGTATTGAACAGGTCGGGAGCCTGGGCCGGATCATTATAGGTCGCGCAGCCCACCGGGATACTGACAGCCGCCTTTATTTTTCCTGCAATATCCAGATTCAGGCCGACACCGGAGTTATTGCCGCGCACGAGTCCCTGGAAATGTCTGTCAAAGTCGAGACGCTTTCCATAACCGTTGAAGCCTTCAAACCCGCGGCACGCGAAATACAGATCTCCGGCAAACTGTGCGATATGCTGGCCGCAGGGGCCGATGCGGACATGCAGACTGTCTGCGCCGGCTTCCTCCATCTTTTTCGCGATCGCGATGGTCTCCTCGATGGTATTGTACGCATCGTTATTTCCCAGATCCTTGTCGTTTTCTTCCACACCGTTAATAAGGACCTGAACGATGAAATCCTTTCCGCACGTTTCTTTCAGGCCACTGACGACTTCTGCCGCAAATTTGCAGCGGCTTTCCAGCGTCTGCGGACCATATTCGTCGGTACGGTTGTTGCGGGCGCGGGAAAAGAAGGACTGGCCCAGGTTGTTCGCTGCAAAATTGAGTTCAAACGCATCAAATCCGTTGTCCTGCAGATTTTTCCCGATGCCGATGATATCCTGAATCCATTTCTTTATCGTTTCTGTGTCATAGTCGCCCAGGAAGGGTTCTCCAAAGTCCAGCGGTCCGATTGGCGCACCCATGGTGTCAAACTGATAACCGATGGTGCAGCCGGCTTCATGAAGCGCATCGACCAGACCCTTGACATCGTATTCTTCCAGCGGTCCTTTGAAGGGACCGCCGCTGGTCACTTCCCAGATATCGGCAAAGTCTTCGATCCATATCATCTGTACGCCGCCATCCGCCATCCGCTTGTAGTAATTAATGTATTCATCCGGATTCCGGCGCAGGAATGCCAGCTGAAATGCTGCGGATTTTACCATGCGGTGGTTGAAAGTTTTGGGCCCCAGCTGCCAGTCGGAGAAAAGCGCTGTCTGAGACAGATCCGGACTGGAATTACTGTGGAAATCCGTATCCTGCGGGTTGATTACTCTGGCTCCGCTCTGTGCTGTCTCAGCTGCTGCCGGGATCGTCACGCCCAACGCCTGCGCACGGCATGCATTGACGCCGTTTCGAATGGCATCCGTGCAGAGACTTGCACCGGAGATCCCGTCTACATCGTCCGTGGTTCCCGCTTCCACAATTCTCCGGCAGTATTCCAGAACATCCGCTTCCATTCTGGAAAAGAAATCATCAGCGGAACTTTCCAGAACGGTATAGCTTACGTCTGTCAGTGCATTTTCCGAAAAGGTACAGGTGATCTCAGCCTTTGCGAACGACGTTGACTGTACACTGGTATACGTCCCGGGGATGTACAGCGCTCCGCCTGAGCCGGCGGCTTCTTTAGCAAAAGCAACTTTGTCCGCCGCTCCGGCAAGACCAAAGGCACCAATGCTGACTGCACCGGCTGCAAGGCCTTTTATAAAGTCCCTTCGTGTTACATTACTCATGCATACCTCCTCCCTGTGACTCGCTGAGTCAACCATTATCGACTTAATAGTTACTGACAATTTCCGTAATTTACAGCATTATTCTAACACGTATGTATATTTACACACAATTATTTTTGTAATCTTTGGACACGATCACTGAATCATGTACACCCTGCAGCCTGATTGCTCTGCTGTCTGTTTTATATATTCAGCAAAAAGCTTTTCTCTCTTCATCCAGTTTGAGAATGCTTTTTTCTTATCCCTGCATCCATCCAGCAAAAGAGGAACCCATTCTCGTTCACGATAATGCCGGACCTGAAAGGATTCCTCTGCGACCATACAAATATATTCCACATGCTGTGAAGAAACTGTCCCGGTGAGTTCCGGTAACTGTGGAGGAGCCATCTCGGTCAGATTCGGGAACTCCTTCATAACCAGCTCCGGCATCAGGGCAATCCCTTCGGCGATCAGAGGCCCCTCTTTAGCTGTACTTCGCAGATCTTCCATGACGAATGGAAATATTTCCCGATAAAACCCGATCAGTTCCTCACACAATTCCACGGGATCCCGCATCCAGAATTCCTCTGGGGAGAGCAGGTCCTGGTGAAGACAAACAGGAAGGCCATTTTCCCGTCCCTTCAGAGCGTACTCTCCCAGATGATCATCAATGCTGAATCGTCGGATGCCATACTGTTCAGACAATGCTGCGCACAGGGTCGTCTTTCCTGCACAGGAGGAGCCCCCGACCAGCAAAAGGTACGGCAGACCGGCGAACATGTCCCCATGGCTCAGCGGACCGGGGAACCCGTCCTCATGTCTCACCCGTGGCTCACTTTTCATATCCGAAGATCATGTCACGCGTAATGTCGGCAAGTGTATCCGCCCCGCACATGAACATTGTATCGCGAAGCTCTTCCCCGATCTTCTGCGTATAGAGTTTCACACCTTCCTCGCCTCCGCCGTAGACGGAAGTGACGAACGGCCTGGCGATGATCACTGCATCGGCGCCAAGGGCAAGCGCCTTGAACACATCCACGCCGGAGCGGATTCCGCCGTCCACGAAGATCTTCATTTTTCCGCCGACCGCATCTGCGATCTCCGGCAGGACTTCTGCCGTAGCCGGACACTGGTCAAGGACCCGGCCGCCGTGGTTTGAAACGACGATAGCCGCCGCTCCGGCCTGCGCTGCCTTCATGGCCCCTTTCACTGTCATGATACCCTTTACGATGAACGGGAGTCCGGCGTCTTTTATAATGTCGGCAAGTTCCTGGGCAGATTTCCTTCCGGCCGGAGGATTCAGTCCTTTCAGGAAGGGAAGACCTGCCGCGTCTATATCCATGGCAACGGCAAACGCACCGCTTTCCCGGACAAGTTTTATCTTTTCGGAAACCGTCTGTGCATCCCAGGGCTTAACGGTGGGAATACCGGTCCCACCGGCTTCATGAATCGCATTGCAGGCAGAGATCAGGACCTGTGGGTTGGTTCCGTCACCTGTAACCGCGGCGATCCCGGACTCCGCGCAGCCTTTGACCAGGATCTGGTTATAGGCTGTATCATCCAGCTTGTCACCATAGTGAAGATTTACTGCTCCGACAGGACCGGCAAAGACCGGATAAGCAAACGAACGGCCAAACAGTTCAAAAGAGGGATCGGCTTCTTTGAGCGGAAAGATCGTATCCATATTGACCCGGATCTTCTGCCACGCCTCATAGTTTCTGATGGCAACCGTTCCGCTGCCTTTTGCGCCGGGTCCGGGCATCTGGCTGCCGCATGCACGTCCGTTGCATACCGGGCAGGCCTTGCAATGTGTTCCGACACAGTCTTTTGCATTTACTAAAACATCATTGTAAGTCATAAAAAACGCTCCTTCTCCACCTTACATAAATCAAATGTTCAATTATTTCCTTCGCAGAGATGACTGTTCCTATCAACGGGATCAATGGGATCAATGGGATCTTACCACGGTACCTACCCATTCCCGGAGCAGATCCAGTACGAACAACGTCTCCTCCTCACGACAAAGGTAGCTGCTGCAGATCGGAGGAACATCGTTAAACGGAATGCTTACAAGGCGCGCCGGATCTGTGTCATCCCCGGGCAGATACCGGTTCAGTGCTGTCGCGTCATGATCCATGATGTGAAAAACGACCTGGTAATAATTCGGCATCACTTCAAAGGAAATGTCGGCGCCTGCTCTCTTTGCGGCTTCAAACAAAGCGGCAAATTCCAGGCCTGAGCCCGGAAGATACATTCTGCTGCCGGATAAGTCCTTCAGACTGATCGTTTCGCTGGAGAAGAAAGGATGCCGGTTATTGACCAGTACAGCGGAAGGATGTGAAGTAAGCACCGTTCTGCTGATTCCGGCATGTACCCCGCCCAGATCCAGAACGAACGCAGCATCCAGTTCTCCGGACAGCAGTTTCGCTGCCGCTTCGTCATTCAGAATACGAACCGTTTCCATTGCAAGATCCGAATAACGTTGTTTAAAAGTCTGCAGGGAGCCAAGCAGATCCGGAAGATAGTCCGGAACCAGAGAGACGCTCACGCCGATCCGCAGTGGATGATCCTGATGCAGGTCTCCCACCATGACACGCTGCAGTTCCCGGTACTTTTCCACCACAGGCTGTGTCAGCTGCATCAAGATCTTCCCTTTATGTGTCAGTTCCAGATGGTTTTTGTGGTTTTCGAACAGCAGTCCGCCATACTCTCTTTCAAGCTGAGTGATGTTCTGTCTGACGGCCTGACGGCTCATAAACAATTTACGGGCTGTTTTGCTGAAATTGCGTTCTTCGCAAACGGCAAGAAACACCGTCATCTGCTGAAGCGTCATAGAACCCTCCAAAACGCAAGCTCAGCTTGCGTTATGCGCAACTTTTTACACTGTTTCCGGGGAGACCCCTATGAAGTATGATAAGCATGAAATCGATGATTATGCAAGTGATTTTTGACAGAGAGATGTGTTGTAAAAAATATTTCACAGGGAGGAAAACCAGATGAAAAATGAACTTACCCGTCGTCAGTTTCTGAAGAGTTCACTGGCTACCGCCGCAGGCGCGGCGTTGTTCGGATCAGGTCTTACCGCTATGGCAGAGGAAACATCCGGCATGTATACGCCGGGCACCTACAGTGCAACTGCGCGCGGCATGGAAAGTGAAGTATCCGTGACCATGACCTTCGATGCCAATGCCATCACCGACGTCACGATCGATGTCTCCGGTGAGACCGAAGGTATCGGTGCAGCCATCGGTGAAGATATGGCACAGGCGATCCTGGATACGCAGACCTGGGACATCGATGCTGTTTCAGGCGCCACAACGACCAGTGATGCCATTCGCAAGGCCGCTTCCGCCTGCGTTGCCCAGGCGACCGGAAGTGAGATCATCATCGAAGATGCTTCCGCAGCAGAACCCAATACCGACTGGCTTGGCGAGGAGCCCGCGGTTGACGAAAGCGAAATCACAGCGGAATACGAGTGCGACGTTCTGGTTATCGGTGCCGGGACAGCCGGAACCTTCGCAGCTGCTTCGGCTGCAGAAGAAGGCGCAAAGACTATCCTGATCGAGCGCTTCGGCCATGACATGGCGAGCGGTATCCGCGATACGCTTGCTGCCTGCGGTTCCCGCGAACAGCTCGAGGACGGGGATGATGTCGACAAGATCACGGCTGTCAACCACCTTTGCAACTGGAGCCAGGGCTACACACGCCGAAGCCTTGCAAAACTCTGGGCAGACAACAGCGGAGAGACCATCGACTGGTTCACGGACCGTCTGGCAGAGGGCGGTGTTTCGTTCCGTCATGAGATCGATGACCATACTCTCCCGTCTAATTATGAATTCCTGGATGTAGGTCACAGCACCCAGTATACCGAAGAGACCGGTTATTATGAGCAGCTTACGATGGACAAGGTCCTGGACTATGCGGTCGGCAAAGGTCTCCAGATCGACTATGAGACCACCATGGTCAAGCTGGAAAAAGACGGTGAACGGGTCTGTGGAATCATCGCTTCCAACGCAGCAGGAGAATATGTGCGTTACAAGGCAGCCAAAGGCGTTATCGTCGCGACAGGCGGTTACGGAATGAACGCGGACATGATGGCAGCGCTTCAGCCGCACACACAGGAAATGATCGGCGTCAACTTCAACAAGGCCGGTGCAAAAGGTGACGGCATCAAAGCCTGCCTGTGGGCGGGAGCCATCATGGATACCGTACACACTTCCATGATCTTTGACCGCGCCTGCATCAAACCCGACGAGATTGGACAGCCTGGCAAGAGCGTTCCAGGCGCCTGGTTCTGGATGGGCAGCCAGCCCTTCCTGAAGGTCAATCTGCGCGGCGAACGCTTCATGAATGAGTATCAGCCGTACGACTATGTCCTGCATTCCGCATCCGGACAGCCCGGCCACACCTTCGTGGATGTATGGGACAGCAAGTATGAAGCAGATATCGAGCGTTTTGCGACGCACGGATGCAGCCGGCTGTACCCGCATGAGAACGGTACCGCTCCCGTCTTCCCGATCGAAACCATCGTAGGCATGAACGCAGATCTGGAGAATCAGGGTTATATCGTCCGTGCGGACAGCATCGAGGAACTGGCACAGAAGCTCAACATCCCGGCAGACACCTTCGCCGCGACAGTCGAGCGTTACAATGAGCTGGCAGAAAAAGGCGTCGATGAAGACTTCGGAAAAGAAGGATACCGGTTGTCCACACTGGATACACCTCCGTTCTTCGGCACCAGACAGTGCGGCGGATATTTCATCTGCACCATGGACGGTATTCAGATCGACGACAATATGCATGCGATCAGCGCTGACGGCAGCCCGATCGAAGGTCTCTACGTCGTCGGTGACTGCTCGGGCAACTACTTCGCCGGCAGCTATCCGAATCTGATGGGCGGAGCCGCAGCAGGCCGCAGCACTACATTCGGTCGCCTGGCAGCGAAAAATGCGGTCAAAGGTATCTGATTGCTGATCAGGAATAACGGCGGTACCAGGACTCAACATCCTGATACCACCGTTTTCTCGTATTTATTATGTTTATTATGCTTCTTTACCGGACCGGCTTTTCATTCCGCGCACCCGGCTCATCATTCCTCTGTAACCCGGAGTTTGATGGCTGACTTTCTGCCGCTGCGGTCCAAGATCGTAAGAATCGTCTCGCCGGCTCCTACTCCGCGCAGCATGCCCTTATCATCAATGGAAGCCACGGACTCATCTGCGGACGACCAGGTAAACAGACCGGTCGTGGTAAGCGGAAGTTTGTAGGCTTCACCTTCACACATTACAAAGTCTGCATCTGTAACCGGCTTCGGGACCTCCACGATATAGGAATACGCCTCTTCATCCGGAAGCTCCGAAAGAATGAACGGCATGTAGGTGTACGGCATATGGTTTCTGATGATCGCATTGTCGACCGGCCGTTTCACATAGGGCTTGAATGTATACGCGTCAGGAAGGAAATCGGTATCCGATTCATAATCACAGTCGCGGAAGTGCTCATACAGCTTCAGGAAACGAGCATACTTCTCCGGATGATTGAGCTTCAGATCCAGTCTGTCATAGCCGATAACGCCTCCGGTCTTATCAAGTCCCGGTCCTACCGGAACCTGCGGTACGATGTCCTCATTGCTGTTGAAGCTGAACATCTTCATTCCCTCTCCTGTCAGGCCGTTCCGGATATAGTTCGGTGTCGCGTAAGAATAGCAGAAAATGGAATCTCTTTCCGCCAGATCCGTGCTCATGATTCCGACCAGGGACGCTGAAGATGCCCCGTAGCTGTGACCTGTGATAAACAGGATCGTGTTTTCCTTTGTCAGCTTCTGCGAAGCGCAGTATGCTCTGAGTTCATTCGTGGCATTGATCCCAGCCTGATGGAAGCCGCCCGGCTCCGCTTTCACATCAGAGATAAAATCCACATAAGATGAACTTCCACGATATACAGCAGCAACGATATACTTTCCGTTCACTTTCTCTGTGCTTCTTCCGAATGCCATAGCCGGATAGTTGATCTTCTGGGCACCTTCAAAATACTGATGCACGATATTCGTAAAGCCAAGGCGGTCAAGGCTGTACTCTATCAGGCTCCAGGCATGTTTTCCGACAGAAGACTCAATATTCGTAGCAAGAATGAGTCCCATCACGGTAAGATTCAGGTTCGGCTTGTCATTCGGACCAGCCGGATCAAAATCATTCAGGTTCCATTCTGTGATAATATCCGGATTCATGTCGTGCAGGAACGGCATCGGAATCCGTTCGCCTCTTGAGGCTTTCTGCACAGCTTCCTGCACAGCTTCCTGTACTGACTCCTGAAACTCCTGGACCTTATCCTCCACGGTTTCCTGTACAGTCTCCTGAATACCCTCTACGGTATCCTGCAGTCCCTGAAGGAGCGGCAGAAGCGCCCTGCGCCGGATCTCTTCCTTCGGGATAGCCTCCACCAGTTCCTGCAATGCAGATAATTTTCTGGAAATCATAATATACTCCTTTCTTCACCAGAAAACAAAAAGGGAAGGCGTTTTCTGCCTTCCCTTTGTTGTCATGCTTCTTCTTTTTTGAATTTCGCCTTAATGGCTGCGAAATCAGCTGAAAGCTTTGATCTCTTTTCAGCAACTTTCTCCTTGCGGGCAGCTTTCTTCTCATCACGCAGTTCTTTGCGTGCCAGACGCGCCATCTCTTCTTCCATCTTCTGGGCTTCTTCCACTTCCGCTGCTACGACAGCTGCATCAAAGCGGACGATGATCGTGTCGAATCTGCCCAGTTTACCATCAAGGATCGCTTCGTCTTCTTCGCTGGCAAGACCAATGATCGCAACCTCGCCATTTTCCATCTTTCCGGCGATCTGCTCGAGCATGCACGCATTGTCCAGTGCATCACCGCTGTCCAAAGCTGCTCCGATCAGTGCTCCGTAGCTTCCTCCGAGAAGAACGCCGATCGGACCTCCCAGGATTCCGAACAGGGCGCCTATCATTCCGCCTACAGCGGTATCATCCATTGTATTCGATCCGGTATCAAACCCGTCCAGAACATGAAGTTCGCCATTCTCCTTCTTTACCAGAACTGCCTGAGCAACGAATGACTGATCGTTTCCGGGGTACTGCTTCAACTGGGTAAGTGCCTGATACGCTTCGCTTTCCACTTTAAATATACTTACAACTACATTTTGTTCCATTTTACTTCCTCCTTCATTCCGGCATACGCCCGGAAAACAATTCAAGTAATTATTATATTATTCAGCATAAAAACGCTGGAACAGTAACAATATAACATGTGAAAAAACACCCGTCAACGCAGTGATACATGGATCAAATACGGATGCCGTTTCCCGCACAGACATCAATTCTGAGCAAGCCATTTTTCACGTATCTGTTCAACCGTTTCTTCCAACCCTAAGCCGCTTTCATTAACAACTATATCAGCGTATTTATTATAAAGACCGGCGCGCTCTTCAAGCAGATTCTCAAGGGTCTGATTTTCCTTCAGCACAACTCCGCGCTTTTTCATATCGGAAAGACGTTCTTTCAGATCATTTATTCCAACTTCCAGATATACTATTTTCCCGAGAGTCTTCAGGTGCTGCATTGCACGGTCGCTGTATACGGCACTTCCGCCTGTTGCTATAACTGTATGTGTTACGTCAATAGAACTGCAGACCTCTGACTCAACTTCAAGAAACCCGTCAATTCCCTTTGAAGCGATTATCTCTTCCAGCCTGGCATTGCTATGCATCTGAATCAGAATATCGGTGTCAATAAATCCGTATCCAAGTACTTTTGCTAAAATGACCCCTGCCGTACTCTTTCCGGAACCGGGCATTCCGATAAGGATGATATTATTGCCGTTCATTCTTTTTTCCTTCCTTACATTATATTTACAGTTCGTATATACAGTACGAAATTGATCCCCCATATCATGACGGTTTCTTCCCCTGCATTCATCTCACAGCCAAAGTCACGGGAATTCCGCGTCAGAGATCACAGCACCGGTACGATCCGGCTGGATCCGTCTTCCCGGTAGGTATCCCGAATAAATGACAGAAACTCGGCAGCCGGTGCAGAAAGATCTTTTCTGTAAAAGATCCCATATGGAACGGTATAGTCCCACCGGCAGGGTTTAACTGTCATATCAAAAATAATGTCTTCCCAGACCGCCGGAATCAGGAGCAGCCACCGGTAATATGAGCAGTCCCAGATGACAGACGGGGAAAAAGCGTCATAATAACGCATATCAGCGCCGGCTTCCTCAAGCACATGACAGACACGGTTCACCGGATCGGCAGTTCCCTGACGGAGGACCGCGATCGTCTGCCCTTTTATGTCCGCCAGTGTTATGCTCTTTTTATCTGCAAACGGATGTGATTTTGCAACAGCAAAACCATAAGGAATCCTGCACAGTTCCAGGAATTCCATATCCTTCTGCCATGGTGCACAGTTTTGGACGCATTCGACCAGATCCGCTCCTCTCAATCCGCCATATCCTTCATCCAGTGTGATCATCCGGATCTCATATTTTTTATTCTCCATGGAATAGAGCACCCATAACTCGTAAAGCAGTCTGCATTTTTCGAACATGGATGTGCCGATACAGATGGCCTTGTTCCGGGTATCGATCTCAATAAGCCGCTGACGAAGAAGTTCGTTATCCCTGACGATCTCCCTCACCCGCACCAGAAGGTATTCACCTGCTTCTGTGAGGCAAACGCCTTTTTTACTTCTGATAAAAAGGGAAACCTTAAGATCCTGCTCCAGATTGTTGATCTGCTGGACAACGGCACTGGAACTGATATAAAGCTTTGAAGCAGCGCCTGCAAAACTGCCGGCTTCAGCCACTTCAAGGAATGTTTTGAGCTGATGATTGTACATATTACTGCAGACCTTTTCCTTCCCGGAAGCATAATAAGCCTCTAAAATCCTCTGTATGCCGCAATGTGTAACTGTCTTAAGGTTGTCCTTAACATTATAAGCGATTATTTCTGTTTTATCCACTCATATTTGGAGGGTATAATGTACATGACAATTTAAGTTCTGTCTGCGGAAAAGCTTCTCTGATCTGCCCGCCAGAGCTGCTTATGGCAGACAGCCTTATTAAGATTTGAAAGGAGGGACGCAATGGGAAAATATCTTTCACGCCGCGATTTTCTTAAGGGATCCGCGGCAGCCGGACTCGGAGCAGCGGCGATGGGTCTGTTCCATCTTCCCGTAATGGCAGAGGAAAGTACGGACAAGTATATTCCTGGTACGTATACGGATACGGAAGAAACGCCGTATTCATCCATTACCGTCACCATGGAGTTCTCTGCTGACGCGATCACGGGCTGCGAGATCACTTCCGAAGGTCCGCAGGATCTGCTGTCTGATGATCAGAAGCAGGCAATGGCTGCAGGAATTGTTGAGGGCCAGGGCGCAGAAGTAGATGCAGTGACAAGCTGCTCTCTCGGTGCTTCTGTATCCGCGATCCAGGTAGCCGTAGCAAAATGTATCGCAGAGGCTTCCGGCACTGAATATGTAGAACCTGCAGCAGCACCGGTAACAGGACGTGTGCCCGGTTACTGCGGTCCCGGCGACTGGCTGGGTGAAGCTCCGGCAGACCCGGATTCCTACGAGGACGCAGGTACTTTCGATGTGGTCATCCTCGGCGGCGGACATGCCGGAATCGGTGCAGCTTTCGGCGCTGTTGACGAGGGTTCGACCGTTGCTGTTATTGAGAAGCAGCCCTGGGGCAATTTTGTTGATCTGGAGGGGACCGGCACCAATATGGGCGGCTGGTACGGTGAGGACATTGGGCATGTCAACTCTCAGTTCCTGATCGACAGAGGTTATGGTCCGTTCAATACCGGTGAGATCGTATCCGAATTCTGCAAGAGAGCTGCAGGCAGGGTCAATCCTGAGATCCTGAAGAACTTTGTACAGTATTCAGGTCCTATGTTTGACCGGTATAAAGAGATCTATGACAGCTATGAGAAAGAACGCAAGGAAAACGACAGTAATGTCTATCTGGCGGATACGACCGTGATCGTTCCCAAGGCAACCGGAGACGGTTCGACCGGTGACCAGTGGGTGGACGGCGAGCCGGCAGGCGGAGCAGGTTATTACGATATGAGTAATATGTTTGCCTATCCGCTCTGCAATACACAGGCAGCCTACGGCCAGCAGAATGCGGTATATCCCATTGACTGCGGCGGTTACAAAACGTGGCCATGCAACGCGCAGTTCTATGGCTATCAGGGCAACAACATTGAATTCATTCACAAGTATATCGTGAAGTATGTCTCCGAAACAGAAGGATGCACCTGGGACTTTGAAAGAGAAGGCATCAAGCTGATTCAGGATGAGAGCGGAAAAGTTACGGGTCTCTTCGCGAAAGACGCGAACGGTACCTGGTACCGTTATAACTGCAACAAGGGCGTCATCCTTGCCGCAGGCGACTTCATCGGAAATCCGGAGATGTGCTGGGCACTGCTCAACGAAGGCATGGAGTGGGGCGAAAGAAGCGGCGCTACGGCTGAAAGCTGGACAAATGCCGGTGGAAGAAACGGTCAGGGCCACAAGATGGCCTGCTGGGCAGGCGCCATGATCGAGCCAAGCCCGCGCGGCTGGATGGGCCTTGGCGGCGGAGCCAACGGACCCTGGGGCGGTGCACCGTTCCTCGCGCTGAACGCACGCGGCAAACGGTTCATGAACGAAGGCGCCATGGCACAGGCAGGTGCTGTAGTTCTTCGCCAGCCGGCCGGCCTTCTCTGCTATGTGACCGATGCAAACTGGAGAGATACGCTGAAAGCTGCGCCTCTTGACCACGGTTCACCGAACTTCGGCATGCAGGACTACTGGGATAAGATGGAAGCAGACATGGATGCGGCAGTTCCCGGCCAGGAGAACACGGTTACGATCGCAAACCTTGCAGAGCGGACCTTCATGTCGGGAAGCGTCTGGTGTGCCAATACGCTTGATGAGCTGGCGGATCTGCTTGGCTACAAGGGCGGCGCAAAAGAGAACTTCCTGAAAGAGATCGAACACTACAACGAACTGTGCAAAGCCGGAGCAGACACGGATTATGGCAAGGATGCAGTCTATATGGTTCCCATTGAGAAAGCACCTTTCTATGGCGGAACCGGATCAAGCTCCCACAGCTCCAACCCAATGATGGTCACCATGTCCGGACTGATCACGGATGAGACGCAGAATGTCCTGAACAAGGACTGGGAGCCCATTGAAGGATTGTACGCTTCAGGCAACTGCCTGGGCGGACGTTACGGCATGGGCTACAGCACACCTTTTGCAGGCAATTCCGTCGGTATGGCCATTACACACGGATGGATCGCCGGACATCAGGTCGCTTCGGACGGAGAATTCCTCGGAAGACCGGTTGAAGCAATGGAAGCACCTGCCGGCGGCTTTGGCCCCGGCGGTCCCGGTGGTCCCGGCGGCCCGCCTCCGGGCTGATCCTGACACCCGATACCGATTTATGATTATAATTTCTGATTATAATCGCTTATAATAATTCCTGATTATAATTTCTGATTATAAAGGAGGGAAATACCGCCCGCTTTGTCTATTAAGCGGGCGGTATCAAAACATGATGACTGCGAAAACGAAAAAAGCGATGATCCTGGATCTGCATATTCCCTATTGTGTAAAACCGGAGCGTTTTCAGAACAGGTATTTTGCCGTCGGATCCAACGAAGAGAAAAACGCCTATCTTGCTGCCCTGAAGAAAGAGATCCTCTCCTACGACGGAGATCTGGATGAATATGAGATCCGTGCCGTGACTCTGAGCGGAGGCAGCGCCACCGTGATGAGCCCTGACCTCCTGGGCGATCTGCTCAGAACCGTCAGGGAAAAGCTTCCGATATCCAAAGGCGTCGAGATCAGCGTGGACGCGCATCCTCTTACGATCTGCACACCGGCGCTCACCGGGATCGCTTCCGGACATCCGAACAGGATGGAACTCATCATCCACTCAAATAACGAGCAGGAGCTTGCCGAACTGAACTGCTCCTTTACACCGCAGCATATCCAGAACTCGATCCTTTTCTTTAAACGTTTTCACATGAATAACTGCGGTCTGACGATCAGCCTCGGCATTCCCGGGCAGACCAGGCACTCATGGATGCAGACCCTGCGCGCGTGCACTATTATTCATCCGGCACACATCACGATCCAGGCTCTGCATGCAGGGAAGTACGCACCTGTCAATGACCCTTCGGAAACGGAACGCAGGGCCATGTATGAAGATGCCTGTCGTTTTCTTTCTGAAAACGGTTATCTGCAGTATTCGGCCAGGCATTTTGCCCAGCCTCACCACGGATGGCTCTACCAGCTGCTGCTGATGGAAGGTGCATCGTGCCTTGGGATGGGTGTTGGTGCCAGATCCCTCTATGACGGTTACGCGATCCGCAACACCAACAATCTGAAGCGATACATATCCAACGCCGGAGACTACGAAAAGATCACCGCACAGGTGGCAGAGGCAGACGATGAAACCATGATGCAGCGATATGTTTCACTGCGGTTAAGAAGCACGGACGGCTTATCCGAAGATGCATTCAAGGAGCACTTCGGCCGGGATCTTCCGACCAATATTATACAGTCCCTGGAGAAAACAGAACAGAAAGGCCTGCTCACCGCAGAGAACAAAATATACAAGCCTACATTAGCGGGACTCTTTGCTTCCGAAACGGATACGTCCCGTTAGTCCGGATCCGCCTGCACCTGATCGATCAGCTGCGGGACCACACTCATCTGCCGGTCCGTCTCCTGGCCGTCCAGGATCTTCAGCGCCGTGTCATAGGCCAGAGCGCCGAAGTCCGGGCTTTTTATGGTCGCCTGCAGGATACCTTTATCCAGCAGCTGACGCCCTGCGGTCTCTCCTCCCCCTTCCAACCCATCCACACCGATGATCTGCGGGATCTGACTGACCCGCAGCTGTCGGCAGGCTGTATAACAGCCAAATGCCATATCATCGTTAAATGCGAATATGATATCCGGTTTCCCCTTGGAGACCAGATAATCCTTCAGACGAAGTTCTGCCCGGTCCTTCATCCATTCCCCTTCATAATAGGAGATGTCTCTTTCCGGAATCTTATCTGCCGCACAGCTCTTGAACCCTTCCAGACGTTTCAGTGAGATCGGAGAATTCTGCACCCCCTGCATCACTACGACTTTATCCCCGAGGTGATAAAAATGCTCCAGAATATATTCCCCCGCGATCTGCCCGATCTTCAGGTCATCTGCCTGGATCAGTGTTGTATAATCATCACTGTGCGGCTGGATGCCCACTGCAATGACCGGTATTTTTTCATATACTTCGTGCTGAATCGCATCTACTGTGTCGCTGCCGTCGGAAGCCATGATCAGCAGATCGATTCCGTTATTCATTAACGAGGATATATCTTCCGCCTGCTTCTGTGAATTGTTCGCCGCGTCCAGAAGGATCAGATTGACATTTGCGTCATGATCTGCCATATCCGTCATGACCTGTGCAAGATTGTAAAGCCAGGGCTCTACCATATTGATCATGCTTACCCCGATCACATGATCATATGCGTCTGTTTTTACCTCTGATGAGCGTGAGCCGGAACAGCCGGCGCAGTTCATGGTGACAAGCAGGAACACAGCCACGCAGACCATCTTATTAACCAGTATGCAGTTCCACGATCTGATTGGCCTCCACGGTCTCATTGGGCTACACGGTCTCATTGGGCTCCTCCTCTTCTGTAATCCGAGGGTGAGATCCCCTGCACATTCTTAAACGCAGCGGAAAAGTAATACTGATTGCTGTAACCGACCCGGGCTGCGATCTGATTGATGGATAGATCCGTCGTATGCATCAGATGGATGGCATGCGTAATGCGCAGATTGGTGACAAAATCCTTGAAGGACATCCCCAGTTCCTGCTTCATGATACGGCTCAGATACGAGGGATTGCTTCCGACTGCTTCCGCTGCCTCCGGCAAATCCAGTCTGCAGTCGTCAAAGTGAGCGTACACATATCTCCTGGCGTCCGCCACGATCTGCCTGCATTCGAGCACCTTTCTGGCTTCCCGGCGCATCTGCCTGTAAACGTCAGGTGCGTTCGTCCTTGTGCAGACGCTGATCTGGATATTGAACTTCCCCTGGTTTAACCGTTCCATACAATACCTTAACTGCTTCCACAATTGCTGCATATCGGGAGGCAGCGTTTCAAGCACTGCCGTCATCTCCTGATTTCGTCCGTAAATCACTGCAAGCAGTTCAAATGGTTTCAGAATATCCAGAATCTCTTTTCTTCTTTCTTCCTGCAGATACAGATCCTGGAAGCTGTCCGGCAGGATCTCCTGTCTTGTGATCAAAACGATCGCCGCCTCTGCCGGTATATGAATACCGGAAGGATTCGATTCCTCCTTTAGCAGGGAAGCATCCGGTTCACCATTCAGCCATCCTTCGATCACCGATGTCTGCGGCTCCCGGCTGACCTGCATCTGATGAAGTCTCCGCATCACCTCATCGGAATGCTTCGTTTTCTCCAGTTCCCCCATGATCTGTGTAAGAGCATCCTTCAGATCCTGTTCCTCAAAAGGCTTCAGCAGATATCTGGAGACCCCCAGCTCAATTGCCTGCTGTGCATAGGAAAACTCCTGAAATCCGGATATTATAATGGTTCTGTTTTCCAGCTGCAGTTCCTTCAGTTTCCTAAGAAAGTCGATCCCATTCAGTTTCGGCATACAGATATCTACCAGCAGAATATCCGGCGCCAGCTCCTTCGCCTTTTTAAAAGCGTCCAGACCGTTCTTTGCCTCAGCAACGATTTCCAGCGGAAACGAAAAACCTTCCAGTGTCTTTCCAAGTCCCTGCCTGATCTTGGGCTCATCATCCGCAATCAGTACTTTCCACATCTGCCGCATTCCTCCGCTCTGTTCTTACTGAATCTGTCTCTATGTCTCTTTTTCTATGCCTCTGTCGCTGTCTCTATGTCTCTGTCTCTATATCTATATCTCTGTCTCTATGTCTCTGTCTCTATATCTCTGTCACTATCTCGCTGTTTCTATGTCTTTATCTCTCTGTCCTGATTTCTGACCTTATCTATTTGTGGATCCTCAGCCGGGAGATCGTTCCGCCGCCCTCCCGCTTTCTCAGACGCAGTCCGTAGCCGTCGCCATACATGATACGTATGCGGTCATTTACATTTAGGATCGCGTATGCCGTAACATCTTCACCCCGGTCTTTCGAAGACAGCCAACCATTGAGTTCGTCAAGCCGCTCGTCGCTCATTCCGGCGCCGTCATCTTCCACCTCCAGAAGAATATCGGATTCCTTTTCCGGATCGATCTGCCCTCTGATCAGGAGAAGCCCCGTATCTTTCTCCGATTCTTTTATCCCGTGATACAGCGCAGTTTCCACCAGCGGCTGCAGGGAGAGACGGATGATCCGGCAGTTCAGGATCTCAGGGACGATCTGAATTTCAAATTCAAACAGATCTTCGTAGCGGTATTTCTGAATCTCGAGATAATTGCGGACCATCTCCACCTCTTCCGCAATCGTGATCATCTCTTTCCCCTGGCTTAAGGATATCCGGAAAAAGCGTGACAGGGAATGTACGATATCGATGATATCGGTGGCGTTGTAATCCTTTGCCATCCACTGAATCGTGTCCAGCGTATTATAGAGAAAATGCGGCTTGATCTGTTCATGCAGGATACGAAGCTCAGCCTCCCGCTTATCCTGCTGCTCTTTCTTTACCAGGCCGATCAGATTGTTTGTCTGCTCTGTCATGGAATTGAAGGCATCTCCGAGTTCTCCCACTTCTCCGCTGTAATGATTGTCAAAGTGAACGGTCAGGTCTCCTTCCTTTGCCCTCGTCATCAGTTCCGAAAGTTCCGTCAGCGGCTTTGTGACCGATGCTGAGAAAAACATGGAGGCTGCCACTGCGATCGCGGCAACGATCACGGCAATGATCGCGGAGATCTTCCGGATGCTTGCAGCGCTTTTCACGGTCTCTCCCCAGTCGAATACACCCGCTGCGATCAGGCCGGTGTAAGCAGATCTGCTGTAGATCAGGTTGTATTGTTTTCCGTTGATCAGACATCGAAGCTGTCCCTGCTCATCTTCCGAATCTGTCATCCATTTCGGATTGATCCGGTAGACAACGGAATTCTGCGGTGAATACAGCACTTTCCCGGCAGAATCCATAATATAGCCGAATCCGGTCTGGCCCATCGTAATGTCCTTTACCAGATTGGAAATGCTCTCAATATTGAGATCCATCTGAAGAACGCCCAGGATCTTTCCGGTCCCGGTATCTTTGACTGCCTGTGACACGCTTAGAAAGCTTCCGATGCTGTAATTCCGCCAGGCACGCAAATTTCTGCCGACGATACTGCTGTTGAGCGCCAGTGCACCGTCACTGTGAAATGCCTGTGCGTACCAGTTTTCCTGAAGCAGCGACTTCTTCTGAATCCGATAGGAATCATTGGAAACATACTCCCCGTTCTCACCTGCCAGCAGAACGCTCAGATATTCGGAATGATTCTTCGTAAACTGCAGCAGCGCATCTCTGCAGTCCACTTCCCTGTTCAGTCTGTCACTTTCGTCGGTATCGTCAGAGATCTTCAGATACGTCTGCAGCGAAGGGGTCTCCCCCAGAATCTTCAGGTTCTCGGAAACCCCCTGGAAGATCAGGTCCAGCGATTTCTGCACCTGACTTTGAATCTCCATGGAATTGGCAAAGGACTGTTCTTCGATCGAATTCTGATAAATATAATTTCCGGCAGCAGTCAGGACCAGGGAAACCAGGATCAGCAGGCTGCAGTTCAGTGCGATCAGGAGAAGCATCATCGTTTTTCGTTTTCTGTGTTTTGTCCTCATACTGATCACCTGCCTTTCCGGAACTTTTATACTTTCAGAAACCATTTTTCTTTCCTGCATCATTATATAATAACTATGTCAGGAATGCCATGCCTGCAAAGCAATTCCGGGAATGACACATCTGTGGATCAATTCAGCCCGGATACGGTCTGTATCCGGGCTGAACATTACATTTCCTGATTATCAAATGCTATGAAAAGCAGTGAAATCGTATTCTATTATTCGGTCTGCGCTTCCTCAACTGCTTCGCCGGTATATTTAGCAAGCAGATCCGGAGCGTTCTCGGGGGTAACTACTTCAGAGGAAAGGGTAAGAACCTTCTCAAGTTCTTCACCGTTCTCAAGAAGCTTAACAGCGCTCTCGATGGCTTCTGCGCCACCGGTCGGATAAACCTGGGTCATGCTCAGTCTGCCGTCCATAACGCTGCGGATGCCGCCGTCCGGAGTGGGAAGTCCGTCGAAGCCAACGAACATGATGTCGCCTTCACGTCCTGCATTCTTTGCAGCAATGTAAGCGCCCTCTGCCATCGGGTCGTTCAGAGCCAGGAACAGGTCGATCTCATCGTTTGTCTGAAGCATTTCTTCAGCAACGGTGATCGCTTTCTCACGAAGCCAGTCAGCGTTATTGACAGCTACGATCTCGATGTCCGGGTTCTTGGAGATTCCTTCACGGAAACCATTGTCTCTGTCGATACCGCCGGAAGTACCTTCAAGACCTTTGATCTCGCAGACTTTGCCGCCGTCCGGAAGAAGAACATCTGCTACATATTCGCCGGCAACACGGCCCATGTCTACGTTGTCGGCACCGATGAACTGTGTATAAGCATCGCCGTCGATCTTTCTGTCAAGAAGGATAACCGGAATGCCTGCTTCATAAGCTTCTGTTACAGCGTTGGT
Source organism: uncultured Lachnospiraceae bacterium (assembly GCA_902785635.1). GTDB lineage: Bacteria > Bacillota > Clostridia > Lachnospirales > Lachnospiraceae > Merdiplasma. The sequence goes on from CACZZH010000007.1 coordinate 27,146, forward strand.
CAGCGGAGTAGCCTCGTTCGGTGAGCAGATCAGAAGGTCAACACCCATCTGAATGAAGTTCTCGATATCAGCGATCTGCTTGGAGTTGTCCTGTGCAGCATCAGCATAGATGACTTCGAATTCCGGATGCTCTGCAGCTGCCATTGCGATCTGATCATTCATCGCAACACGCCACGGCTCGCCCAGATTACACTGTGACATACCGATTACCCAATGATCCTTTTTTTCTTCTGCATGAGCAGTAAGTGCGCCAAATGCCATTACTGCAACAGATGCTGCCAATAATGCTGTCACCAAGTTCTTTTTCATGTGAACCCTCTTTCTCCGGCAGTTTTCTCTTTAAATATTTATGGTTTAATTTCCTTCCCGCTGCTGCCGGACAGAAGGAGGGAAATTATAGTACATCTTCAGGATCTTCCCATTTTCGGACGATCAATTCTTTACCTTATCCGCCTGCAGGAACACGGCAATAATGATCAGGAAACCTTTTACGACCAGCTGCAGATTGGAATTGATGCCCTTCAGGCCAAGCACGTTATCCAGCATACCGAGGATGATCGCACCGATCAGAGTCCCGATCATGGTTCCTTTGCCACCGGCAAGAGAAGTTCCGCCGATCGCGCAGGCCGCAACTGCATTCAGCTCATAACCGATACCTTCGTTCGGTCCGCCCTGGCTGATCTGTGCCGCGTGGATCATTGCTGCAACAGATGCCAGCATGGAGCACAGAACAAACGCGGTGACCTTGATCCGGTCGACGTTGATACCTGCCAGGTAAGAAGCCTGCCTGTTTCCGCCGATCGCGTACAATTGACGGCCGAAACTGGTCTTGCTCAGGATCAGCTGGAAGAACAATAACAGCACAATGAAAATGATCGCCGGTACCGGAACCACTCCGCCAAGTCTCATCTGCAGAACTTCAAATGCAGGCGGCGCCATGCCCGGCTCATTGCCGTAAGCAAGCGGAATACCGATACCATTTGCCCAGAATCTCGCAATGCCTCGCGCGATGTTCATGGTTGCCAGCGTAACGATAAATGCCTGCAGATGCAGTTTCGTAATGCACATCCCGTTGAAGAAACCAAATGCGCCGCCGATCAGAATACTGGATACCACGGCAGGAACAAATCCCAGACCGCTGTGGACCATCAGATACGCGCATCCTGTTGAGATCAGTCCGACAACCGAACCGACAGACAGGTCGATGTCTCCCAGGATCAGGATCATTGTCATACCGATCGCGATAATACCGTTCTCTGATACCGCGCGGAGCACGTTCATCATATTACGGATATCCAGGAAACGGTTTCTGCCATCTTTGACACAGATGAAGGACGCGACAACGAAAATTATGATCAGAGCGATCACGCTCTGCATCTGTTTGATAAAAGCTTTTGTTTTATTCTTATCCATGCCGTTCCTCCTATTCCGCCGCAGTTGCGCTCTGAAGCAGTTTTTCCTGTGTCGCTTCTGCCTGTAAAAACTCTCCAGTGAGGCGACCCTCACAGAATGTCACGATCCTGTCGGATATTCCGATGACTTCAGGAAGTTCAGAGGAGACCACAATGATCGCCATCCCGGCTTTCGCCAGATTATTGATCAGCTGATAGATCTCTGTTTTTGCACCGACATCGATACCTCTTGTCGGCTCATCCAGAAGCAGGATCTTCGGATTTGTCATCAGCCAGCGTCCGAGAACAACTTTCTGCATATTTCCGCCGGACAGAAAACTGACAAGCGTTTTGGCGGAAGGAGCTTTGATCTTCAGGTTTTCAAACTGTGTGGCCCACTCCTTCTTCTCCATCGAAGTATTCATGAAACCGAATGTACTGAATTTTTTCAGAAGCGGCAGTGACATATTCTCACCGATGGATCTCTGAAGTGCCAGACCGGTTCCTTTCCTGTCTTCTGTGGCGAACGAAATGCCCGCCCGGATCGCATCTCCCGGTGACTTGATCGTCACTTTCCGCCCATCCACAAAGACATCGCCTGTGCACTCTGCATGGTGGACACCCGCCAGGCACTCGAAGAATTCGGACCTTCCCGCTCCTGCAAGACCGGCGATTCCAAGTACCTCTCCGTGCCTCACGCCGAGGGAGATGTTCTTCAGCGATCTGCGGAAGCTGCCCTCCGGGGCATTATACGTAAGGTTCTTCACCTCCAGAGCCATCTCACCCTTCTCGGTCGGACTCTTCGGATACTGCTCCGTCATGTCACGGCCGACCATCATTTTGATGATCTCCGCCTTCGTCGTATCAGCAGCATTTACGGTCCCGATATAGGCACCGTCACGAAGTACGACCAGACGATCCGCGATCTTAAAGATCTCCTCCATCCGGTGCGTGATATAAATAATTCCTCTTCCTTCACTGCGAAGTCTTCTGATGATCGTGAACAGCCGCTCGGCTTCTTTTTCACTGATTGCTGACGTCGGTTCATCCATAATGATGATCCGTGAATTCAGTGACAAAGCCTTTGCGATCTCGACCAGCTGCTGGTCACCTATACGCAGATCTTTCAGCTTTGTGCCGGGCTTAACCTTGATCTCCAGCATATCCAGGTACTTCTGCGATTCCTTCATCATTGTTTTGAAGTCAACGCCTGCTCCCTTTTTCGCCCATCTTCCAAGGAAAATGTTCTCTGCCACATTCAGTTCCGGCACGATCTGAAGTTCCTGATGAATCTTTGCAATACCCAGTTCCCTTGCCTTTACCGGATCACTCATCACAACTTTTTCATTATTCAGATAGATCTCACCAGATGTGGGCTGCAGCGAACCGCTCAGAATATTCATCAGAGTCGACTTACCGGCACCATTTTCCCCCATCAGCGCCAGTACTTCACCTCCGTACAGATCGATCGAAACATCATTAAGCGCAAGCACCGGACCGAAAGACTTGCTTATATTTTTCATTTCAAGCAGTTTTTCGTTCATAATCCCTCCATTTTTGCATTCACGCCTTCCCTACATCGTCTATTATATACAACAGATGCCCCATTGTATTTTCAATTTTCGGTGGTTTTTTTGTGATTTTTGTACTTTTCTGAAGAACCGTTCAGTCCGGCTGCTGTCCGTCATGTGCCTTCCACATGCACTCTGTAATCTTCATTTCCGTAAACACAGCCTTAAAACTGGAGTCCTCCGGGCTGCAGGCATAGACTCCGAAACGGATCTTTCCCGCGCCTTCCCACATGTGGCAGACCCGCATCTGTGAAAATGTTTCCCCATCCGTGGAACATTCGATACAGTAGTCATCCTCCCGTCTGCTGAAGCGATACCACATGGTCTTAACATCCGCCGGGATCGCAGTCGTTGCCCAGTCCGAATACCCGTGATTTGTCACAACAGAGCCCAGGTGTTGGAAAGACTCGTTCTCATATTCGATCGAACCTTTCAGCCAGTTTTCCGAATCCAGATACATCACGATCCCACACTGGTCAAACCGGTGATGGCTTTCCGTAAAATCTGTCTTAACAATAAAAGAGAAGAATTTCTCTTCCGTTTCCATCTGAAGCACCGGCGCATTATCATTGCGGAAATGATAGTAAGTTCTCTGCCACAGATCAGTGTGCGGCTGCGTCGTGATCTCGATGCGGTCCGGCTCAATGCTGTATTCTTTGGGTTCTCTTGTCCATTCCAGCTTCTCTGTCTTCATTTTTTCTCCTTTCGTAGACCCTCAACAGGAAATACCTTTGAAATACCGTTTTTGTGATTCCTTTTTTCAAATTCCGTTTTTGAAATTCCTTTTTCAAATTCCTTTTTCAAATTCCTTTTTTAAATTCCTTTTTTATTTTATCATATATTTTAGAGAATAGTTCGTAATATATCTTTTCGTATGGCTTTCGTACGGCTTTGGCTTTGTACGGCTTTCGTATGATTTAAACCGATTTAAATCTATATGTTTTGTGCAGGTGGAAAAGGGGGTATCTTATCGAAATGACATGGGGACGGTTCTTTGCAGCAAAAAGGACGGCATGCGCTGCGTGTCCTGCTAAAGCCTTCGAGCAGACGATTTCCCTTCCGTGCTCAGACGGGCTATTCGAACAGAGAATTCAGCTTGATATCGTGTTTGTGGCGATCCCTTCCAGGCTTCGATGGGCTTTTCGGACAGAGAATTCAGCTTGATATGGTATTTGTGGTTGTCCTTTCCGGGCTCAGATGGGCTTTTCGGACAGAGAATTCAGCTTGATATGGTATTTGTGGCGGTCCCTTCCAGG
>CACZZH010000008.1:0-35350 GCA_902785635.1 uncultured Lachnospiraceae bacterium
GAACGGATGGTCCCAGGAGGAACTGGCAGAGCAGCTGGATGTCAGTCGTCAATCCATTTCAAAATGGGAAAGTGCACAATCTACTCCTGACATGAACCGGATCCTGAAAATGTCAGATATCTTTGGTGTAAGTACGGATTACCTGTTAAAGGATGAAATGGTTATGCTGCCGGAAGAACGCTGCAGGAATAAAAAACGAAAGATACATATTGATAATGAAGAAGCGACTCAGAAATGGGCCGCTTTTTGTTTGTGTTTTACAGACATATTCGTTTGCCTGATAAGACTTCGTACGGTTTGCGGGAAGTCCTGTTCAGTCAAATGCTCGGGAATAGTATTCTCATGTGATTCATAGTACCTTATCATACAGCTTTCCTTATTATGACTTATCGATATGTGGTCTTTTGATAAACATGGTGACACAATATTACCCATACTGTTTTCTTCTTCAAGTGTGTCAGCCATTGTTACCTGGCCTGTCGAGGATGATACTGTATATCGAAGTCCTCCGTAGATGGCACATACAGAAAAGGTTGTGCAGAAAAAAGCGATAATGGTTTTCTTTTTCATAGTGTCCCTCCTCCGGCTGTCAAACCGGTTTTTACCATAGAATTGCCTTGATTCAATTAGCAGAATACCTCTGCAACTTAAAACGAAACTAAAAGAGACATTTTAGTCCGGTTTTAAGTTTCAGAGGTATTTTTATTATCGTAACGGAAAAGCAAACGGAAAAGTGGTCACAGGCAGCTGAGGTTTATGTATGGTGAACACAGTGGATTTAAATAGCCTGTGTTATTCGGATGGAGGACATGATGAGAAAAATATCAGAACCGACTGAAAGACTTGTTCCCGATCGGTGTCAGGAAGCTTTATATAATGAAATGATGACAGCTCTGGGAAGGATTGCGAAAGAACACATGCATCTGCCTGCTTTTCAATTCTTTGTAGATGTGACCCGTTCCTGGCACGAGAAGATGTGCGGGGAGATAGAGAAACTTTTGGTAGTTGTAGCCGGAACCGGCATTCCGGATGAACTGCTGCGTGCAGCCGGTGTAGTTCCTTCCTATATTCTTGGAGGCAGCAGGGAGGCCTGCATGTATTCGGATGACCGGATGCCCAGGGATGCTGATCCTGTGAGCCGGTCTATCCTGGGATATCTGTATCAGATGGCAGAGAAGGACACTTCCGGCCTGCTGATCCTGATTCCTCTGTATTCGGACAGCATGAGAAAGATCGCTTACCAGCTGACTCTCGCCGGTTGGAACGTGGTTATGGTAGACATGCCCCCGTTGCAGGATAGTTCGGCGGCTCTGGAAAAGTGGAAGGAACAGGTTTTACAGGCTGCAATAGCCGTGGCAGATCATGTGCATAGCCGTATAACAGCCACTTCCTTAAAGAAGGCAGTCCGGGAAGCGGTAAAAGCCAGAAGTGAAATGCAGATGTTTCTGCGGACAGTGACGTGTGAGGAGAATGTCTTTTCTCCTATGGCCAGGATCCTGGTGCAAAACTCCTATTATTATACGGATGACCTTGCAGAATGGACGAGGAATCTTGGACGGCTTCGCGATGAAATATGGCAGACAATCTGCCGGAAAGGAGACAGGTATCGGGATGCTCCCAGGATACTGCTCATGGGTTCACCCGTTTTTTTTCCGAATGAAAAACTGCCGTCTCTGTTTTCAGACGCCCATTTACATGTGGTTCGGAATATTGATCCTTCTACAGAAGTGTTTGAGATGATTCCACATATTGCAAAGGCCGGCAACAGCGCAGAGCGGATCCTGACGGCAGTGGCGGAAGAATGGTATAGACATGATGTTTCAGGTGCGTATATCAGGAATGAAACCCTCCGGCAAAAGATCATGGAAATTCTTGAGACGGATGAAGTGGAAGGGGTCGTATACCATATCCTGAAGGGTCAGATCGAACCGGACTTTGAACTGGCATGGTTCGAGGATTTGTTTGAAAAGGCTGATATCCCTGTTTTCCGTCTGGAAACGGACTATCAATACCAGGATGTGGAACAGCTCCGTATCCGGATGGAGGCATTTTCTGAAATGCTGACACAAAGGAGATTTTCAAGGAGGAAGGCGGTATGAACAAACGACGAACAAGGATAATCACAGGAATAATCTGCCTGATAATTGCTGTACTGGCATATTTTGCGGAGAGATTTCCGTTTTATGTATATGAGGAGGAAGAACTTCATACTTCGCTGCAGCAGTTTTTTACTGTGGAACATCTTGTACGGCTCCTGCCGTTTTTGATTGTGATCGTAATGACAGCCGTATCGATCCGGATATGTATATGGATCAGGGGGTTCCTGTTTCCGAAGGATCAGCGCGCCAGGAAGGAAGAGAAGGGAAAGGGAAGACCGGTAAACCTGAAGAAAGGGAAAAGACCGCTGTTTATGACGGCGCGCTGGATCTTCATGATCGCTTTTTCCATATTAGTCATGTTTGGCGGGATCTGGTTCGGTTTTACCCTTGTGGGTATTGACTTTCCCGTCCTGGCCTGCCCAACCAATCGGGATCAGCTGATTGAGAGCAGCTGTTATTTCCTTTCGCATCTTCCGGTGCTCTTTGAGGAATACTCTGCCGGTGGCATAGTCCTGTTCTTTATTTCCACAATTGGGTTTGCTCTTTTGCTTGGAAGAACGATATGCGGGTTTCTTTGTCCTATGGGTCTTTTACAGGACATCATGCACGTGATCCGACAGAAGACCAGGACGGAAGGGATCTCCATGACGCAGAGTCTTTACAGACGTCTTACACCGGTAAAGTGGTTAATGATCCTGTTAATGTTCGGACTGGTCTTCGCAGGTGGAGAGTTCTGCAGCTTCTGTCCAGCACTTGTGACTTCCCCGGTATTAGCCGGAATGAAGGTCAGCATCTATCTGAGTGGATTTATGATGGTATTCGTGCTGGTCGGCAGTTTCTTCAAACGGCGGTTCTGGTGCAATATATGTCCACTTGGTTATCTCATTGGGCTTACACACAGGATATCACCATTCCGCGTGAAAAAGGATACGGTATCCTGCACAGAGTGTGGGGCATGTTATGAAGCATGTCCGATGGGAATCAAGATGATTTATACCGAGCGTGAAAAGACAGACGTAACGGATATCAACTGTATCATGTGTGGAGAATGTGTCCGCAGTTGTCCGGAGGACAATGCGTTGGCGCTGGCTTTTGCGGGAAAGAAATTCTATACGGCATCGAGAGCCGGCGTGATGTCGGGTTTTGAGTGTGGTTCACATCCGGAAAAGGAGATGGAATGATGATCGAAGAAAAGAAATTGACTAAGGAAGAACGTCAGGAAATACGTTTTATAAAAAAGGAAACTATGACCTGCGCCAAATACCTGCGCAGGATGAAAGAACTGGATGGAATGCCGGAGGAACTGCAGCCGTTCCTGGATACGCTCAGGACTGTCTATGTGGATATGAAAAACCCGCTGGTGCAGTATCATCAGAAGACGGTGGGGACGTACTGCGTAATGGCACCACAGGAACTGGTCTATGCGGCAGGCGCGATCCCTGTCAAGCTGTGCAGCGGGAACTATACCGCTTTTTCAATCGGTGACGACCTGTATCCCAGGGACGCCTGCCCACTGGTAAAGGCCGTAGCCGGTTTCCAGAAAATGGGCCTTATGCCCGTGTACAGGGACTGCAGCCTGATGGCGGTACCGGTCACCTGTGATTGCAAGAAAAAAATCGTGGAAATGCTGGAACAGACACACAGCGTGGTATCCTTGTCCGTCCCTGCCGGCCGGGAAGATGAAGATATCGACAGGTATGTGGAGGAACTCTACCGTTTTATAGATACGCTGGAAGTGGTGACCGGAAATCATGTCACATGGGACTCGCTTGCAGCCGGCATGAATATGACAGGCCAGGCGAAATATGAGCTGTCCAGATTCCTGAAGCTGAAAAAAAGAATGCCGTATCTGATGTGGGGGACGCATATCCTTGCGGTTATGAACGCAGCTGCCTATATGAGGGCGGATTCATGGAGTTTTCATATGAACAGGCTGAACAGTGAGCTGGAGAAGAGGATCGAAAAAGGAGAGAAGGTCACTTCGAGGAACCGGCCCCGTATTTTGCTGACAGGATCGCCTGTCATTTTCCCGAACATGAAGATCCCGCTCCTGATCGAGGAGATGGGCGGAATCCTGGCGGCGGATGAGACCTGTATGGGTGAAAGGGGCATGTCAGATCCGTCTGTAGTTGTGGATGAAAGCTTCGATGGGATCCTGCGGGCTCTGGCAAACCAGGTAATCCGGCCATGCTCCTGCCCGACTTTTGTCAACAACAGGGAGCGTGTCTACAGAATACGTCAGATGATCAAAGACTATCAGATCCAGGGCGTGATCTACCATGTTCTGCGTGGATGCCTTGTGTATGACTATGAATACCAGTTGCTTGAGGAGGAACTTGGTAAAATGGGAATCCCGGTGATCCGGATGGAAAGTGACTACAATGAGGAAGATGTGGAACAGCTCCGTATCCGTACGGAAGCGTTTATTGAACTGATCCGGCTGAAGCAGGCCGCATAAAGGGAGGAAAAGTATGGGATATTATATAGGACTGGATGGAGGATCCACTTATCTGAAAGCGGCCCTGGTCGGTGAAGGACGTGTCATGGATACAATGGTACATGGCACCGGGATCGATAACGATGGTACGGCGAAAAAACTCACGGAGGAGCTGTGCCGGCGGAACAACCTTACGATTTCTGATATCGGCGGCATTATGGCCACCGGGTACAGCAGAAAAGTACTGGAAACTGCGGATGACGATATTTCCGAAATCACGGCACATGCATACGGAATCAGGCTGACAGCACCGAAAGAATACCATCCCGGGATGATCATTGATATCGGAGGGCAGGACAGCAAGATTATTTATCTTGACAGTAATTATACCGTGAAAAATTTCAGCATGAATGATAAGTGTGCTGCCGGAACAGGGAAGTTTATGGAAGTAATCGCGCAGATTCTGGAGACGACCATTGACCGGGTGGGGCCGCTTTCTTTAGAGAGCACAAGCCCCTGTGATATTAACAGCACCTGTGTGGTCTTTGCCCAGTCGGAAGTCATTTCTCTGGTAGCCAGGAAATATGACCGGCGGGATATCCTGTGCGGGATGCATATATCCATGGCACGCAGGATTATCAAGATGATGAAAAAATCTGAAAAGGGCGGAGACATCCTGATGACCGGTGGAGGTGCCTTGAATATAGGATTGCACCGTGCATTCGAGGAGGAACTGATGAGGGATGTTTACGTGGCATCGCACCCACAGTTCAATGGAGCGATCGGCGCTGCCCTGATTGCAAGTGAAAGGGGGCCGGTGCGATGACATGGCTTTTACAGGGAACAATGGCAGGAGCCTCCGTAGGAATGGGATGCGGCACCTGCTGCGGGACGGGGATCAGCGCGTTTTTGTTTGGCTATCTGACAACACATACACAGGGGATCAGGCAGTCTGTCCGGGCGTTTTTAAGCTTCTATCTGGGGAAAGTGATGACTGTTACGTCGCTTTGCCTTGCAGCCTCGCTGCTGGGGACTCAGATCCTCGATGAACGGGGCACACTATTCGGGATCAATGTCCATTTGGCCACGAAGATAGTGATGGGCGTGATGGCACTATGGATGATTATTGCCTGGATTCGGGAACGAAACAGAAAAGGATGCACTTCCTGCGGCCACTGCAGCGAGCCGCATCCTGCCGGCCGTCATTCAGAACAGGGAACAAAAGCAAGCGCCCTGATGCTCTGGACGATGGGAAGCCTGTATGGCATCTCTCCATGCGCACCCCTCATCCTGATGCTGGGGTACGCGGTAACCATGCCTGCTTATGCTGCAGCCCTGACGGGAACCGTCTTCGCACTCTCCAGCGCAATTGTGCCGACCATCTTCATGCTTGTTTTATCCGGAGTTCTATCCCCCAAAATCATGAAGGAAATGCCGGAATACCTGGACTGGTTCCGCCTGGCTGTTTACATCCTGCTGTTCGGGATTGTTGCAGCTGAATTCCTATGATATGATGACATCAAGAAAAATGTGATTAGGGTAAAAGGAGATTTTCATGAAAATACTTCTTGCAGAAGATGACAGGGATATGGCAAAGGGTATTTCAGTCTTTTTGGGAAGGAACCATTATACTGTTGATATAGTGGACAACGGGACGGATGCATATGATTACCTGTCCGGCGGAGATTATAATATGGCGATCCTGGATATCATGATGCCCGGTATGTCCGGGATAGAAGTCCTGAAAAAGATCCGCAAAGAAGGGAATAAGATCCCGATCCTTCTGCTTACAGCCATGGGAGAGGTAGAAGACCGGATTGACGGGTTGGATGCGGGCGCTGATGATTATCTGCCAAAACCTTTTGATGCCGGCGAGCTCCTTGCCAGGGTTAAGGCGCTTCTGCGCAGGGTGGAAAACTATACTCCGGATACTCTGGAAGCCGGTGACCTGAAACTTGACAGGAACAGTTGCCGACTGAGCTGCGGACGCAACAGCGTCAGCCTGAACCTGAAAAGCTTTCAGGTTATGGAGATGCTTATGCTTGGCCGGGGACGTATTATTTCCACCAATGAATTCATGGATCATATCTGGGGATGGGACAGTGAAGCCGAGATCAATGTGGTCTGGGTGAATATCTCTTCCCTGAGAAAACAGCTCCAGGCGATTCGTTCAAGATGCAGTATAAAGGCTGTCCGGGGTGCCGGATATATGTTGGAGAGCGGTTGTGATTAAAAAAGTCAGGAACAGGTTTATCCTGGTAGGCACGGCAGCGGCATCAGCTGTTACCATTCTGCTGGTGCTCGCGATAAATGTATTCAATACGGTCCAGATCAACAGAAATCTGGATGATGTCCTGTACGAAATGAGCCAGGAGAAGTCCGATAGTTTTGATTCAGAGAAATCCGGTGTTCTGGAAGTGGAAAAAGCAGGAGAACCGGATACGGATAAGATGGGTTCATCGGATGGACAGTGGAAAAAAGGGCATGGAAAAAAGGGCGGCCGGTATTCTGTCCAGACCCAGTATGCGGGACATTTTTACCATATTGCCGTGGATGCGGACGGAAAGGTTTCCCTGATTGAGTCGGACAGTCTCTTCGAGGAACTTGAACAACTGGCAGAAAGCGTAATTGATACTGGGAAAAGTTCCGGCACATTTAACGATTACCGCTATCTGGTAAAGGAGAATGGCCAGGTGACTGATGTTTTTGTTCTGGATTGCCTGACGGAGCATCAGCAGGAAGAACGCCTCCTGCTTATTTCGGCTGTTGTTGGCACAGGTGGGATCCTTGTGTTCTTTGTTTTTGTTTTCATGATGTCCCGGCGCATCATCATCCCGTTGAAAGAAAACATGGAGAAACAGAAGCGGTTCATTACTGACGCAGGCCATGAGCTAAAGACCCCGCTTTCTGTGATCGGGACAAACATGGACATCCTTTCGATGGATCTCGGGGAAAACGAGTGGGTGGACGGCACCATCCAACAGGTGAAAAAATTAAGGAAGCTGGTAGGAAATCTGATCTCTCTTGCCAGGATGGACGAAGATTCCACTGTGATCGTACTCTCGCCGTTTGATGTCAGCAGCGCGGCAATGGAATCGGCAGAGCCATTCTGTGTCGCAGCATCGCAGGCAGGAGGACAGATGATTACGGATATACAGGACGGCCTGACTGCACGGGGAGATGAGGCGTCTGTCCGGCAGTTGTTTACGATTCTCTGTGACAATGCAGTAAAATACAGTACGAGCCAGACTCCAATCCGGGTTCGGCTCTTTCAGGATGGAAAACGCATCTGTTTTGAGACCGAGAATTCCTGGAATCGGGATATAGCGCCGGAAAAGCTTGATTCAGTTTTTGACCGGTTCTACCGGGGAGATACTTCCAGGGATAGGCGGAGTGGTAAAAACGGGTATGGCCTGGGGCTTTCCATTGCAAAAGGAATTGCGTCGAAGAACCAGTTACAGCTTCAGGTTATGGAAAAAGACCAGCGCCTTATATTTCACGTATCTTTTTCAAAATGACAGGTTTGCAGAAAAAGACAGTATGTTTTCACAAAAAGGAAGGATTGCTTAATCTTGACAGGATGGAAAGAAAATAATGGAACGGTATGAATATGATGCTGTAATACACGAAGACCCAGCGAGCGGAGGAGCATATGTTACTTTCCCATGGGATATCCGGCAGGAATTCGGAAAAGGTCGTGTGAAAGTAAATGCAACATTTGATGGCTTTGAATATACCGGGAGCATTGTAAATATGGGGGTCCGGAATGAAGATGGTTCCATCTGTTATATTATCGGTGTGTTAAAATCCATCCGGAAGCAGCTGGGCAAATCTGATGGAGACACAATTCACGTTGTCATAAAGGAAAGAACATGAGAAAGACACTTCATGTTATTATTACTATTATTATCATGCTGGTTGTAACAGGATCTGCTGTCAGGATCGTTGATGCGACGGTTCAAATCGATGATGATATTGGTTTGCTAATTCTACTGTTGGCGATATTGAATACTGCTATAGCAGGTTTGAGTCTTTATAGTTTCCTGTAATTAATAATAATCATTCAAACGGAGATCCGTAAGGAGTGATCATATATGGCATCAAATAAAGAATATCTGGAGTTCATATTGGAGCAGCTTTCTGAATTAGATGACATCTCTTATCGGACAATGATGGGAGAATACATCATTTACTATCGAGGTAAAATCGTCGGCGGTATTTATGATGACCGTTTTCTTGTGAAACCTACAAAATCCGCTGTGACGATGATACCGGATGCGGATATGGAACTTCCGTATGAAGGCGCAAAAGAAATGCTGCTCGTGGATAATGTTGAAGATCGTAAATTCCTCCATGATCTTTTGGATGCCATGTACAAAGAACTGCCGGCTCCGAAAAAGAAAAAGTGAGCGAGATTTGGACTGAGAACACTGCATGAGGAATAAGGTTATGAATATCACACAGAGTTTTTATAATAACATGGCGGCTCAGTATGACAAGTTGTTTCTTGACTGGCATGCCACAACACAGGAGCAGGCAGCAATCCTGGAGACGATCTTTTCAGAGAACGGATTTGACAGAACAGCGCAGATCCTGGACTGTGCATGCGGGATCGGAACACAGGCAATCGGATTAGCCATGATTGGCTATTCTGTGACCGCGTCGGATATCAGTGATGGGGAACTTGCTGAGGCAGCCGGACGTGCCGGGAAATATGGTGCAAAGATCCGATTTTCACACGCAGACTTTTGCTCTCTGTCGGACGTTTTCTCCGAACAGTTTGATATCGTGATTGCGATGGACAATGCGCTGCCTCATATGCTTACTCACGAAGAGCTGGAATCAGCTGTCAGGAGCATCACCGGTCAGATCAGACCAGGTGGTATATTTGTGGCCAGCATCCGTGATTATGACAGCCTCCTGGTCGGGAAACCGCCATATTCTCCGCCCTATATTCATAAGACGGACAAGGGACAGCGAATATCTTTCCAAACCTGGATATGGAGCGGGGATAATTATCAGCTGACTCAGTATATAATTGATGACGAAGATAGTCTGCAGGTTAGTAAGTTTGTTTGTGAATACCGTGCTGTTCGCAGAGAAGAACTGACGAACCTGTTATTGTCCAACGGCTGCAGCGAGGTGGTCTGGAAGTTTCCTGAGGAAACAGGGTTTTATCAACCGATCGTAATTGCCAGAAAGTGATCGAAGAGTATCACTGCCGGAACTACAGATCAAGTTATGGCATTTTGAGGAAAGGAACGGACCATCATGAATATCAAAATTGCCAGGGCACAGCGGAGCGATCTGCAGGAAATACTGGCTCTGCAGTATCTGGCATATCAAAGCGAAGCCGCATTGTTCAGGAGTAAGGACATCCCTCCACTGAGGCAGACCCTGGATGATCTGATGGAAGAGTATGACAGAGGGATCGTATTAAAAGCAGTTGAGGAAGACGGAACCATCATCGGCTCCGTTCGGGCTTATGAGGATGCGGCTACTGTATATATTGGCAAGCTCATGGTCCACCCTGATTACAGACGTCAGGGTTATGGCAGAAAACTCCTGACAGAGGTTGAAAACTGTTACAATGGAAAACGATTTGAATTGTTTACAAGTACCAGGAGCAAAGACAATATCCGTTTGTATCAGAAAGCCGGCTACACCATTTTTGATCAGAAGCCGATCGATGAGGATATTGTCTTTGTTTATCTGGAGAAAAAGTAAGATTCCAGTGTCAACGAACTATGACAGGAGAAAGATATGGTCGGCAGGTATAAAGTCATCACCCTATGCGGAAGCACCCGGTTTAAAGACGCTTTCATGGAAGCCCAGAAGCGTCTGACGCTGCAGGGTAATATTGTCATCAGCGTAGGCCTCTTTGGCCATTCCGGCGACAACGAGGTCTGGGATGGCATGCCAGAGGATACTCTTACAAAGACCAAGGAAATGCTGGACGATATGCATAAACGGAAGATCGATATGGCAGACGGGATCTTTGTAATAAATGTCGGAGGCTACATCGGTTCCAGCACCCGGTCGGAAATAGAGTACGCCACAGCAACAGGGAAAACCGTACAGTATCTGGAGCCAATAGAAACAAGATGAAGCAATCGCTCAGATCGAGGCCTTCTACCGGCATTTCTGTACCGGAGAGGGCTTTTTCCTTTTTTACATGTACACCAGAAAAACTCTTGAAAAGTGACCACACGTTCACTATAATAAGAGAACGATAGATCACTTGTTTAATGTTGGAGGTTTATATGGCGAAAGATACAAAAGAACGAATTCTGACAGCTGCCTTGGAATTGTTCTCTCAGAATGGATATTCAGGTACGAATATCCGCGAACTGACCGCATCCCTCGGGCTGGTGAAGTCTGCGATATATAAGCATTTTGAGAGCAAAGAAGATATCTGGAATACCCTGCTTGATGATATGATCATCTATTATGACGAGCATTTCGGTTCGCCTGATCATCTCCCTCCGATTCCGGATACTCTGGAAGACCTGGCAAAGATGACGATGCAGATGGTGGATTTCACGGTTCATGATGAAAAGATCGTCATGACAAGGAAACTGCTGACGATTGAACAGTTCCGAGATGATCGCGCGCGCGTTCTGGCCACAAAGCATTTCCTTACAGGGCTTAGGGATATGTTTACTCCTATTTTCAATGGCATGATAGACAAAGGGCTTATTCGCCGGGATGATCCTGCGATGATCTCATTTGCCTATACTACGCCGATCTCCGTCCTCATCCACCTGTGTGACCGGGAGCCGGAAAAAACAGAAGAGACCATCGCGCAGGTCGAAGCATTCATACAGCATTTTATCAGTACATACGGGGTGAAGGACAGGTAATGTTTCTGGATGACTGGATTAGAAAGGCGTATGTGAAACGATGGGCGAAAAAAGAAACCGGAAGCCCGGGGTATAACTGGATGGCACAGGCGGTAAGTGATTTGTCAGCTGAAACCGCACCCTCAAGAATGCTTTGGAATCAGCTGGCAGCTCTGTATGGAAAATGCAGCCTGGTGAATGCAACCTGTGTATCCGTTTTCATTTCAGATAAGAAGATATCCACAAAGCTTTTACGTATCGGTATTTATTTTGTTCCGCCACAGTACTTTGGCGTTGTGGAACGTTTCAGCGTATTCGCTGCCGTAGGATTTAACGCGGTTCTTGGTGTATACCTGTTTGAAGGATTTGGAGAGAGTATGACACGCTTCGTATCATGGATGTGAAATACCGTTTCTTGTGAGATTTACAGAGCTTCGATATCATTGATTCCGTCAGATATGCAGACAGAAAGGACGGAGTGAATATGAAGCGAAATGAAAAGACGCACTTATGGGAAGGAATTGGTTTCCTGATCGTATTCCTGCTGTGGACGGTACTGATTCGATGCGTTGATGTACAGGTGGCTGGCCCAAACCAAACAAAGGTCGGCTTTGCAGCGTTCAACCTTTGGTTTCATAAACTAACAGGCGTTCATATGACCATTTATACGATTACAGATTGGCTGGGGCTTGTCCCAATTGCCGTCTGCCTGGGCTTTGGAATGGTCGGCGTCTTTCAACTCATCCGGAGGAGGAGCCTTCTCCGGGTCGATTCGGACATTATTATTCTGGGCCTGTATTATATTCTGGTGATTCTCGCCTATCTGGCCTTTGAGATGATCCCGATCAACTACAGGCCGGTTTTGATCAACGGTATTTTGGAAGCATCTTACCCTTCATCTACGACACTTCTGGTTCTGAGTGTGATGCCGACGATGATGTTTCAGATCGACCGAAGAACGAATAAGTCGCTTGTTCGGAACGTAACCGGAATATTTGTCATCGCATTTTCAACGTTTATGGTAATTGGGAGATTGATTTCGGGCGTCCATTGGGCTACGGATATTATAGCTTCTGTATTATTATCTGCGGGGCTGTTGAAAAGCTGCAGGAGTTACGAAAGGGCAAGGGGCTTACTCAGGAAGAGCTTGCCGAGAAACTGTTCGTTTCCAGAGCGGCTGTCTCTAAATGGGAATCCGGCAGAGGATACCCCAGCATCGACTCATTAAAAGAAATATCTCGTTATTTCTCTGTGACGATCGATGAACTGATTTGCCCGGAGGAGATCATCTCTGCTGCAGAGGAGGAAAAGCAGGCTTTTGCCGGCAGAACTATCTCTTTCATCAGTAATACACTGGACCTTCTGACGGTGCTTATGCTGTTTCTCCCGGTGTTTGGAAACGGAGAAGCTTCACCGATGGCGGTAAGCCTGTTCAGACTGACCGGTGTCCATTCCTGGGTGAGGATCGTTTTTCTGACGGTGATTGGACTTTCAGCCTTAAATGGCCTTTGTGGTTTGATTCTGGTCCATTTTAACAGACCGGTCTGGAACAAACATAGACTGGTTACGGGCATGGTGCTGTCCGTTTTGGCCGTTGCTGTTTTTATTGCAGCAAGACAGCCCTATGCCGGGATCCTCAGTTTCTCGCTGCTGGTGATCAAAACATTCGGAATTATAAAATTGAGGTAATACAATGAAAACAATTGACTATACTATTCGTTTGGAGAAGAAAGAAGATTACAAAGAAGTCGAAAATCTTGTGCGCGAAGCATTTTGGAACGTATATCGTCCGGGCTGCAGCGAGCACTTTGTGATCCATGTACTCCGGGATGATCCGGCTTTTGTGAAGGAGCTGGACTTCGTCATGGAAAAAGACGGAGTACTGATCGGGCAGAACATGTTCATGCGCACAGTTATTAACGCCGACGATGGGCGCGTGATTCCCGTGCTGACCATGGGTCCCATCGGAATCACACCGGAACTTAAGCGCCGGGGATATGGAAAGAAGCTGCTGGATCACTGCCTGGACAAGGCTGCAGTCATTGGTTTTGGCGCAGTACTATTCGAGGGGAATATCGGCTTTTACGGTCACAGCGGCTTTGACTATGCCCGAAACTTCGGTATTCGCTATCACAATCTGCCAGATGGCGCGGACGATTCCTTCTTCCTCTGCAAGGAACTGATTCCCGGATATCTCGACGGTATCACAGGCATTTACCAAACGCCCCAGGGCTATTACGTAGATGATGCGGATGTGGAGAAATTTGACAAAGACTTTCCACCGAAGGAGAAGTTGAGACTTCCGGGACAGATTTTTGATTGAGCCAATAAGTTGGCTTCCTGCCTGGTGACGTTTATGGAACAAGAACTAAGGGTAAACAAAATATCATACCGGATCGTCCGTCTGTTGGGTAAAGGCAAAGGCGGATATTCTTATCTCGCGGAACGGGATGGACAGCCGGTGGTAGTCAAGCAGATCCACCACGAGCCCTGCGATTATTACAGCTTCGGCAACAAGATCGAGGCAGAAGTGCGGGATTATGAGAGACTACAAAAAGCCGGCATCCGTATACCCCGGATGCATGCCGTTGACATGGACGCCGAGCGGATCGTCAAGGACTATATTGACGGGCCGACCGTGATGGAGCTGATACAGGCCGGCGTATCGATCGAGCCGTATCTGCCGCAGGTGCGGGATATGGCGGCAATGGCAATGGCGGCTGGTTTGAACATCGACTATTACCCTGCCAATTTTGCCCTGCAAGACGGACTGCTTTGGTATGTGGACTACGAATGCAACGACTACGACGAACAATGGGACTTCGATCATTGGGGACTTCAGTACTGGCGGCCCAAGGTGAGCGTTCGCAGTTACCGGGACGAGGATTATGAAGCGATATGCGATTTCCTGATCGAATTGAATCAGAAGGACAAAGCGCACATAAACTGGAACTGGGCACGCTTTGAGTGGATGATGGAGCACCCGGAGTTTGATAAAAACTCCAGGTCATCCATCAGGCTTTGGTGGTCAGATAACAAGATCGTCGCCGCGGCTATCTATGATATGTACTACGGGGAAGCCTTCTGCGGGGCGCTGCCGGATCATAAGTCGTTGTATCCGGAAGCCCTGGACTATGCATACCGGGAGCTGAAGGATGGTTCCGGGCTGGCTATCGCAATTAATAAAGAAAACGCAGCAGATATAAGGGCAGTTTTACAGGCTGGGTTCGAGCAGATCGATCAGAAAGAAACTGTCATGGAGCTCTCCTTTGACAGAACCTTTTCCCGGGCTCTTCCCGAAGGATTACAGTTTCGGGAGATGGATCAGATCGCGGATCGGGAAGCTCTTGAGTGGCTGTTCTGGCAGGGTTTTGATCATGGTAAAGACCGGGAAGTATTTGAACACTCGTTAGACCATGTTCCGCATGTTCGAAAGCATTTCAACAGAACCTTGAGTCTTTCCGCAGTGAATCCATCCGGAGAGCCGGTATCGTACTGTTCCCTTTGGTTTCATCAGGATACGGACTATGCCTATGTAGAGCCAGTCTGTACGATCCCGGACTACCGTGGTAAAGGAATTGCCTCCGCACTTCTATCAGAAGCATTTTCCCGTGCAAAATCTTTAGGGGCAAAGAAAGCTTATGTTATTTCTGATCTTCCGTTTTACGAAAATCTCGGCTTTGAAAAAGCGCAGCATTACTCGTTTTACCGGAAGGCATAATGACCCAGCCCGGCCTTCATCCGTAATTTGATGAGGGAAACAAACCGCTCTGCCATGTATACTTTTTCGACAGCTACGATGACGAACACGTCTATTCGTGGATAATGGATATTGATGATGTTATCGTCGGAACGATCGGAGCCTACGATTATAGGGATGATCATATCGAGATTGGCTTCAGTGTTGTGAAAAGCTGGCAGGGTCAAGGTCTTGCGACTGAGGCGCTGAAAAAAGCGCTGGGGTACCTGACTGAAAATGAGGGGATTTCCTGCGCAAACTGTTGATAGCGATATGCGATAAGCTTCCAACTGCAAAAAAGAAGAATAGAGAGAAAAATGATCAGGTTAGAAAAAGCTAATGGTAAAAATGTATGGGAACTGCTGAAGCTGAGAGTTTCGGATGACCAGAAAACCTTTGTCGCAAGCAACGATATAAGCATTATCGAGGCTTATACAGCCATTACCGGCAACGGATATGCTTTCCCTTTTGGCATTTATACCGAGGATACGCCGGTCGGATTTCTTATGATCGGCTTCGATGTTGATGACTATTGGACCGACGCGCCTGCGATAGCGAAAGGCAATTATAATCTTTGGCGGCTGATGATCGATAAGGCTTATCAGAAAAGAGGATTTGGAAGAGAGGCTGTTCAGCTGGCCCTGGATTTCATAGAGTCATATCCCTGTGGCAAGGCAGACTATTGCTGGCTATCTTATGAGCCGGAGAATGAAATTGCCCGGAAGTTGTATCGTTCTTTTGGCTTTGCCGAAACCGGAGAAATGGATGGAGAGGAAATAATAGCAATACGGAGGTTATAAGTATGACCTTGGAGACTAAACGACTCATTCTCCGCCCGTGGGAAGAAGCGGACGCAGAAAAATGCTATCAATATGCAAAAGACCCACGTGTCGGTCCGAATGCCGGATGGCCGGTCCATACCAGCGTGGAAAACAGCCGTCAGGTCATCAGGGATGTTCTGATGGTGCCAGAGACCTATGCCATCGTGCTGAAAGAAACCGGACTGCCGGTTGGAAGCATCGGCCTGCATCATAACGATCTTGCCAAAAAGGAAGACGAGGCCGAGCTTGGCTACTGGCTGGGCGTTCCTTACTGGGGACGCGGCCTTGTGCCGGAAGCGTCGAGAGAGCTGCTCCGACACGCCTTTGAGGATCTGAAACTTGCGCGAATCTGGTGCGGCTACTACGACGGTAACGAGAAATCCAAACGGGTGCAGGAGAAACTCGGATTTAGATACCAGTGGACGACAGAGGATGTTCCTGTTCCGCAGATGGGCGAGACGAGGATTGGACACGTCAATTTGCTGACCAGGGAGGAATGGTCAGGGATGATTGTTCCATGCATACCTGCCCTTGATGATCTGTGGTTCCGTCAGGCAATGATGGCCGATCTGGAGACCATGTCCTACAATCACGCATGGGGCGGCACGATTCCGTTCCCTGAACAAAAATGGAAAGACTGGTATGACTACTGGTTAAAAAACCATGAGAACAAGCGCTACTACAGATACTTGAAAAATCCGGCAGATCGCTATGTCGGAGAGATCGCCTATCACTACGATGATGACCGCAGTATTTTTGTTGCGGATGTTATTGTATATGCTCCGTGTCGGGGGGTGGGTTATGGCGGCAGAGGTTTGGATTTGCTGTGCGATGCTGCAAAAAAGAATAATGTCACTCTCCTGTACGATGACATTGCCATTGACAATCCGGCTATTACGATGTTTCTGAAGCATGGGTTTGTAGAAGAATACCGAACAGAAGAGATCATCATGCTGAAGAAAGAACTGTAGGAGTAAAAGCATGCAGCTGATTGCAAAGGATTCATGATATCTGCTGGATATTAATAGGAAGAAAGACAGCGATTCTTTTGTTTCCGATAACGAACGGGGATAGAGGCAAAAGATGAATTCGGTGGATTTGTTCTTACGGAACTATTGAGTGGCCGGTTTAGATGTTTTGGCGGCTGGGAACAAAGAGAGGAAGATGATTGCAAAATGGCAGATATATTCAGAATCAAACTGAGAATCCACAGTGAGAATGAATTATATAATCCGTTTGATGAAGATAATAAAACGCTGAGTTCGGATGTTGCCGATTATCTCTACGACCGATATAAGGATAAGGGCTTGCTGGACAAGTTGGAGATCCATGTCATATCGGACGAAAATATTGATATCGAAAAGCTCCGTTCTGCGTTTTTCAGTTATTGTGAATCACAGAGAATTCATTATTTAAAAGAGAAAAAAAGGAATATGCTAAAACAGTTCTGGATGTTTGGCATCGGTGTTCTGTTTATAGCATTCGGCCTCTATACATCAGACAAGCTTCCGGCTTTGATCGGAGAGATCATTTCCACGATCGGAGCGTTCGCTATGTGGGAGACTGCAAGTATCTGGATCGTGGAAAACCCTGAGAACCGCATAAAGCAAAGATGGATAAAGCTCATAACACAAACAGAAATCACCTGTGAAACACTTAATCATTAAATTATAGCAGATGCTCAAAACTTCTAAAAGATGGATTTTTCTGAGGATCATGTATTACCGAAAATGATCAATAAATCCATGCACCTCATTCGATGTACGTTATTTCGTTGCCTTTCTGTGCCATCATGTTCCGGTTTGGCAGTCCACTGTCCGTCGCCGGGTAACCGACGATCACGGCGCCGTATACCCGCTCATATTCTCTCATGCCCAGGGAGCGCAAGTATTCCACCAGCACGGGTTCCTCGTTCAGCCATCGAAGCTGGTTGATCCAGCAGCTGCCCAGATCCAGCGCGTTGGCTGCGACCATCATATTCTCAATGGCACAGGCGCAGTCAGCCATATTGTTGCCATAGTCATGCCGATTGGCGACCACGATCAGGACCGGCGCGTTATAGCAGAATACATAGCCTCCCTTCTTCGATGCAAGGATGGCATGTTTCAAGCTGCTGTAGGTATTCTCTTCAACTTCCATTCTGGAGAACGCTTCTTCCACCATACCGGCCAACGTGTCGAGCACATCTCTCCTTTGGATGACCAGAAAATGATTGGTCTGGTTGTTGCCGCCGCTGGGAGCCTGACGGGCTGCCGCGAGGAGCTTGTCCATCTTTTCCTTTTCGACAGGTCTGGGCAGATAATTCCGGGTGCTTCGTCTCGTAAGAAGCGCAGTCAATGCGTCCATGTGATTATCATCCTTTCTTCAATTAATCATCGATCACACAGCAGTATACAGAACCCTAAATCATAAGCGAAGATCTTCTGTCTGAAGAACTCCGCCGGTTTTCCCTGAATCGTTCCATACAAAACAGCTTGTGCGCCATCATGCAGCTTTTGAATAACATCAGGAGAGACGGGGATATCCGCATGAGACGGCCATATTTCGTCAAACTGGTCCGCAAAATCCTTCAGGTGTTCCAGGCTTGTGATGTAATCCTTCATGTTTCGGTGATGACCGAACATGAAGATGCGTCCATGCTCCTGAATGGGATCACCGCTGATCAATACCCTGTTTTGAACGTCCAGCACTGCAATACTGCCGGGCGTGTGACCGGGTAAATGTATGATTCTCAATTCGCGGTCTCCTAGGTTCAGAGTATCACCTTCCTGAATAGGGATAATCGTACCTGGCTTTCCCGAACACCGGTAGAGTGGTTCCTCAGCGGGATGCATAAAGAAGGTATCAAATTGTTCGTTACTGCCGATGTGATCTCTGTCCGCATGGGTATTCAACAGTGAGAGAGGAAGATCAGTTAATCCCGTAGCAATATCCCTCGCATTGTTCAGGTTCATACCGGAATCGATGAGCAACGCTTTCTTTGTGCCCACAAGCAGAAATATGCGGACGCCGTCGTCTTCGATTCTCCAGGTATTCTCATGGATCTGAATAATTTCGCAGCTCATGTTTCTCATTCCACCATATATTTTTCAATGATCGTATCAACGACGAACGCCGCCTCTCTTTTATGCGTCCAGCTGTGCGCTGGCATTCTTCAGCAGCTCGATGATGGGCAGATGCTGAGGACAAACGCCCTCGCACTGGCCGCAGGCCACACAGTCGGCAGCGCGCCCATGACCCTGGCTGATGAGACCTTTGTAGAATGCCTTCGGCCGGAACTCCTCATGGTACAGCTTCATGGTGTTCACAGCACGGAAGATATCTGGAATGGCAATATCCATCGGACAGCCGTCTGTGCAGTAGCGGCATCCGGTACATCCGATCTGCTCCGCACTCATAATGATTCTGCGTACATCCTCCACTACGGCCTTCTCTGCGTCTGTCAAAGGTTCAAAATGAGTGAAGGTCCTGAGATTATCGGCAATCTGTTCAGGGCTCGACATGCCGGAGAGCACGGTCATTACGCCGGGCAGCGAGGCAACAAACCGCAGTGCCCAGGAAGCAATGGAGGCGTCTGGCCGGGCTGCTTTAAACCTTGCTTCCATCTCCGGTGTCAGCTTGGCCAGCATGCCGCCCTTGACCGGCTCCATGACGATGATCGGAATTCCGCGGTGAAGCAGAATCTCATACAGCCTGCCGGACTGCACTACCGGATTTTCCCAGTCAGCATAATTGAGCTGAATCTGCACGAACTCCACCTCCGGATGGTCATCCAACAGTTTTTCAAGATATTCCGGGCTGCCATGGAAGGAGAAACCGAAGTGGCGAATCCTGCCCTGCGCCTTCTTCTCAATCGCCCATTCCCAACAGTTCAGCCGGTCGTAGATCTCGCCGTTGCCGCTGTCCTCTACGGAGTGCAGCAGGTAATAATCGAAGTAATCCACGCCGCAGCGCTCCAGCTGTTCATTGAAGATGCGATCCCTGTCTGCCACCTCCGTCATACACCACGCGGGCAGCTTGGTGGCCACCGTAAAACTGTCCCTGGGATGACGCTTCGACAGAGCTTCCCTGACGATCTTCTCTGAATTACCGCTGTGGTAGACATAGGCTGTATCAAAATAAGTCAATCCCGCGTCCAGATAGGCGTCCGCCATCCGGCAGACCTGCTCCAGGTCAATTATACCGTCCTGCTCCGGCAGCCGCATCAGCCCGAAGCCCAGCTTTGGCGTCGTATTCAGATCAATGCTCATGACATTACCTCCTTAATATCCGATCGCGGTGAGCGCTTTGTCCAGTGTCCTCGCGGTGGCAAGGGTGAAGTCTGCGCTTACGTGGGGCTGCTCACCGGATGCGATACAACACCCCAGCTGCGCGATTTCAAGACTGTAATTCTGGGGGACATCCACATAGCGGGTAACGACCTGTCCGGCCGTGATGATCTGACAGCTCAGTCGTCCGGCCTGGTTGTATTCCGCGTCGGTGCGCAGCACACCCTTTGTGCCGTGGATCTGCAGTCGGTCCAGCCGCCTGTTCTGCCCGGTAGCCAGGGTCATGCCGCAGGTGAAGGCGGCCTGGACGCCATTGGCGTAACTCATCATTCCCGTTGTCAGTCGGTCCACTCCCTGATCGGAGAAATCCGCAACAGCATGAACGCTTTCAGGCTCACCCAACAGCCATATGCTCTGTGAGATGCAATAACATCCCAGGTCGTACAAGCTGCCTCCCAGGGTTTCCCGGCGCATGCGGATATTGGAAAGATCGTAATCCGAGGTGATGAAGGCATTTTCAAGGTAGCAGACTTCTCCAATTGCACCTCGGTCCAGCTCCGCCTTGATCGCTGCGATCAGCGGACTGTGCAGATAGGCGAACGCTTCCATGAGCAGCACGCCGTTTTCCCGCGCTGCATTTTGCATTTCCTCCGCTTTTTCCGCACTGGGAGCCAACGGTTTCTCACAGAGTATATGTTTTCCGGCTTTTGCGGCTTTGATGACCCACTCGTAATGCAGCGTATTCGGCAGGGGGATGTAGACCGCCTCCACCGCCGGGTCATCAAGCAGCTCCTCATAGCTGCCATAGACCTTTTCAAAACCGAATTCCGATCGGAACTGTTCTGCCTTCTCAAGACTGCGTCCGGCAATGGCATACAGCTCACAGTTCTCTGCTAACCGCATACCTGGGATAGTACATCCCCTGGCGATATTGGCTGTGCCCAGCACGCCCCATTTGATCTTGCGCATGATGTAACCTCCCTTTAGATCGTCAGACCTTCACGATGTAATCATTCTTTCTCGGCTTTGCCGCTGGATGCTCACAGTCCGCATAACCCAGCGCGATGGAGGCTACGCCCACAAGTGTCTCCGGCAGGCCCCACTTCTTCAGAAGCGCCTTGCCCTCAGGCAGCTCGAACATCTGCTTGCAGCGGTGGATCCAGCAGGACCCGAGGCCGACAGCATATGCGGCATTCAGCATGTTGGTGCAGACCGCCGCACCATCCAGCTCGTGGGTGAAGCAGGCCTCCGTTTCAAAAACAAGGATGATGGTCGGAGCACCGTAATAGGGATGGGCGTCGGGTTTGTTCAACACTTTCGCGTTCAGTGCATCCACCGCCGCGACGTTTTCAGGACTCTGTACTGCGACGATCTGAACTCCCTGGGTTCCGCCGCCGGTAGGTGCAAAGGTGCCCGCTTCCAGCACGGCATTCAGTTCTTCTTCGGTAACCTGATCAGGTTTATAGGCGCGGATGGCGCGGCGATTCTTCAATACTTCCAATGCTTCAAGTTTCATAATGGTCCTCCTTATGTTTGTATGTTGGTTCACAGCATCAGCTGGTAGATTTTGGTGCAATCCTCTTCATTCAGGGTAGTGAACCCGGTGAGACTGCCCTGACGGCCGTTGCCCCGGCACAGGGATTCCACCAGCTTCGGAATGTCCGCCTCTTTCGCGCCTAACTCAGCAAAGTTCTTCGGCATGCCGATAGAGATAAAGAACCGGCGCAGGGCCTCGATACCTGCCCTGGCGGTGACCTCGGGATGGTCGAAATCCATCTGACAGCCCCAGACTCGTACTGCGACCTTGGCAAAGCGCATCACATCGTGATGCATCACGTAGGTAAAGTTGGCGGGCAGCGTGACCGCCAGGCCCGCGCCGTGAGCGCAGTCATAAAGTGCAGACAGCTCATGCTCGATATCATGGCTTGTCCAGTCCTGGCTCCGGCCGACGCCGCAGCTGTTGTTGTGCGCCATCATGCCCGCCCACATGATATTGGCACGGGCTTCATAGTTGTCAGGATTCTCGATGACCCGCGGACCCTCATGGATCATCGTCAGCAGCAGCGCTTCGATGAGACGGTCGGTGACCTCGACCTCCTCCGTGTTAGTCAGATATCGCTCGTAAAGGTGGGCCATGATGTCGGTGATGCCGCAGGCTGTCTGGTAAGGCGGCAGGGTCTGCGTCAGCGCCGGGTTCAGGATAGAGAATTTGGGGCGGACGGCGTCGCCCGACGCACCGCGCTTGTACATACCGTCCTCGTTGGTGATAACAGAATCCGGGCTGCCTTCGCTGCCCGCCGCGGCGATGGTCAGCACCGTGCCGACGGGCAGGGCTTTTTCGATATATTTTCCGCAGTAGAAGTCCCAGAAGTCACCGTCATACACCGTGCCTGCAGCAATGGCCTTGGAGGAGTCGATGGTGCTTCCCCCGCCAACTGCGAGTACGAAATCCACGCCTTCCCGTCTGCACAGGTCGATACCCTGATATACAAGGCCGCTTCTTGGGTTGGGCTTTACCCCGCCCAGTTCCAGCCAGGCGATGCCTGCATCGTCCAGCGAAGCTTTTACACGATCCAACAGTCCCGAGCGAACAACGGACCCTCCACCGTAGTGAATCAAAACCTTTGTGCCGCCAAAACGCCTGACCAGCGCTCCGGTATCCTTTTCGCGATCCCTGCCAAAGGCAAAAAAGGTGGGGGAGTAGAAGTCAAAATTATTCATGGAATGGTCTCCTTTTCTCGATGATCATTGACATATAGTACTAAGTATTATATGTTATTGTAAACCTTGAAGTTTACTCTAAGTCAATGGTATGAAATCAAAATACCTTACCAACGAGGAGGAAAAAATGTACAGCATCCATGAAGTATGTGAACGCACAGGATTGACGGCGCATACGCTGCGTTATTATGAAAAGGAGAAACTCCTGCCAAATGTCAACAGAAGCGCAGGTGGCTTTCGCCAGTATTCAGACGAGGATTTGGAGGCGCTCGGAATGATCTGCTGCCTGAAGAATACCGGTATGTCGCTTCAGAATATTTCCAGGTTCATGGCCCTGACAAGAGAAGGTGACCAAACGCTGCGTGAACGGTGCGAGCTGCTTAAAAAGCACAGAGATACCGTCCTGGTGAGGATGGAGGAAATGCAGAAGCATCTGGAAAAGGTGACCTGGAAGGTAAATTATTTCACAGAAAGACTGGCAGAATATGAACGGAACAATAGTGACACCAGATGATCAGCCAGAATTCAGCGGAAATATAACACAAATTCGGTTTATTTTAATGACCAGACACAAACTATGATCTTCAGATATTTTGAAATTAATGAAAAGGGAAATAATATACGCTGCAAACTTTATTGCAGAGAAAAGGGCATATATGATAAAGCCGTGATATTCTGTACCGGTTTCGCCGGTCACAAGGACAATAGTGCAGCGAACAGGTTCGCAGAAAAACTGATCTCAAAGCGGGATGCTCTTGTGGTCGTTTTTAACTGGCCGTCTCATGGGGATGATGTGAAGAAAAAGCTGGTTCTGGAGGACTGCAATACCTATCTGGACCTGGTGATTCGTGAAGTAAAGACCCGATATCAGGTTGACAGGCTTTTTGCCTATGCAACCAGTTTCGGTGGATATCTGGTGCTGAAGTATATTTCTGAACATGCAAACCCATTTGAAAAAATAGCTCTGCGCTGCCCGGCGGTGGATATGTACCATGTTCTTGTCAGCAGTATCATGAATAATAACGAATATGACAGGATCAAGAAGGGAAAGGACGTACTGGTTGGCTTTGACCGGAAAATCATCGTGACCCGTTTTCTTCTGGAGGATCTGGGAAAAAATGATATCAGACAGCGGGATTACCTGGAATTTGCGGATGATATCCTGATCCTGCATGGCACAAAGGACGAGATCGTTCCATTTGACGACAGTAAAGCCTTTGCAGAGAAAAATCTGATCGACTTTATAACGGTGGATGGAGCGGATCACAGGTTTCAGAACCCTGTCCACATGAGTTTGGCCAATAAGTATGTGATGGAGTTTTTTGATCTCTGATATAGGAGACAATTACTGTTCCTGAAAACTCAATGTTTCCGGACGGACCGATCATCGGAGAACCGAAGCATTTTCTGTACAGGGAGGAGTGAGTCAGACGCATGATCGATGTTACTAGACTTAGCAGTCATTATAAAGTTCGCCTTTTGACGGCAGATGATGAGAACAGAATTCTTGATCTATGTCGTAGGAATCCTTTGTTTTATGAATTTACAGAGGCACGTCCAACCAGAGAAGAGATACAGAATGACATGACGTTAACTCCCCCGGGTATCGATCGGTCTGCAAAATATTATATTGGATTCTTTGAGAACCGGGATCTTGTTGCAGTCATGGATATTGTCGATGGATATCCGAACCCTGAAACTGCCTACATTGGCTTCTTTATGATGAATCCGGATCATCAGGGAAAACATATCGGGACGGAGATCATCAGCGAAACGGCAGCTTATCTGAAAGTGATCGGGAAAACGGCAATACGGCTTGCCATAGATAAAGGGAATCCCCAGTCCTCTCATTTCTGGAAGAAAAACGGATTTATAACCGTTGCTGAGGCAGATGTGAACGGCTGGACAAAACTTGTGTCTGAGAGGTCATTGCAGGAAAGAATGATCGCAGCATGCGGAAATGACTGTTCGGCATGTCCGAGGTATGCAATGCCTCCGTTTGAAAAGACGGAAGAAGAATTACAACACACGGCTGTTCTTTGGATGAAGATCGGATATCGTGATCATGTTCTCATGAATGAAGAAATATCCTGCACAGGCTGCAGACCGGAGAACTGGTGCAGATACCATGTGGTAACATGCTGCAAAGACAGAGACATTAAGACGTGCGCCGAGTGTACGGATTTTCCCTGCGATAATATGAAAGAATGCTTTAAAGCAACCAGATCGTTTGAGCCGGTATGCAGGGAGATCTGTACAGATGCAGAATTTGAACAGCTGGAAAAAGCATTTTTTGAAAAGGAAAAAAATCTCCTGAAAGGCGGTTATAGCCGATGAAATATCTGGAAATGATAAAACTGAAAGACGGAAGAGAATGCATCCTCCGAAATGGTGAAGAACGTGACGGACAGACAGCACTGGATAATTTCATTCTGACACATGAACAGACAGATTACCTGCTTACTTATGCGGATGAGAATACCATGACTGCAGAGCAGGAAGGTCTGTTTCTTCAAAAGAAGGCAGACAGTGAAACAGAGGTCGAGATTCTCGCAGAGGTTGACGGTATCGTAGTGGGCCTTGCCGGTATTGAGGCGGCAGGCAGCAGAGACAAGATCTGCCACCGGGCAGATTTTGGAATTAGTATCGATCAGCATTACTGGCATCTTGGTATCGGGACTGCACTGATGAACGCATGTATAAAATGTGCGGAAGTAGCAGGGTACGAACAGATCGAATTGAGCGTGGTCGCAGAAAATGAAGTTGCTGTTGCGATGTATTTAAAAGCCGGTTTTAAGATATACGGCAGAAATCCAAGAGGCTTCAAATCCCGGTATACCGGATATCAGGAGCTGATTTACATGCGGATGGAGTTATAGAGTAATACCTCCCGGTTGCCGGTGCAAAGCCGGCAGCCGGGAGGTGTTTTTATGGAGGTGGATGCAGCCCTCTCATGATATTCTATATTAGAATAACATGATATTCAGTATAACCATTTGCACGCAATTCTGTAAGAATGCATAATTAAACCGCAGACAGAGAGAAAGGGTGGCGTTATGAGCGAGCGAATTGAAAAAATGGCAATAGAACTACTGGATACAGGCCTGGGGCAGGATGCCGTTGAAAAAGCGGAAAGGCTTATGGCAGCAGGTCAAACAGAGGATCTGATCCGGTATCTGCGTCTCTGCCGCTGTGATCTGATGGATGACCTGCACAAGACCCAGAGAAGAGTGGATCGCATGGATCATCTGATCCGGCAGACGAAAAACGCTTACATTGAAATACAGAAAGGAAGGCAAGAATCATGATCAAAAAAGAAGAATTGAAGCTGACGCAGGAATGGGACAAAACCTTTCCGAAGAGCGACAAAGTTGAACACAGCAAGGTGACCTTTGTCAACCGTTACGGCATCACGCTGGCAGCGGACATGTACGTACCCAAAAAAGCGGAAGGCAGACTTCCTGCCATTGCTGTCTGCGGTCCCTTTGGTGCAGTGAAAGAACAGTGCTCCGGGCTTTATGCGCAGATTATGGCAGAGCGCGGTTTTCTGACGATTGCCTTTGACCCGTCTTTCACAGGTGAAAGCGGCGGAAATGTGCGATATATGGCTTCTCCGGATATCAACACGGAAGACTTTATGGCAGCAGTGGATTTTCTTTCCCTGTGTGATAAAGCGGATCCCGACCGTATCGGTATTATCGGCATCTGCGGATGGGGCGGTCTGGCTCTCAATACAGCTTCATTAGACACCCGCATCAAGGCGACGGCAGTATCGACGATGTACGACATGACCCGTGTAAATGCTAAGGGCTATTTCGATTCAGAAGACAGCGAAGAAGCACGTTATGCCAAGCGTTCTGCCATGTGCGCACAGCGACTGGCAGATTTGAAAGCCGGAGAATATAAACTGGGAGGCGGCGTGGTGGACCCCCTGCCGGAGGATGCTCCATATTTCGTAAAAGACTACTATGATTATTACAAGACAGATCGTGGATATCATGCAAGATCTCTCAATTCCAATGGCGGCTGGAATGTGATCGGATGTGAATCCTTTATTAATCAGCCGATTCTGCAGTACAGCAGTGAGATCCGCAGTGCTGTTTTGGTAATGCACGGCGACGCTGCGCATTCCTGCTATTTCGGCAAAGAAGCCTATGCCAACATGGTAAAGGACAGCCAGTACACGGATAACAAGGAGCTTCTCATTATCCCTGGCGCCTCTCACACCGACCTGTATGACGGCGGCGGCAAAGACGCGATCCCATTTGACAGGTTGTCAGCTTTCTTTACTGACTATCTGAGATAATCCGGATCTGAAGATAAGATGGCATTACGCACATCTCCATTTTAGGAGCTGGCGGAGGATATCATCGGCCACTTCCTGATTCTTCATCTGGTATGTATGTCCGGTCTTTTCAATGAAGATCAGCTTGTTTTCCTTCGCAGTCGACAGGTTCAATCGGAACATCATACTTCATCCCTCCTTCTGAATACGCATTTGTGCGCTTTTGATGAGTAGCAGGTGTTGCAGGAAATACATTTTGATATAACGGCCGGATCGGCTTTCATTTTATTCGGCAGATCCGGCTCACACAGCAATGGTCTGGAAAAGGAGATCAGCTCAATATCTGTTTTGTTCAGGGCATCTTCCATATCTTCAAATATTCTCTTCATCATTCATGCTCCTTTACAATTCGGCTATGCTTTATTATAATTGATTGTCCGATTCTTTATGTAATGAATCTGATCGGACAGAAGTGGAAGCTTCCGATTCTGTGGTATATTGCAGATGCAGATAATCAAACGCTCCGGTACCGGGAACTGGAAAGAAAGGTTGCAGGCATCACTGCAACTATGCTGACAAAGTGCCTGAGAGAATTGGAAAAAGACCAGTTCATCAACAGAAAGCAGTATAGTACGATACCGCCAACGGTGGAGTATTCTCTCACGGAAAGAGGAAAGACATTAATTCCGGCATTGGAGTCGGTGTATCAATGGGCAGAAGAGCAGATGAAATAAGAAGTTCTTCGGACAATAATACCCCTGAACAAACGGAAATGAAAGGATTGGAGAAAGCAAAATGGCTGTAAGCACGATTTTTCTGGCTGGTGGATGTTTCTGGGGGATGCAGAAATTTCTGGACCAGTTCGAGGGTGTGACAGAGACAGAAGCAGGTTATGCAAATGGTCCGGACAAAGCACCTACCTATCAGCAGGTATGTTCCAACAGCGGACATGCAGAGACGGTCAGGATAAACTATGATCCTGACAGGATCTCTCTGGGAGAATTACTGGAGTTCTATTTTATGGTCATTGACCCGTTGGCCGTTAACCGGCAGGGGAATGACATCGGTATTCAGTACCGGACCGGCATTTATTACACAGACATAAGACAGCTTCCACAAATCGAAGCTGTATATCGGGCGGAAGAAGAAAAAGCCGGGGCAAAGCTGGCAGTGGAGGTGGAACCATTAAAGAACTTTTTCCCGGCGGAAGAATATCATCAGAAGTATCTGGACAAAAATCCGGGCGGATACTGCCACATAGCGGACAGATATTTTCATCTGGAACAGAAATCAGTGGAAGAGGGAGAGATATGCAGTTAAGAGTATATTCCGGTCTTGGAAGAATACCGGAAGGACAGGCTTCTGAAAATCTTCTGCAAGGATGTCTTGTGCTGGAAGGAGGAGCTTTCCGGGGATTATATACACAGGGATTCCTGGATGCAATGATGCAGAATGGTCTGAATCTTTCCTGTGTGATTGGAGTGTCCGCCGGTGCCCTTGGCGGAATGAACTATGTTTCCGGACAGATCGGACGATCTGCAAGAATAAACCTGACGTTTCGCCGTGACCCGCGATATGTCGGAAGGAAAGCATTTGTTCACAGCCACAGTCTTCTTGATGTAGGTTTTCTTACAGACGACAGGGGTATTCTGGAACCGCTTGACAAGAAGAGATTTTACCGTCCGGAACAACGGTTTATTGCTGTTGCGACAAATTGTCTGACTGGAGAGACCTCATATTTTGAAAAAGGGAAATGTACCAATATCATGGAAGCTGTAAAAGCATCAGCCACTATGCCGTATATTTCTCCCATGGTAATGATAGGCGATGTTCCTTATCTGGATGGCGGCTGCTCTTGTAAGATTCCGTATCAGTGGGCCATCGATCAGGGATTTGAAAAAATAGTGGTGATCAGAACAAGAGAAGCAGATTTTAGAAAAACGGAGAAAGAGTCCGGAATTGCGCTAAAGCATTACCGGAAATATCCGGAATTTGCAAAGAAACTGGCTGTAAGTAATGCCGACTATAATGCCCAATGTGATGAGACAGAAAAGTTGCATTCTGAAGGACGGCTCTTCCGGTTTGCGCCATCACAGCCCGTTACTGTGGGACGTGTCGAGAAGGACATGGAAAAACTCGGAGAACTGTATTTTCTCGGATATAATGACTGCATGAAGCAAATTGAGGACTTGAAGACGTATTTAGGAGAGTGAAAATATAAACAAGATTTTTCTTATTTTTCCTTAATCCAAACTGTGTTTTTTCTTGAATTGACCATCCGGATTCTTTATAATATATAGGTACACTGATAACAGCAGTAAAAGGGATATATATATGGTACGGATACCCCAAAGCTGCACATTAAAAAACGGGAAAAGGAGATGTAACATGAAAAACAACAAACTAAACTTTTTCTCCAGGTTCATCATTCTTGCGGTTTTCGTTGTTTTATTGGTGATACCTGCAGCAGCAGCTTCGATAACCTGCAGCAAAACTTCTCTCCGGTTTGGAGATTCAGTGCAGATGAGGACCTCCGGATTAACCGGGACCGTGACCTGGTCTTCCAGTAACCCGAACCTTGCTACGATCTCCAGTTCCGGTCTCGTCAAGGTGGTCGCTAATCAGGATGGAACTGTCCGTTTTACGGCATCGGCAGGTAATGGAACTGTCACGAAGATGCTTACGGTGAAGCGATTAACTCTGAACTGGTCGTCTTACAATCTGACAGTAGGAAACAAAGTTACTTTAAAATTGAACAATGCTGATCATAAACCGGCATGGAGTACAGGAAACTATGCAGTAGCTGCTTTTGTTTCGGATTCCTTTACCAATGATGGGGAGGCCACTGTTATTGCCAAAAAAGCAGGAACGGCAGTCATTACTGCTTCATTCAACGGTAACAAATTTGCGTGCCAGATCACGGTAAAGAGCAGCGGCAGTTCTTCCGGAAAAACCACACCGACTAAACCGTCTAAAAAGAAAGAATCAAAACCGAAATATACGGTTAAAGCCAGCGACACAAACGTGAACATCCAGACAGCCGGTTATGTAGATATAACTGCCAACGGCGAAAAGAATATTGCGATCAACTGTAATACCAATATTGTCACCTGCAAGCTCGGTGAGTGGGGGCAGGACGGCGATAATAACACTGCCCGGATCTATCTGACCGGTGTAAGTGACGGGACGACAACTGTTCGGATCGCCAACAATGCAACGAATGCATATACAACAGTCGATGTCACTGTTAAGGGAATGGGACTCTCTGCTGCGAAGAGAAGAGCGAACCTCGGAAAGATCATCCTCTCTAAGGGCGGAAAGATCAAGCGAAGCGGAACGAAGAACGGATATCGCTATACGAGTTTTATTTCCTACAATAAGGCAAAGAAGACCTACTTCTTCCGTGTAATGCTGAAAAACGATGAAGTCAAATGTGTTCTGAAACTCTCAACAGATAAGAAATTTGCTTCCGGAACGATTACTACGTCCTTCATACTCCTGAAGTCAAATAGGAGATTCAAGACAATGGCAAAGATCGCACCGAAGAAATACACTTATCGTAAGAACATAAAGTTTACTACGAAAAAGAACCCCGGAAAGGTCAGCGCAAAGCAGATGAAGAGTCTGAGCAATTCTATGAAGAACATGGCATTGGAGGTTTGGGATCGTCTGTTGATCGAAGGATATACGTACAATCTTAACGGTCTTGGCTTTAGTGAATATGAAGCCGGCTGATGATAGATCACAAAATTTATAAAGAGCATTTGAACTGTATTTAGCCAGGAGCCCAGGCAGCAAAAACTGTCTGGGCTCTTTCTTTTGCATTTATAGTATTAATTTATATCTTGAATTTACTATATCGGATATAGTAAAATGATGATATATTATTTTGTAATTATTTTTATTATCGGAGAATTCCTATGCTGCCTGTATTTAAAGAAGATACTCTGAATTCCATAGAGACCCGAATTGCAACCATCATTCGTTCAGACGGAAAGTCCTGGAAGCTTTCGTATGAGCTCATAAAGAAGGTCGAGAAAGAACGGCTTTGGGAACGGGCAGGCCACAGATCCTTTACAGAATGGGTGCGGTATATGGCAAATCAGTATTCCATATCCGAAATATCTATCTGGAAGATCCGCTCTGCCGGAGATGCATATGAACAGTACCGGGAATCGACCCGGTCTAAAGGTGCTGCGGCAACGCCACTTTCAGAATGCCGGCTGGCGATCGACACGATCATTTCACTTAACAGAATGGGCCAGGGCAACCGTGAAATAACGGATTCGCTGATCAGCTATGCGCAGAAACATCGGGTCAGCAGAAAAAACATTCAGGATGCCTGGGCAAAAACAAGAAAAGCAATTGAGAGCGCCGGTTCCAGCGCTGTAAAACAAAACGGGTATGGCTCTTACAGACAGATGCCTGCTGATATACAACCTCTGGAGATCCTTCAGGAAACGATCTATCCGTCATATAGATCCGATTCCATTTCAGATCAGGAAATTCTTCACATTGTACACAAATACCTTGGAGCGAATGTTCACAGAAGTATTCTGGAAAATGCCCTTCGGGAATATACAAATCTGATGTGAAAACCGTATGTAACAAGCCGACTTCGATAGATCTATTTGATAAACTCGCGTTTCACACATAGATCTATAAGCCGGGATGTCACAGAATCCAGTCTTCATGATCTCCGTATTCTCTCAGTCTCCTGTACAATGTGGCCTGACCGATACCAAGAAATTCGGCTGTTTTAGCAGGTCCTTCTTCCTTCATCATCTGCCGGACTTCGCGAACTGTGACTTCACGTTCAGGATAGATTTTTTTCCTTTTTCTTCCGGCATTTCGGATGTTTTTCTGATCCGGATAATTGATCCCAAGCAGCATTCTGTGTTCATCAATTGTTGTCAGTTCCAGGCTGATTCCCGTCGAGGCAATCGCCTTATTAACAGACTGGATCTTTTCTGTGATCTTTTCAGGGTCTTCGTTTAAGACACCGATTATATCATATCGCAAATCCAATTCCTCCTGTCCCCGCTAATATTCTGTTCCTGTTCTTCCCGGCAGTGCAAATCCTTGCGTTATCAAATTAAATATGATAATATTACAAAGCATGCACTTGTCGCCTCTCTATTATCATTATTAATTATGCATTTTTCTTGTTTCGTTTATAAGAAATTCGTTTAGTTTTTCCGCAAAAGTCCGATGTCCTTTCTCAGAAAAATGAACAAGATCCCCTGTCAGATCAATTCCCCATTTTGCTGCATCTGCGAACATAATCTGATAGATATTGGCAAGTTTCTGAAAACCCATATTCATCTTTACACTCTCTTCCAGGTATTTCCCGTACAGAGGATGGATGATTTTAGCATTTCCGATATTGGGAGGCGCGATTAACAGTATATCGGAAGGATCCATCTTTTGGGTAAGAAAGTCTAAAAACAGCTGCATTTTATGAATTGCAGTCTCTGCATCAGGTTCCATCGTCAACAGAATATCATTCGTTCCAAGCATTACCGCAAAGAGATCTCCCGGCTCCAGACCGCTTATCAGAACATTGATGCGATGTGCATCATATTTCAATTCCGGAATTTTTCTTCCGTTCAGCCCGTATTCCTTAACAAGCCATGCTTTCCCAAGCTTTTTCTGAAGAATGGTTGTCCAGCGTTTTTCTGCAGGATACCGGTTATCCAGAAGATCCGCAGGATCATAGCCATAGGTATTCGAATCTCCGTAAAACAGGATCTTCTGTGGTCTTTCAAGTATCATTGCTCTTTTTCCTCGATCCTTCAGAAACGGTTTTCTGCCAGCCGTGTGACAGCTTTGTCACGCATTCAGGTCAGTTGTGTAATATTTCGCCCAATGTCTCCAGCATCTTTGGAATATCATAGGGCTTAGAAAGATGGCTGTTCATCCCGGCTTCCAACGCCTGCTTACGGTCTTCCTCAAAGGCATTAGCCGTAACAGCGATGATCGGAACAGACGCCTTTTCCTTATCTTCAAGCGCCCGGATCCGTTTAGCTGCTTCATAGCCGTCCATCCTGGGCATCTGAATATCCATCAGGATCACATCATAGGTACCGGAAGGAGCATTACGCATCATTTCGACAGCCTCTACTCCATCTGATGCAATATCCAGCGTAAAACCGGATTCTGTCAGGATCGCCTCGGCGATCATCTGATTCATCTCGTTATCCTCTGCAAGAAGAATATGTTTCCCGCTGAAATCGATCTTCGGCGCCTCTTCTACTACTTCTTCTTTGTGAAGAAACGGCTTTGACAGAACATTCCGTAGTTCTGACATGAAAATCGGTTTGGAGCAGAATGCAGTTACGCCGGCTTCTCTTGCCTCTTCTTCGACATCCGCCCAGTCGTATGCCGTCAATATAATGATCGGCGTACTGTCACCGATGACTTTCCGTATTCGCCGGACAGTCTCAATGCCATTCAGATCCGGCATCATCCAGTCAACAATGAATGCACCAAACTGATCCCCGTAATCCAGGGCTTCCTTTGTACGGACGACCGCTTCCTTTCCGTAGTTTGTCCAGTTCGGGCGCATACCGATGTCTCTGAGCATATTGCAGACGGAAAGGCAGGTATTTGTATCATCGTCTACGACAAGTACGCGAATACCTTTCAGCTCCGGAATCTGCTCATACTTAACAACTTCACTGCTGATCTTGCAGGGGATATCCACTACAAACTCCGTGCCTTTTCCAACCACGCTGTTTACATAGATCGTACCGCCCATCATATCTACTATGCTCTTCGTGATCGCCATACCAAGGCCTGTACCCTGAATGCCGCTGACTGTACTGGTCTTTTCTCTCGTAAATGCCTCAAAGATGGTCTTCTGGAACTCTTCGCTCATACCAATGCCGGTATCTTTGATGCGGAACTCGAAGGTAGTCAGTCCTGAGGATAATGCCGGCTTTTCGATCACACGGAAGCTGATCGTTCCGCCCACAGGCGTAAACTTGATCGCATTGGAAAGAATGTTCAGGAATACCTGATTCAGTCGAAGCTTGTCGGTGATGATATCTTCACTTTTCACATCCAGTGTATCTATAAATAGTTCCAGATGTTTTGCAGATACATTCGCCTGAATGATCGTCCTCAGATCATGGATCATATCCGGCAGATGAACCTTGGTCTCCTCAAGAGTCATTTTTCCGCTTTCTATACGGCTCATATCCAGCACATCATTGATGAGGCTCAGCAGATGCTGGCTTGATACCGAGATCTTACTCAGATAATCCTTTACCTGCTCTCTGTTCTCAATGTGGGATGCTGCCAGCGCAGTAAAGCCGACGATAGCGTTCATGGGTGTTCGGATATCATGCGACATATTGTTAAGGAATGCAGTCTTTGCGCGGTTTGCATGCTCCGCTGCGACCAGGGCATTGGAAAGAGCTTCCTTCTGTGTCATGTCATCCCGTACGATCTCTGTTACATCGTGGTGATAGCCGCGCAGAAGATTCTGGGATCCTATGCTGCTCGCGGTGCCTCCACAGCGCACATAACGCATGCCCCTCTCCGGATGCTCCCAGCGATATGTGTTCTCCGAGAACTGCCCTGCCAGCATCTCACTTATACTTTTTTGAACAGAAGGAATTTCCTCAGGAAGGATCCGGGTATACCAGGAGTCATAGACTTCCTCTTCCGTCAGAGTCTCATCTGAAATGCCAAGCAGCTTCATCATTTTGGCATTGCCGCGCATCCGCGGGGCTTTTCCGTCCTCCAGTACGATATGCCACAACCCAAAACCTGCTTCGGCAATGATGTCTTCCGCATCTGCCAGTTCCTTCTTACTGTACTCCAGTTCCAGCGCTTTTTCTTCCTGCCGCTTCTGCTCCAGACGAAGTTCTGTGGTATCTGTCTTTAATACAATACAGTATTCGGATTCCGGATCAACGGAATAAAAGTCAAACCTCTTACAGAAGGCACCGTCTGGCATCTCCACTTCTATATCTACCGAATAGGGTTCCCGTTCCTGGAACATCCGGAATACTGTCTCCAGGTTCATGGCTTCCCGGATCTGCCGGCGGTAAGCTTCATCGTTTCGCAGTGCCGGAATGATCTGCTTTTCCAGATATTCATTGTATGAGCCGTGTTTTTCTTTTGGGAAA
>CACZZH010000008.1:35406-64248 GCA_902785635.1 uncultured Lachnospiraceae bacterium
CCCGGGCAATATATGCAACCAGATCGAACTGCTTGGCAAGGATCTTTCCTTCAATAGTAGATGCCAGTTTTTCCGGATTATTGGATTCTTCCGAAATAAATGCCACGATATCACTGGTCATCGGATGCCGGGTGACATTCGCAGTCAGCTTCACATAGGATACGGTATTGTCCGGCAGCCGGGTATACAGTACCCTGCTTACGGTTACATGTCCGTCCATATATGCATTGGTCAGTGCCGACGCACAGAAGGTGGTCATGAATTCTGTCTTTTCATGTTCGATAGGGAAATATCCCACACGGATCCGGAGCACGTCAGAGAATGACATGTTATCAGAATTAAACGGAAATCCTGCGGTTCCTCCTGTCTCTTCCACCAGGTCTTTGGTCAGGTTGACACGTATACGCACCAGCGTATTCTCATCGACCTGGTAGAAGTTGTTCCCCATACTGGTATATATGCTCTGAAGCTGCGCTTCATAATTCTTCAGATCCGTTACATTCGAATAGGTGCTGTAAATATAATGCTCTTCATAGTCATCGATGAATGCATAGTGAACGTTGCACCAGATCATCTTTCCGCCGGTCGTTACTTTTCGAATCGTCAGATCACGGGTACCATCCGGTCCGACACGCCTGGCAAGCATATCAAGCACCGCTTTTCGGTCTTCCTCAAAAGTACTTTCCAGCAGACCGTCACCATCCATCAGTCGAAGAGCGTCTTCCCGCGTAGCACACTCCATCATCTCGCAGAATGATGGAGTCACATTGACCGTAGTCAGTGTACCGTCATCATTGCGCTTATAAAGAACAGCATTATTGTTCATCTGCGATACCACCCGAAGGAAGTGAGCGCGGGAATCCTCTTCGCTGAAATCAGCAAGATTGGTTATCAGATACCCGATATAGCCCTCAGGAAGGTCTGTAAGCGGCTCCATGTGCACATGAATATCCACAAAAGAAATGTATGTGGAAAAAGCCTGAGGCTTCCCGTTTCGGTATTGATGCATCATCTGGATCGAAACATCATCAACCAGATGATCCCTTATGGCGAACGCATCCAGAAACCGGTCATGTCCGTATATGCGGCGGAAATCATTTGCAAATTTCGGATTGCCATAGACGATCCGATAGTCAAGAAACTGACCGTTTTCTCCATAAACCGGTTCATAAATAACTACGGTCACAGGAAGATTTGCAAAAACAGCGGTGTCGTAATTGGTCAAACCATTCATATTCATTTACGTTGCCTGCTTTCTTATGATCTGCACATTGCCAGAATCTGCATATTACCAGCCCTTTTCACAGGGGCAGAAGCCAAACGGTGATCTCTCCGCCACAGTGCATGGTTCCTTTTGTCATACTGATCCGGACCAGGCGGGGCTCCATGCTGCCCTCCCTGATCATTTCACTTGCGCTCTCCAAAATCCTGGCTTCGGCATAACCTCCACCGACCGTTCCAAGAAAACTGCCGTCTTTTCGTACCAGCATTTTTGTTCCGGGCCGTCTGGGTGCTTCCCCGTTCTTTTCTACGATCATGGTAAGCACCACAGACGGATTTTTCTCATTTTTGAGTCCCGCCAGCTCCTCCGCCATTCCTTCAGGGAAACCTTCGCCGGCATTCTGCACATTTGTCACCTGGATCAGTTCTGCCATAACAGAAACAGCGATCTCCTCCGGCGTTCTGGAACCTATGGGAAGGCCTATGGGCATATGGAGCTGTTCCACTTTGAGAGGATCAAATCCCTCCTCCAGCATCTGATTGCGGATCAGTCCGGTCCTGCTGCGGCTTCCCATCATCCCCGTATAGGAATATGGTTTATTCAGGATTCTCCTCAGGCAGGCAATATCATGAGAATGTGCACGGGTCATGATCACAAACGCTGTTCCGGGATCGCTCTCGATCTCCTCAAGGGCATCCTCAAAAGGTT
Source organism: uncultured Lachnospiraceae bacterium (assembly GCA_902785635.1). Classification (GTDB taxonomy): domain Bacteria; phylum Bacillota; class Clostridia; order Lachnospirales; family Lachnospiraceae; genus Merdiplasma. Next base: position 37,337 of record CACZZH010000008.1, read on the forward strand.
TGCAGATCACATGATGCGCGCCTGCAGCCTGAGCCTTTCGTGCAAATTCTACCCGGTCCTCGATCACAGTCACCTCGAATCCCACCATCTCAGCGATACGAATCACAGGTATGGATACATGACCGGCTCCGCAGATCACCAGTCTCCTCCCATTATGGATCTGTTCAACAAAGATCTTTCTCTCTCCCAGGTTCACGACTCCTTCATGACCACAGGAAAGCTTTGCGATCTGGGCGGCACACGCCTGAGAAAATGCGCTGTCACGGCAGATCTGTGTATAATGCTCTCCATCACGGGCGAACAGCGCTTTCGCTCCGGCTCCTTCCCCTTCGATCACCCAGGCGGCCCGAAGCTGCCTGTAAGATCTGAAGGAAGCTATGGATTCAAAAAAATCTTCCATAGCTTTTACCCCTCCCTTCCTATTCAGGACCTTTAAAAGACTTTCTTTTCTCTATAATACACTTTGTTTTGCGATCTGTCCCGTTTTATATTATGATCATTACAATAAAAGTGAAAAATTTCTATAATATTATTATACATGTTCCGGTATTCTTCGGGTGATTCCTCTTTTTTACCGCACAGGATCCGGCGTACAGGAGGCTTCCATGTATCAGCCTTACGAAAGATTCATACCAAAAGGACAATTCATCAGTGTGATCGGCAGCGGTGGCAAGACTACTCTGCTTCGTGTTCTGTCTCAAAAACTTCCGGGGACCATTATCCTGACAACTTCCACTCATATATTTCCATTTTCCGGAATGCCTCTCATAGATACCGGAACGGACAACTCCGCAGAACAACAATATCAGATTCTTCATCAGGTCCGGTCCACCCTGCTTTCAGACCGGGTCATCTGCATCGGACAGCAGCTTCCCTCAGGGAAACTGGCCTCTCCTTCTTCGGTGATCTCCTTTGAAATGCTCTCCATAGAGGCAGATTATGTGCTGGTGGAAGCAGATGGTGCCGCCGGCCATCCTCTCAAAGCGCATCGTCCCTGGGAACCGGTCATTCCTTCCTGTACCTCTATGACGATCTGTGTTGTCGGAGCTTCCGGTATTGGAAAAAGTGTTTCTTCTGCCTGTCACTGTCCGGAGCTGTTTTCCGCACTCGCCGGTATTTCCCCGGATCAGGCGGTATATCCTGAGCATATTGCAAGTGTCCTGAATCACGAAGATCTGGCTGACTGTTATCTTGTCAACCAGATCGACACTCTGCCCGGTCCCGATCAGGCCATGCAGCTGTGCAGTCTGATCCGGAAGGACACATATATGTGTTCTTTGAAAAATGATCTGTAATTACCTTCTCATAAAAATCCTGTCAGACACTATATCTGCAGATCAGTTCCAGAACACTTCCCGCAATGCAGCGGGCTTTATCCGAGATCGTATGGCAGTTTTTCAGTTCCTCCAGCCGCGGATCAACATCCGCCAGTTTGAATCCCTTTGGAACCGGATATCCGTCCCGTAATACTCCGCGAAGAATACCGGAGAGCTGTGTACATACCGGCACCTCTCCTTCTGAGGACTCAACTGTTCCGATCACATCTCCTGTGGCAACCGTACTTCCGATATCCCTTTGCATACGGAACACGCCTCCGGCAGGAGAATGGATGACCCGTTCTTTCCCAAATCCCCCGATCATTCCGGGAACCCCGGTATTTGGCACCGCACTTCCCTTCGTTATGATTCTGCCCAGATCATGGCCGCGCATGGTTTCGATCACAAAATGTACGTCTTTCCCTGCCTCAAATCCAGGTCCAAGAGCGATCGTCAGAGACGCCATTTCCATGGTAGTTCCCAGATTCTTTTTCGCCAGAATCGCATCAACTACTGCAAAAGGATGAAGATGGGATATACTCTCGCCTGCCGGATCAACAAGCAAAGGCAGCCTGCCAGAAGCAAGTACCTCCTGTGCCTGTTCTGTCCTTTCGATCTTTACAGCAGTTACGCCTTCCACTGTAGTTTCCCCGTCATAAACTGCTTCAGAAAAAGCAACCTTCCTGCGGATCGCCGAGGGATGATCCGTTTCCAGTGCCAGCACCGGATATCCTGCAGAAAAAAGCCTGTGAATACTCCCGGTACTGATATCACCGGCTCCGCGAACAATGATCATTCTATTATCAAACAGTTTCATTCGTTACCTTCTATCCCTCCAAAATGAGTTCTTTATCTTCCGGTTCCGCGGCATAACCGATCGCTTCTGCACAGGGAATAACTTCCTTCAGCGTGCTGAGCAATTCTTTGCTGTCCTTTTCGTCCACTGCGATCAGAAGGCCACCACTCGTCTGGGGATCATAAAGGATATCCTGTATTTCCCGGGGCACTTCTCCCTGAATACGCACAGCCTTTTCCGCATACTTTCGATTACGGTAAGCTCCTGCCGGTACAAAGCCCATCTGGGCAAACTCTGTCGCTTCCTTATGCCATGGTATTTTTCCTGTCATCAGATGAAGCGTACATCCGCTCCCCTGCGCCATCTCGAGACTGTGTCCCAGAAGGCCGAAACCGGTCACATCCGTACAGCTGTGGACCCTGTACCTCTGCATGATTCGGCAGGCCTCCCTGTTGAGCTGAGCCATCTGCCGGTAAAGCCGTTTCATAATGTCTTCATCAACCAGTTCTGCTTTTGCTGCAGTGGTCAGGATCCCGACCCCCAGAGGCTTTGTCAGGATCAGAACATCTCTGGGTCTTGCTCCGGCATTCTTCCGGATCTGCTCCGGTCTTGCAAACCCCGTAACTGCAAGCCCATAAAGAGGATCACTTCCCTGAATCGTATGTCCTCCGGAAATGATCACTCCGGCTTCGTAAGCTTTATCATAGCCGCCCCGAAGAATTTCCCGGATCCAGCCGTCTTCCATCTTCTCTGTCACACAGAGCAGATTCAACGCCAGGCGGGGCTCGCCGCCCATCGCATAAATATCGGAGATCGCATTCGCCGCAGCGATCTGGCCAAACATATACGGATCGTCCACGATCGGCGGAAAAAAGTCTACCGTCTGAATCAAGGCAGTCTCTTCATTGATCACATAGACACTGGCGTCATCACTTTTATCAAATCCCACGATCAGGCGGGGATCCGTATGCGTTTTAAAGTCCTGCAGCAGTCCGGCTAATGTTCCCGCTCCGACTTTTGCACCACAGCCGGCACAGGAGGCCAGTTTCGTCAGTTTGGCATCTGTTTCCATAGATATCCCTCATTCTGGTTTTTCTGTCTTCTTACTCTATACCTCCAGCATCCGCAGTTCCTGCGGTATGATTCCGGCACTCTGAAGCAGAACCTTCAGTCCTTCTTCATCCTCCGGCGGTGCGCTCCAGGCCAGTCCGCAGCCGGCGCTGATCTCCCTCGGAAGAGGAATCAACCGCCCCGGCACACCATGTTCATGGCAGAACTCTTCAAATGCCATGGCATCGTGAGTGGTATAAAATGCGGTGATCAGCCGCTTTTCTTTTTTTCTCATCTTCGCTCCCTGCCGGATCCGGCACCTGTCCTTTATGGCCGTATGATCAGAGATGCATTCATCTGAGCTTCCACGATATCGTACATATTGGAAATTATGCCCACCTGCAGTTTTTCCTTCAGTCCATAGAAATCAAGGCAGGTTCCGCAGGTCATAATGGTGGCGCCCGCTTCCTCCAGGCTCTTCAGATCTTTGATCGTGTCCGGATCCTCCGTCGTAAGAAATGCACCGGAATTATAACAGATCACCTTCTCCGGAACATCATCCTGGCTTGTCAGAGCAAAGATGAAAGCCTTCATCAGTTTTTTCCCAAGTGCCTCGTCTCCGCTGCCCATGGTATTAGCTGAAAGAATAACGACTTTTCCGCCTTTAGCAGGTATCGCACAGCTGACTGCCTCCGCCGGCACCTGCGCACTCTTTCCTGCTGCTGCTTTCACCTCTATGGTGACCGTGTATTCCTTTTCTCCATTCTGGACGGAGAGGACCCGGAACCCATTATGTTCACCAAGCCTTGTCAGATTTTGTACCGCTGTATCATTATCCACTTTCACATGAAGTGTCCCGTCTTCGGCAAATGATTCGATTGCTTTTTTTGCGTTGATGACAGGAAGCGGACAGGCCATTCCCATACAATCCAGTGTTTTTTCCATTTTCTGTTTTCTCCTCTTTCAATATTAATATTGAGCGTTTATAATACTCGCCTGTCTGCGATCTGCCTTAACGCTTCCGCAGCCGCCTCGCATTCCCCGATCGTATTATAAAACCCAAAGCTGAATCTTACTGCTCCCTGCTCCTGCGTTCCCAGTGCTTTATGCATGAGCGGTGCACAATGAGCCCCTGCTCTCGTTGCGATTCCGTAGGAGTATGCCAGCTCATCTGCCACAATTGCAGAATCCAGGTCTGCGATATTCAGCGCAACGATCGGACTTCTCTCATCAGAAGTATGATCTCCGTAGATATGAATATCCGGAATCCCTGTAATTAACCGGTAAAATGTCCGGGCAAGCTCCTGTTCATGGGCACGGATCACATCGATTCCGGTCTGTGAAATGAAATCCACCGCAGCCGAGAGGCCTGCGATTCCATGGCCGTTCAGCGTCCCTGCCTCCAATCGTGTCGGATATTCCCGGGGCTGCTCTGTCAAGAACGACTGCACACCGCTTCCGCCGGTTTTCAAAGGCTCGATCTCAATATCTCCGTTAATGCACAGTCCCCCTGTTCCCTGCGGACCCATCATGGATTTGTGTCCCGTAAAACAAAGCAGCGAGATCCCCATCTGTACCATGTCGATCGGTACCGCTCCTGCAGTCTGCGAAGCATCTACAATAAACAGGAGCTTATGCTCCTTCGCGATCCTGCCGATTCGCCGGATGTCCAGCATATTTCCGGTCAGATTTGATGCATGTGTGCAGACGATTGCCCGGGTCTGCGGCCGGATCATGCGTTCAAAGTCTGCATAATCTATGCATCCCTGTTTATCTGCAGGCACAAAACCAAGACTGACTCCACGCTCATTCTGCATTCTGTACAAAGGCCGCAGAACAGAATTATGTTCCAGAACAGTGGTGATCACATGGTCTCCCTCATGAAGCGTCCCGCAGATAGCGATGTTAAGGGCCTCCGTTGAATTGCATGTAAAAATAACTTTTTCCGATTCGGGGCATCCGAAAAAGGATGCCAGCTTCCTGCGCGTCCGGTAGACAAGGCGGTTCGTTGCCAGTGCTCCTTCATGTGCGCCTCTTGACGCATTTCCGAGAGATGTCAGCGCTTCGGTCACCGCGCGGACGACACAGGGAGGTTTATGGATCGTTGTAGCTGCATTATCCAGATAGATCATGTTCAATTATCTCTTTTGTTTGTCTCAACAATATCGATCCCGCTTCGCCTGAAGCTGATTATCCATGGGAACAATGCTGTGATACACAGCATTATTGTCCTGAATCACCTCCCTGGCTCGATCGATCATATCAGCCTCCACCAGAAGTGACATTCCACAGCAGAGTTTTCCCCTCGCCGCGGCGGGAGCCGGCGTGATGCGGTTTGATACGCCGGCCCCGTCCAGCAGGTCGTGCAGTGCAAGCCCCTGCTCATAATTATCAAACAGAATATAATACCGTACCATTATCCGTTCAGCATCTCCACGAAAGCTTCTATACGAGTCCGAAGCTGGCCGGCATCCGAATCCTCATAATCTGTTTCCAGTGACAGGACAGGGATCCCTTCTGCTTTCAGGGCTTCTGCGACGGACTTCTTTTCGATATCGTAAAGTCCGCAGAATTTCAGGCTGCAGTCGATCACGCCGTCTGCCTTATACTCCTTTGCCAGGCGGATGATATCATCGATCCGTCCCGGATTTGGCGTGAAGCAGGCGCAGTTGTTTTTCATATATCTTTCTGAAAGCGCCATATAAAGGTCATCCAGTGTCTCCCCGCTATCATCCACCAGATTTTCAAAATATCTTGTTCCGGTGCACATCTCTTCACATACGACCACAGCGCCGCTTGTCTCAATGATATTGTGAAGTTTCCAGTTCGGTACTGCCAGCGGTGTTCCGGTCACCAGGATCCTCTTGGTTCCCTCCGGCACTACACTTACACCATCTTTGATTCGCTGTTCCAGTTCATCTGCCAGGCGGTTGCACATCTTTGCGCAGCGCTCCGGATCATCAAAGAAGGAGATCTGCGTCATTAACAGCGTATCACGGCCTGAGATCGGCAGACAGACACTCTTTCGGGCATCATAAACGCGCTTCATTGCCTTTCTTTTCTCATTGACAATACGGATCGCTTCCTTCAGCTTGTCTGCGCTCAGTTTATTACCGGTGATCTCTTCTACCTTTTCAGCAAACTCTGCGATCTCTTCTTTCCATTTCAGAATATCTTTCGGGCGTTTCATCTGCGGAACATCCATGATATACATGGGAACATCCTGTCCGAGAATCTCGTATGCTTTCTTTTTTCCGTCGCAGGTCGTCTCACCTACATAAACATCTGCGATCCGGAAGAATGGACATGTCCGGCCAAGACGGGCACCGACGGATGCTTTGATCAGAGGACATGTGTTTTTAGGCAGGACTTCTTCTCCTCCCGGTACCCAGAACTGCGAGCCGCCGCAAAGGCCGGTCACGATGCCGTCAGCCGCAATGATCACTTCATCAGGAACAAATACACAGAAAGTCCCGAATACTTTACGGCCCTTCTTCTGTTCCTCGATCAGTTCTGCCGGACGAATTCCGTGTACTTCAGAGATCACCAGATCCCAGAAATCCATTGCCTTCGGCCGGTTCTCCTGTGTCATGAACACATCCCCTACCGCAGTGGGCAGTACCTGACACAGCATGTCATGCGACTCCAGGTCCATGCCCAGATTTTCCCACATTTTTACATAATCTGCCATCTTGTTTCTCCTTTCTATCATATACAGCCATCCGTGCCTGTATTATTCTATCTGCATCCATTAACCTGACAGAACCGCATACTCAGCCGCTCCCAGTGCTCCCGCAAACCTTGCATCCGGTGTGGTAAGTACGTCCCTGCCGAAAACGATCTCCAGTTTTTTCTGTACATATGAAAAATCACACAGCCCTCCGGTCAGGCATAAAGGCTCCTTTTCCAGACGGATCTTTCCTGCCTGGGTTTTGACCTTCTGTACGATCGAATCTACGATCGCCCATGCAATGTTTTCCCGGGGTGTTCCCATTCCAATGAGATTGATCACCTCTGACTCTGCAAACACTGTGCATAATGAGCTGATGCGTGTCTCATTTCCCTGCTCCGCCATTCTGCACATAGCTGCCGGTGAGACCGACAGCGTGTTGGCCATGACCTCCAGGAATCTTCCGGTTCCTGCTGAGCATTTATCATTCATAATAAATTCTGTCACTGCCCCGCCCCGGATAACGATCAGTTTTGTGTCCTGTCCCCCTATGTCGATCACATTAAGATCACGCAGCCCAAACAGTTTTACCGCTCCCTTGGCATGGCAGCTGATCTCCGTCACACACTTATCCGCAAAGGGAACCGAGACCCGTCCGTAACCGGTCGCCACAAATCGTGTCTTTTCATTGTTTCTTATTTCAGGAGGAAGATCCTTCCGGATCGCTTCCGCGGTGTCTACGCTGCTCCACCCGGTCGGACGAAGATCTTTCCAGACGATCATTCCTTCCGAATCTATGATCACAGTCTTTGCACAGGTTGATCCAATGTCGATTCCAACACCGTATTTCCCATCCATTGCATTTTCTCCAAAATGGCTTATGTGAAGGAACTCTCATATTTCCTGAGAAGTTCATCAGCTTCTTCTGATAATTTCGCTTCCATCTCCCGGTAATCGCGGACTGCCTGAAGCCCTTCTTCTGTCAGTGTTGAGCTTCCGCCGTTTTTTCCACCGTTCACCCGGGTGATCAGATTCCTGTTCATTTCCTTTTCCGCCCGATTTAGTATCTTCCAGGCTTTTGTATAGGACATCTCCATTTCTTTGGAAGCTGCCTGTATCGATCCGGTCTGCTGGATCTTCTCCAGCAGTTCACAAATGCCGGGGCCAAAGAAGCGTTCCTGCGTGTGCAGCGTAAGTTTGATCCGGGCATAAGTCGGCCTTTTTGGTATTGAGTCCATCCCCTGCTTTCCGCTCATAAAAAGACCCTCCTTGCGTAAACAAAAGAAGAAAGACCGTTATGTTTTCAAAAATATAACCATAGTAATCTTACTATGGTTAATCGTTATTGTCAAATATGTATAAAAATATCTCTCGTATTTGCCTGAATTATTGGAAATACTGATTATATACTGCTCTCACCATTTCCATCTTATCAGGCGTATCGATATCCCACAATTCCCAGGCAAAAGATGCCTGCACAACATCACAGGAGGTCCTTTTTTTCTTCAGCACCTCCATGCCTCCCCGTTCTCCCAGATAAGCAAGAAGTTCCTCTCTGTATGAAACAGGAAAAAGCACAGGGCTTCCGGCCGTCTTTTCAAAGCCTAACCGAACCGGCCGTTCCGGATCATTCATAAACTGTTCCGCCAGTTTCTTCAGTGTATCCGGCAAAACCACAGGCTGGTCGCCGGGCATAAACAGATAGCCCGATACTTCTTTGCTCAGACTCCGGATCCCAACATGCATCGTATCGCTCTTTTTCTCCCCGCTGTGCAGGATACAGTCAAAACCTTCCTGTTCCAGCAGTGCTTTCACTTTTTCGCTCCTGGTCACTGTCACCGCAGTCAGTCCCGCTTCCCGCAAATGCTCTGCCACATGCCAGATGACCTCTTTTTCTCCCAGTTTTTCCAGAAGTTTATTTTTTCCATATCGTACAGACTGCCCCGAAGCCATAATGATACAGCCGATCTGTCCATTCTGCTTCATTTCTTTTTGGGTCATAGATCCTGTTTCCATCCTTTTTTCCTTGATTCGATCGCTTCAAGTCCGGCTTGCCGGACTTGCGCCGGGCTGCGAACCATCTTTTGCTGGCATCTTCCCCTGCGCAGCCCTGGCATCCGCCGGAAGCTGCACTTGGGAGGAGACCCTTCCCCTTCCAAGTCGCAGGCTGTCGAGATCTGACATTCAGAAAGGCCCGCACACCTGCACGGGCCTTCCCTGATCAGATTTTCGTTATTTCTTAGTTTTCTTTGGCATAGGCTGCCGCGCTTCTTCCTGCTTCACGACCAAAAACAACTGCTTCACCCAGAGCCGTTCCGGACGAGAAATAGGTTCTCGGGAAGAATTCCCCGTTGGCCACTTCTCCCGCCGCATACAATCCTGGAATGACCTCCCCGTCTTCTGTGACAACTTCGCCGGTAATGTTGGTATCCAGGCCGCCGAAGGTACCAAGAGTGGCCTTTTTGCACTGCAGTGCGTAAAATGGACCATTCTGGATCTTGATCATACCGCTGGTATCACGCCCAAATTCCTCGTCAGTACCCGTATCGATCGCATCGTTAAACTTTGCGACAGTCTCCGCAAGATTGGAAAGGCCGCTTGTCTGTGCCAGCTCCTCTATCGTATCTGCTTTGAATGCAACGCCTGCTTCAACACCCAGTTCCAGATTTTTTACAGTATCACTGACATTGTTGACCAGATCTTTGGTTTCTTTGTCTCCGCTGTCAAAGATAAAGTAGAAGGTATCCGATCCGTCCGCTATCATATCCTGATACATGAACGGATAATCAACACTCTCATTCCCAAAACGTTTGCCCTGTTCATTGACAACAAGATTGGCCGCACCGTAGATCGGAGCACCGATCGCAGATGTCTGGTCATAAGCCGGTGTTACGACCTTCCATCCGATAAATCCGTCCTTGAAGACCGTACCTGCGCCGGCGTCTATACCCATCAGAAGGCCGTCTCCTACGGAACCGGGACTGCTCTCTCCCCAGGCGTCAGCTGCCTCCGGTGCGTATTTTTCCAGAAGTTCTGTATTCTTTGCATAGCCGCCTGTGGCGATGATCACTGCTTTTGCGTTCACAGTGACCTCTGCTCCGTGATCATCTGCAATTACGCCTGTTACTGTGCCGTCTTCTGCCTGAATCAGACTGACTGCAGGTGTTTCTGTAAGAATCTGTACACCGTTCTTTTCCGCTTCCTCTACCAGCCTCGGTATCAGTTCACGGCCGCTTTCCACCGGCATATGCGCTCTGGGAGTCGTAGTGGTTCCCTGTATAAGGACCAGGTCTTTCGTATAATTCACACCCAGGTCCATGAACCAGTTCAGAATGTCATTAATGTTCTCCGCATAGAAATCTGTCCATTCAGGATCTGCGATACCTTCACTTCTCTCATTAAAATAATCCTTCAGGTTTTGCACATTGTCCTCTATACCGGCTTCTTCCTGAAGTTTACTGCCGGCTACTACCAGCATTGCACTCGATGTCAATGTAGAACCGCCGAGACGGGCGAGTTTTTCCAGGACTACAACATCTGCTCCGTCATAGGCTGCCTGGAGTGCTGCAGTCAATCCAGCGCCGCCGGAACCGATGACCACGACATCCGTGTCGATGGTACGTTCCTCACCTGTTTTCTGGGGTATTTCCACTTTCTTAAGGGCATCAATATCTCCGCCAGCCTGTGTAAGAGCATCTGTGATCGCAGCAAGGAATGCCTGTCTGCTGATCGTGCATCCACTGACGGAATCCACTGCAAGAGACTGGTACTCCAGTACATCCGAGATAACATGTTCTGAAGCGACTTCTCCCATGTAAACAGATTCCGAGGTCTCTGTAATCTCGATATTTTCGATCGCATCTTCAGAAACCGTCACTTCCACACTGACCGGTCCGTTATGGCCGGTACCGCTGCCTGTATAGGTTCCGGCTGTGTAGGCATATATACTCCCGGACATCATGGTCACCGCTGCAGCAACACATACACTGCCAATAATCTGTCTTCTCATATACCCTCCTTCCATCTCTTTTGAGATATTAAATAATTAATACAGTACAGACTAAGCTCCACAATAAAGAAAATCTGCCTGAATATTACGCCAGAGAACTGGTCCCGCGGTGAAGATACTGCCCTTCTCCACGTTCTCCGATAAATGTACCATCCTTAACGATCGTTTTGCCCCGCAGGATCACCCGTTCAATTGCCCCTTTCATTTTCATTCCTTCATAACAGGAATAGTCCGACGCTCCGTGCATCTTCTGCGTAGTCAAAATCCACTCCTTTTCCGGATCCAGGATCACCAGATCAGCGTCTGCACCGGCCTTAAGGCAGCCTTTCTGCGGATAGAGGCCCGCTATTCTGGCAGGATTTGTACATGCATATTTAACCATCTGCGGCAATGATATCCTGCCCTTGACCACACCTTCCGAATATAACAGGCTCAGCCGTTCCTCCACGCCAGGAGCACCGCTCGGACATTTCGTAAAGTCCTGTGCTCCCTGCTGCTTCTGCCTGGCAAAAGTAAACGGACAATGATCTGTCGCAACTGTGTCAAGTTCGTTATCTGCCAGGGCTTTCCAAATCGCATCCCGGTCTGTTTGTTTCCGGAGAGGAGGCGCCATGATCGCTTTCAGTCCTTCCTTCGGGTCATCATAGAGACTTTCATCCAGAAGCAGATACTGGGGGCAGGTTTCGGCGCCAAAATGTTTCTGCCCGGCAGATCTGGCCTTGCGCACTTCCTCAAGCCCTTTGCGGGTAGAGAGATGAACAATATACACAGGAGCCTCATCTGCCGCCTGTGCCAGGTAAAGAAAACGGCTTACCGCTTCCGCTTCAGCCTCGGCAGGTCTGCTGACCGGATGCCATCTGGTCTGCGTTTTCCCTTCCCGGACGAACCGTTCTCTGTTGTATGTGACGATTCCATGGTTCTCACAGTGGGAAGCGATCAGGATCCTCTCCTGTGCAGCTTTTTTTAGCACTTTCATCAGATCCAGATCATTGAGCATATAGTCATAGGTCATATAGACCTTAAAACTGGTGATCCCTTCTTCCTTAGCGATCTGTACCATATCCTCCAGCACTTCCTCATTCACATGCTGAAGAACTCCGTGAAAGCCATAGTCCACTACTGCCTTTCCGTCTGCCAGACGATGGTACTCCTTTACCTGATGCCACGGGCTGCATCCCTTCGGTCCGAAAGCCATATGATCCACGATCGTTGTTGTTCCGCCGCAGGCTGCCGCAACCGTACCATCATAAAAGTCATCGATCACACGGGCGATCCCGACATCCAGATCCATATGAGTGTGAATATCCACAGCACCCGGAAGAACGTACCTGCCTTCTGCATCGATCACTTCTGCCCCTTCCGTCTCCGGATCCTGCTCCGGGGTGTGTTCAGTTACCTTCAGGATCTTGCCGTCTTCCAGCAGGACATCTCCCTTAAACATTTGCTCATCCGTCACGATCGTCCCGCCGCTGACCAGTGTTCTCATGCTTCCACCTCCCGTGAATTGTATTTCTTTTATAATGCAATAATAACATATCCCCGGATCCCGGAAAAGCTTTTCATCCATACGAACAGAAACAGCCGGCAGTATAAGCCGACTGTCCCTGACTGTTCTGATTCTCTACCTTACAAACCGTGTACCGGTCTTTCCCTCGATTCCGTCTCTGGCCTTCTCCAGGAGTGTGATCAATGCTTCTCTTCCGGGTGCGCTCTGCACGAACCGCAAAGCTGCCTCCACTTTGGGAAGCATGGAACCAGGCGCAAACTGTCCCTCTTCTATATAAGACTGGGCCTGCTCTACGGTCAGTTCATCCAGCCATTTTACATCCGGTTTGTTGAAGTTGACCGCAACCTTTTCCACTGCAGTAAGAATGATCAGGCAGTCCGCATTAAGCTGTTCTGCCAGCCGCTCCGCCGCAAAATCCTTGTCGATGACAGCTGCTGCACCTTTCAGATGGTGCCCCTCGGTCTTAAACACCGGGATCCCGCCTCCGCCACAGGCAACGACCGTATGGTTTGTCTCCACCAGAGAGCGGATGGTATCGATCTCCACAATGGAGATCGGATCCGGGCTTGCCACGACTCTTCGCCAGCCCCTGCCGGCATCCTCCACCACTTCGTAGTCCCGTTCCTTTACCAGATGCATCGCTTCCTCCTGCGTCATAAAGGAGCCGATCGGCTTTGTGGGATGGGCAAAAGCAGGATCCTCCGGGTCCACCTCTACCTGTGTCAGTACGGTAGCCACACCCTGATCGATTCCGCGGTCAAGCATTTCCTCACGAAGCGCATTCTGCAGATCATAGCCTATATATCCCTGACTCATGGCCACACAGACAGACAGCGGGCAAGGTATGTAACGTTCCGGGTCCGATCGTACCAGTTCCGTCATGGCATTCTGGATCATTCCCACCTGTGGGCCGTTTCCGTGAACGATGACCAGCTCGTCTCCTTCTTCTATAAGATCAACGATTGCAGCCGCTGTTTTCTTTACGGCTTTCATCTGCTCCGGCAGATTGTTGCCAAGAGCATTCCCTCCTAATGCCAGAACGATTCTTTTCCCCATGGCTATGCCTCTCTTTCACATGCTGTGTCCGAAATCATTTCATATGCCTCGGTGTGTTCTTCTGTGCCAGAGCCTCCAGTGTTGCTGCCGGATCCGCCTGTTTCGCAAGGAAGATCATGGCTGCGATGATATAGGGTTTGTAGCTTGCCTGTTTGTACAGCGGATCCCGATAGCGGTCAAAAACGCTTTCCGCCACTTCGCCGTCCTCACAGCTTACTCCGTTGATATCGGCAGGCAGGCAGTGCAGGTACAGGGCTTTTCCGTCTCTGGTAGTGGACATCAGTTCTTCCGTGCAGCACCAGTCTTTATGCTCCGCATTCTGAGCCAGGAGCTCTTTCTCCAGAGCCTTGATTCCGTCGGTATCTCCTTCGGCATACAGATTGGTCCTCTTTTCCATCGCCGCAAAGGGTGCCCAGCTCTTGGGATACACGATATCCGCATCCTTAAATGCATCCGCCATGGAATTGGTCTTCCGGAAGCTTCCTCCTGAAGCGAGTGCATTCTTCTTTGCGACCTCTTCTACCTCCGGCATGATCTCATACCCTTCCGGATGTGCCAGCACCACTTCCATTCCGAACCGGGACATCAGGCCGATCACTCCCTGGGGTACCGAAAGCGGTTTTCCATAACTGGGAGAATATGCCCATGTCATGGCGATCTTTTTCCCTTTCAGGTTTTCCGGACCGCCGAAGGTATGAATGATATGAAGCATGTCTGCCATGCACTGGGTGGGATGATCGATATCACACTGCAGATTGACCAGTGTCGGCTTCTGCTCAAGAACACCCGCTTCATGTCCCTGCGTCACCGCATTCACCACATCATGCATATACTTATTGCCTTTGCCGATGTACATATCGTCACGGATTCCGATGACATCCGCCATAAAAGAGATCATATTTGCCGTTTCACGTACGGTCTCACCATGCGCAATCTGGCTCTTGCCTTCATCCAGGTCCTGGACTTCCAGACCCAGAAGGTTGCAGGCGGAGGCAAAGGAGAACCGGGTCCGGGTGGAGTTGTCGCGGAACAGAGAGATCCCGAGACCGGATTCAAATACCTTTGTGGAAATATTGTTTTCTCTCATATAGCGGAGCGCATCAGCAACCGTAAATACTGCCTCGATCTCATCATCTGTCTTCTCCCAGGTAAGGAAAAAGTCGCCCTCATACATTTCTTTAAAATTCAGGCTATTCAATTTGTCAATATAACCCTGTAATGTCTTATCCATCTTCTGATTCCTTTCTTTTCAACCTTTCCTGCTTACTTGATATCGTTGTTCGTTTTTCCTGCACGGAACTGTGTCACATCATCGGTTTTGTTCTCACTGTTGTAAAGATTCAGAGCAGCCACATATACAGCAGCACAGCGTACAAGGTCATCTTTATAGGTCACCTCGTTCGGTGCATGAGCCTGGCTTTCTGCTCCGGGTCCAAAGCCCACGCAGGGGATCCCGTATCTTCCCTGTATTGCTACGCCATTGGTAGAGAAAGTCCATTTATCGATCAGCGGGCGGTTTCTCTTATCTGCAGAAGACGGGGATGACTGACGCTTGTCTCCGTAAAGTGCCTTATGGGCATCGAAAAGGGCCTGCACATGAGCTGCGCTTTCCTTGTTGATCCACGTGGGGAAATAGCACTCTGTCTCATAGACCTCACCGGTCCAGGAAGGTCTGTCATACATGTACATCGACACTTTGACATCCTTCTCATACTTTTTACAGCTCGGAAGCTGCCGGATCTCTTCCAGGCAGGAATCCCAGGTCTCGCCCGCTGTCATACGACGGTCAATGGAGATGGCACAGCTGTCCGCTACTGCACAGCGGCTCGGGGAAGTATAGAAGATCTGAGACACAGTACAGGTCCCGCGGCCGAGGAAACGGGCGTCCTCATAATGCTCCGGATTGAATTCCGGTTCCAGCATCTTGACAAGGCCTTTTATTTCATCATTCTCACCGCAGCCATTTTCGTTCAGTGCACGCACATCCGCAATGATATCTGCCATCTTATAGATCGCATTATCTCCGCGCTCCGGAGCACTTCCATGGCAGGAAATACCCTTTACATCTACCCGAATCTCCATACGTCCTCGATGGCCGCGATATATTCCGCCATCCGTCGGTTCGGTAGAAATAACAAATTCCGGAACGATCTTATCCTTATTATAAATGTACTGCCAGCACATGCCGTCGCAGTCCTCTTCCTGAACACTGCCAACGATCATGATTTTGTATCCCTTGGGGATCAGATCCAGATCCTTCATGATTCTGGCACTGTAGACCGCACTGGCCATGCCGCCTTCCTGATCTGAACCGCCGCGGCCATAGATGATCTCGTCCGTTTCATATCCTTCATACGGATCATGATCCCAGTTATCGATGTTCCCGATACCTACCGTATCGATATGGGAATCGATCGCCATGATCTTCTCTCCGTCACCCATCCAGCCGATAATGTTTCCGAGGCCGTCGACCTCCACTTTGTCAAACTCCAGTTTTTCCATCTCAGCTTTGATGCATGCTACTACTTCCTTTTCCTCACAGCTCTCACTCGGGTGAGATATCATTTCACGGAGGAACCGGATCATATCCGGACGGTATTTTTCTGCTGCTTCCTTAATTTTTTCGTAATCCAGTGCCATCTTTTTTGTCTCCTTTGCCCATGAAAACCTTTCATATGCCTCTATCTGTCTGCTTACTGATCAACAGCTCGTTTCCACTGACGGATATTCTCCGTCCCATACGATGGAGCGGAATTTTTCGGAATCGGTGTTTCCTTCAGTCGAGAACATCAGAACCTTACTGAACCGGTCCAGCTTAAGTGCATCCCTCAGTTCTTTGTAATAATCATTACCCATGATACTTGCGAGTACGCCCATTCCCACAGCGCCGGATTCGCCGGAGATCACCTTGGGATCTCCTTTCAGCGGTACCGCCAGCATACGCATTCCCTTAGCACATACCCAGTCCGGGCAGGACAGGAAGGCATCCACATGATTGCGGAGGATGTCCCAGCTGATCGTATTGGGCTCACCGCATGCCAGGCCTGCCATGATCGTGGAAAGGTCTCCTTCTACGGATCTGGGGACTCCGTCCCCGGCAAGAGCACTCCGGTAGAGACAGTCTGCCGCGGAGGCTTCCATCACAATAAACTTCGGAGGATTTTCCGGATAGAGGTTTGTAAAGTAACCCACAACAGCGCCGGCCAGCGAGCCGACTCCTGCCTGCACAAATACATGACTGGGCCGGTTTGCTTCGTTTTCCCGCAGCTGCTCGGATGCCTCGCTCGCCATCGTGCCGTATCCCTGCATGATCCAGGACGGAATCTCTTCATATCCGTCCCAGGCCGTGTCCTGCACGATCACACCGTGAACCGTCTCTCGGGCCTGCGCTGCTGCCATCCGGACACAGTCATCATAATTGACTTCCTCTATTGTCACCTGAGCGCCTTCCTTCGCGATATTGTCATATCTCTGTCTTGAGCTGCCCTTAGGCATATGCACTACCGCTTTCTGTCCCAGTTTTCCGGCTGCCCAGGCCACGCCTCTGCCATGGTTTCCGTCTGTCGCGGTAAAAAATGTAGCCTGTCCGAACTCCTCGCGAAACCGCTCGCTGGTAAGGTAATCATATGTCATCTCCGACACATCTTTATGCATTTCACTGGCAATATACCTTGCCATTGCAAAGGACCCTCCCAGCACTTTGAATGCATTGAGTCCGAAGCGGAAGCTTTCATCCTTGACAAAAATATTGGCTACGCCAAGCCTTTTTGCCATTCCGTCGAGTCTTGCCAGAGGCGTCACGGTATACTGCGGAAAGCTCTTGTGAAAATCTCTTGCCTGCCGAACATTCCGCAGAGACATGATGCCAAGTCTCTGATCATCCGTTACTGACATCTGATTAATGACCCACTTGATTTTTTCCATACCGTCTGGCTCCTTTTTTAAACTGAAAGGCCGAACCTTAATATTTGTTATTTATGCTAACTTTTTGTTTGGCATGATCTAATAATAGCACTTCCTGTAAGGAAGTCAATAGCGAATACAAAATCTTTTCATTCTGTTCAAGGCCTGTACCAGGTATTTTCGAGCGGCAGTTTTGTGCGGAAAATACCGTCCTTTGCGTAGTAGGCACCCTGCACAGCAGGAGCTGTGGGGATCGTTGCGATCTCCCCGATTCCCTTTGCGCCATATGCGACTTCAAGCAATTGTTCCTTTTCCACATAGATTGCATGAATATCCGGTATCTGCGGCGCACGCAAAAGACCAAGTGAACCATATTTTGCCTGAGGAATCCCCTCCTTCAAAGGAAAATCCTCTGTCAGAGCATATCCCATGCCCATCAGTACTCCGCCTTCGATCTGTCCCTGAATAGCGGTAGGATTAACAACTTTTCCGGAATCATGAGCCGCGTAGACTTCTTTTACCCGTCCTTCCTCATCCAGAATGACCACATGTGTCGCATATCCATATGCGATATGACTCTTGGGGTTCGGAACATTCGACCCCAATTTGTCAGTGGGTTCATAATACTCATAGAAAAAGTCCTGCCCATTCAGCGCATCCAGGTTTCCGCCTGCTTCTTTTAAAGAATCATTGAGCATCAGAGCTGCCTGCCTTACAGCCTCACCGGAAAGGAGCGTCTGCCTGGAACCCGATGTCGTACCGGAATCCGGTGCAAACTCTGTGCTGGGGCTGCCATTGCGAATTTTTGAAAGCGGCAGTCCGGTAGCCTGGGCCACATCCTGACAGAACACAGTCAGACAGCCCTGACCGATATCGGAAGCCGCACAATAGATCACACAGACCCCGTCCTCGATCACCAGCCTGGCCCGTCCTTTATCCGGCAGGCCTACTCCTACACCCGAATTTTTCATGGCGCATGCGATTCCTGCATGGGAACGGTTGGCTTCATATACATCCTTCACTGCCAGCAAGGTCTCTTTTAATGCAGTTGAACAGTCAGCGATCTGGCCGTTTGGAAGGGCTTTTCCCGGTTCGATCGCATTGCGGAAGCGGATCTCCCAGGGGGAGATTCCGACTTTCTCAGCAAGCAGGTTGATCATGCTCTCCAGCGCAAATTCACTCTGGCATACACCGAAGCCCCGGAACGCACCGGCCGGAGGATTATTTGTATAATAACCATATCCCCGGATATCCGTATTCTGATAGCAATACGGCCCTACTGAATGGGTACAGGCCCTCTCCAGTACCGGACCACACAGGGATGCATAAGCTCCTGTATCAAAATAGATATCGCAGTCCAGCCCGGTAAAAACCCCGTTTTCATCACATCCCAGCGTAAAGGTTCCCTCCATTGCATGCCTTTTCGGATGGAAGTTGATGGATTCCTGGCGGGAGAAACGCGCTTTGACCGGTCGTTTGTAGATCCATGCTGCTAATGCGCTGATGTGCTGTACGGTAACATCTTCCTTGCCTCCGAAACCGCCGCCGATGAGCTGATTCTCCACCACGACCCGTTCCGGATCCCACCCGAACATAATGGCGGTCTCCTTGCGGGTATCATAGGCACCCTGATCAGTGCTAAGGATCTTGACACCATTTTTATAAGGAAAGGCGACTGCACACTCCGGTTCCAGAAATGCATGCTCTGTAAACGGTGTGCTGAAGGATTTTGTGACCGTATATGCAGATGCGGCAAGAGCAGATGCAGCATCTCCGCGGGTCACATGTCGTTTCTGACACAGATTTCCGCTGCTGTGGACCTTCGGAGCATCCGGCGCCATTGCCTGTGCGATGGAAAGGACCGGTTCAAGGACCTCATATTCTATACGCACCAGTTTTTTGGCTTTTTCAAGGATCTCTTCCGTTTCAGCTACTACAAGGCAGATCGCATCCCCTATAAATCTGGTGATGTTCCCCACCGGGATCATGACATTCCAGTCCTGTTGAATGTGCCCCACCTTATTATTCGGTACATCCTCAGCTGTCAGTACACCGACTACTCCTTCAAGAGCAAGTGCCCTGGACGCATCGATCGAAAGGACGCGGGCTCTGGCATATTTCGAACGCACGGCAGAAAGGTGCACCATGCCTTCCATCTCGATATCATCCGGGTATTTCCCGTACCCAAGCACCTTTTTCCGCACATCCACACGGAAAGCGCGTTGCCCGACTCCATAGTCGTCACCTTTTTCCAGCTCCGGGTCGATCTTCGTATCTCCCCGGAGAATAGATGCTGTGAGTCTGATGCCATCGATGATCTTGCGATACCCGGTACATCGGCAGATATTACCCCGAATTGCTGTTTTGATCTCATCCTCGGAGGGATCCGGATTCCGGTCCAGAAGCGCTTTCCCCGCCATGACCATGCCCGGAATGCAAAATCCGCACTGTACCGAACCGCTGGTCCCAAACGCATAAACAAATGCTTCCTTTTCAAGATCTGTCAGGCCTTCGACTGTCTGAATCGTTCTCCCCACTGCTTTCTTCGTGGTCATCACACAGGATTTGACTGCTACGCCATCTATAATGATCGTACAGGTCCCGCATGCGCCTTCGCTGCAGCCATCTTTAACGGAATGCAGATGCAGATCATCCCGCAGGTATCGGAGGAGCGGTTTGTTTTCGCCTGTACTGCACAGCTTTCCATTTACGGTAAACTGATAGATTTCCGGCATATCATACACCCCCTCCCTACTGAACGGAAATAATGCCGTTGGCATCATGAATCACACCCCGGGGACATCTGGCGGCACACATTCCGCATGCAATACACCGAGTCTGATCGATCCGGGCATATCCGTCCAGAACATGAACAGCCCCCGAAGGACATACCTTTTCACAGATTCCACAGCCGATACAGCCGGAAATGCACACTTCCTTCACAGTCTTCGCCGGGGCCTGACTGGAACACTGCGGCTGTATATTGTTTTCTGCCGGAACCAGTTCGATCAGCTGCTGCGGACATACCTTTACACATTTCCCGCAGCCGATACATTTCTCCCGGTCTACCATTGCACAGCCGTTATCCCTGAAAACGATCGCATGCCGGGGACATACTTCCAGGCAGCTTCCTCCTCCCAGGCATCCAAACATACAGACTGCTGTCCCTGGCGGATAACACGACTTCAGAGATAAACAGTCACTTCCGCCTGTTTCATCCTCCGCAATACGGTGGCGGAGGGAAATACCTGCGCAGCGGATGACCGCAGTGCGTTTTATCCGTTTCATACTCTTTTCCTCTTTTCCTATGCCAGCAGATAAGCATAGTCTTTTATGACCGTCCGGATCATTTCAGCCGCGTCTGCGGATATCTTATCCAGCTCAGTCGTCTTCACAGTTTTTATTTCTCCGTCCAGACGAATCTTTATGCTGTCTTCTCCGGCCAGAAGGAAGCCTTCATTTGTGCTGTCCGCAAAGTCTTCTTCTGTCCAGAACAGAGTAAATTTGTCTTTATAAGGTCTTCCATTGTACGGACAGAACACAGCACAGTTTCCGCATTCATTGCACATCCCGTCCATATGAAGAATCTGTGCCTGGCATTTCCCGGGAACATGAATCGCGACATTCGCCCGGTTCGGGCAGACATCTGCACAGACTTCGCACACGGAAGAACATCCGAGGCATCTCCAGTCGGGCATTGCAGAAGAATCTTCTGCGACCATGCCCTTTTTGAAGAGATAAGATCCCTCCGGGGTCGCAGCATTTTCGGCAGCATATGTATCAAAAGAGATTCCGCCGATCGCTGCTGCGGCTTTTGCAGCATCTGCAATGCCTTCCACCACTGTCGCCGGTCCTCTTCTGGCATCACCCACAGCATATACACCTTCTACTGTGGTCTTCATATCCGCATCCACAACCGGACGTCCCTTTGCATCCAGTTCACATCCTGCCGCTGTATACAGAGACGGATCGATTCTCTCACCTACCGCAGCAATCACAGTATCTGCCGGAAGCCTGACAGTTTCTCCCGTCGCGACCGGACTGCGCCTTCCGGATTCATCCGGTGCTCCAAGCTTCATTACACTGCAGGTAAGCTCTCCGTTCTGCAGTGTTTCCGGTGCCAGAAGCTCCATGAATTCCACGCCGTCATCCACCGCCATCTGCAGCTCTTCCTCGTCAGCAGGCATATAACGCTTCGTACGGCGGTAGACCAGCCGGACATTCTCAACACCCGGCAGCCGCTTTGCAGCTCTCGCCACATCCATCGCCGTGTTGCCGCCGCCCAGAACAACTACATTTCTTCCCACATCTGTTCCGGACGGATTCTTTTTGATCTCCTCCAGGAACTCGAGTGCATCCAGGCATTCTCCTGACGAAAGCGGATTCCTGCCGCTCTTCCATGCGCCGACTGCTATGATCACATCCGTAAAGCCTTCTGCCTTCAGTGCATCAACAGAGTCGATCTGTCTGCCGCAGACAAGCTCTGCACCAAATGCTTTGCAGATCGCAATATCCCGTTCGATCTCTGATGCAGCGATCCGGAAATCCGGAATCACATGGGCTACCACTCCGCCCGGTTTTTCCTTGCGTTCAAAAACCGTCACCGGAATTCCTGCCCTGGAAAGAAAAGCTGCTGCCGACAGACCTGCAGGTCCGGCGCCGATCACGGCTACTTTCCTTTCGGAAGCAGCCGGGGTTGCCTTCAGAGTCGGCAGGATCTTTTCATACGCCCCCCTGGCGGCTGCCAGTTTTGTCTCTCGGATGTGCAGAGTCTCCTCATAATAATTGCGCATACACTTGTCACCACAGTGATGCGGACAGATCGTGCCTGTAATATAAGGAAGCGGATTTCTCTCCAATATAATACGAAGTGCTTTTTCCGGATCTCCCTCCAGCATTGCCTGAAGATATGCGGGGATATCCTGTCCGATGGGACATCCATCCCGGCAGGGAGCGGTGAAACAGTCAAAGAGCGGCAGCTGCTTTTTCATATGCCGCTCCGGAAGCGGCTTCACAGGTTTGGTGTAAAGTCCGCTGGATGCTGCTCCCTCATCCAATGCTTTCACAGCTTCTGTATTTACACCCGCAAAAGGATCGCTGCCGCAGGCCATCACACTGTCTGCGATCTGGCTCATCCTCTGATAACCGCCGGGCTTGAGGATATTCGTAGCCATGGTGATCGGCCAGATGCCGGCATCGAAGAGCGCCTTCACATTGCTTAGGGTCGCACCTCCCGAATAGGAGATCCGGAGTTTTCCTCCGAAGGTCTCACTGATTCTGGAAGCCAGGTGGATCGTAAGCGGGAAAAGAGAGCGGCCGGCCATATACATCTCTTCACTGGGCAGCTCTCCTCTGGTAACGTCTACCGGGAAGGTGTTGGTCAGCTTTACGCCAAATTCCAACCCCTTTTCTCTTGCAAGCCTGATCAGACGTTCCAGCATCGGTACGGCATCCGCCCACTGCAGGTCTTCTCTGAAATGGTGATCATCAAAAGCCACATAGTCAAAGCCCAGAGAATCCAGCCTTGCCCTCGCATAATCATATCCCAGAAGAGTCGGATTGCATTTGATATAAGTGTTCAGGTTCTTTTCCGTGATCAGGTAGGTGGCGATTCTTTCGATCTCATCCGGTGGACATCCGTGCAATGTGGATTCTGTAATGGAGCCGGATATATTGGAGCTGATCCCGCGGATATATGCCTCATCCACCTTCTGGAAGCGGTCTGCATTCTTAAGCGCCCAGTCAATACATTCTTTAAAAACTTCCGTGTCCTTTGCCTCGATCATATTGTCGATGAACGTGTTGATCTTATCCGATTTGATTCCGGCCAGATCATAGCCTACGGACATATTGAACACGAAAGCGTCCGGATCCCCAAGCCCGTATTCTTTCGCCAGCAGTTTACAGGCAACCCAGGCCTTGACGTATTCGGCATATGCCTGAGGCACATAAAGTTCTGTCGACCATTCACAGTTATAACATTCATCATCCGCCACGATACATGGTTTGTTCACACAGGCGGCCAGCTCTGCACCGTCCATGATCTGTACGGTCTTCAATTCAAAGAAGCGGGCTCCGGCTGCATACGCAGCAATGATGTTCTGGGCCAGCTGCGTGTTGGGACCGGCTGCCGGGCCGAAAGGTGATTCGATCTTCTCCCGGAAGATGGGCAGAGCCTGTCCGTTCGTATGTTTCACAAGTTTTGACACTCCAAAAATACTTCCGCTCTTTGGAACTTCCTCAAGAATCCAGTTCATCAGATGTCCGAACGGCATCGGACGCATGATATCGCTCATGAGTCTCTCCTTTCTTTATATTAATACTCCCTGTGATTCAGCTCTCCCCAAAGTTTTTTGCTCTGTTCCAGTGTCCATGCATTGATCTGTTCTTCATCCAGATCGGTAAATTCCCGATCCTTATAAAGGAGCCGACCATTGATCATCGTCGTCCGGCAGTTCCTGCCGTTCATTCCGAAAAGCATATGTCCGTCAATGTTTTCATCAGAGAAAGGCGTAAATGGCTTATAATCCATCACGATTATATCTGCGGCAGCACCTTCTTTAAGTATCCCAAGCGGAACCTTGAAGTATTTCTCTGCAATGATACGGTTGTTTGTGAACTGCATCGTAACATCCTCTCCCCAAGCAACATTCGGCATCGCTGCATTGTGTCTCTGGATGATCAGGAACACCTTCATGCTTTCCAGCATATCATGGGTATATGCATCTGTCCCCATGCCGACCGTAATGCCTTTCTTCATCATCTGAAGGACCGGTGCACATCCAACAGCATTGCCCATATTGGATTCCGGATTGTTGACGACCATGGTCCCGGTTTCCTTAATAATATCCATCTCTGAAGGACTTACATGGATACAGTGTCCAAGCAGTGTGCGCTCTCCCAGAATTCCGTTGTAAAGGAGCCGGTTGACCGGACGGCAGCCATAATTCCGCAGGCTGTCATATACGTCATTCATCCCTTCCGCGACATGGATGTGGAATCCGGTCATGCCGTTATTCGCCTCAACCATTTTTTCAAAAGTCTTATCGGAGATCGTAAACAGCGCATGGCCTCCAAACATTGCCTTGATCATGGGATCGTCCGCTTCCTGTGCCCATTTTGCAAATTCGGCATTCTCCCGGATCCCCTGCTCTGTCTTCTCCTCTCCGTCACGTTCAGAGACCTCATAACACAGGCATGCACGCATCCCGGTCTCTTTTGCCACATCTTTGATCGCGAAAAGAGAACCCGGAATCTCACAGAAGCTGGCATGATGATCAAAGATCGTGGTCACTCCGTTACGGATGCAATCCAGAATCGTTGCATAGGCACATGCACGGGTACCGTCCAGAGTAAGCTTCCGGTCTATCGCCCACCAGGTTCCATCCAGCACTTCAAAGAAATTTGTGGGATTGTTCCCGACGATGGAAAGTCCCCGGGCCAGACCGGAATAGATATGTGTATGGGCATTGATCAGACCGGGCATGATGATGCCGCCTTTTGCGTCGATGAACTCTGCCTCCGGATATGCTCTCTTCAGCTCATCGCATTTCCCGACAGCCAGGATCTTTGTTCCCTCTGTAACGACTGCGCCGTCTTTCAGGTAAGGATTATCCGAATCTCTGGTGATCACCTGTCCGTTTCCAATTAAATACATGGCTGCACCTCCTCTTTCCGTTCTTCAATTTGTAAAAAATTACTCATAAATCTTTCACAGAGAGCTTTATCTGCTTTAACAATAAGTATATCAAATCGAAACATAAATATAAATCAGCATATCTGACATATTTTCAGGCATCTTTTCATGCGTTCTGCTGATAGCAACTTTATTGAATTCAAATCCCGAAACTGCTATACTGAGAAAAACTATAGTTCTTCTCAAAATGTAATTAATAAGCCATGAAAAAAACAGAAATCGACTTTTACCAGCGGCTTGCCCACGGCCTGGCCGTACAGTTCGGCTCCAACTGTGAGATCGTCGTCCATGATCTGGAAAGCAGCGATCTGAATCATTCGATCGTAGCGATTGAAAACGGCCATATCTCCGGCCGGAAGATCGGGGACGGCCCTTCGCACATTGTACTGCAGGCTCTTCATGACAGGGACCATCTCAAAGGGGACCGGCTCTCTTATATGACGCGAACGAAAGACGGGAAAATACTGAAATCCAGTACTATCTATATCCGCAACGAGAGCGGTCAGCCTGTCGGTATTTTTGCCATAAATTACGATATCTCTCTGATGAGCGCTGCTGCACAGCAGATCAGTTCCTTTATCTCCACGGATTCGGAAGAAAGTCCTGATGAGCCGATCGCCTTAAATGTAGCGGATCTTCTTGATGAACTCATTACGCAAAGTGCGCGAAGCATCGGAAAACCGGTAGCACTGATGACCCGCGAAGACAAGATCCAGTTTATTCGCAGCCTGAATGATGCCGGCGCTTTTCTCATTACCAAATCCGGTCCGAAAGTATGTGAATATCTCAGCATTTCCAAGTATACTCTGTATACTTACCTGGATGAGATCAAGTCTGCGCAACAAAATACATAAGATACTATGCGGGGTCACACCCCGCTTTTTCATTCTTTGGCAGAAGTATATTCAATAAAACCGTCAAGATTGCTGCAATAGAAAAGGCACCCCCAAAGGAGCGCCTGTATGATGACTGTGTGTTTACATCTGTTCTTCGCTGTTTTCACATCGTAAATACCATTCTTACGTCTTTCCAATAGCAGCTTTCACTGATTTTGATGCCATAAAGTGTACAAACAAAAGGGCGAGAAGCCGGAACTATTGTACGTCATAGCTCCAGATTCTCGCCCTCCGTTTTTATCCTTATGCTTCTTCAATCGCCCCTGCCGGGAAAACTCATTGCATCTCTGCCAAATTCTCTTCACAGAAAAGAGTAATGACATTTTCTATCATCTCTTCATCCGCATCTACAGGAAATCCTGCCGCCAGCCAGTATGCATACGGCCCTTCATTATACTGTGAAAGAGCATCAATATCACTCCCATATCGGAATTCCAGATGATATGTGGTGTCCGGTGTGTCAGGCATCATATAGAAGTATTTGAATTCGCCTGCATCCTCGTCTTCCGTTTCATACAGATAGCCTTCCATCAGTCCTGCCAGGGAAAGTCCGTCGACAAACCTGTACTCATGGGAGAAAAGCTGGTCTCCATTCTCATCAATACCGCTGATCATATTCCCGTCAAATGTGATGGCTGACGGGCCATTGATAAACAGGCAGTCAAACTGTGCGCCTTCGGATCCATCACCGAAAGCGTCTATTGCTTCCTGTCCGTAAACAGTTCCGTTACAAGCAGCTTTCAACATTTCCGCCACTTCGGGGGCAGCCTCTTCGCCAACGACAGCTATACAGGGATCAAGCCACAACTGATCATACTGAGAATCCGTTATCACCGGGAACAGCGGTTCATACGTACCTTTTATCTCTTCCAGCAATTCTGCGGCTTTCGCAGTTTCGTCTTCAAAGGAAGCATCTTCTTCCGTCTCTATGCTTTCAGCTTCTGCAAATACGCTCATCGACGGTCCGCCTATGGCCATCACAGCAGCCAAAGCACTCGGCACAGCCTTCACCT
>CACZZH010000009.1 GCA_902785635.1 uncultured Lachnospiraceae bacterium
ATCTGGCATCACCATGTGCTTATTTTCTCGAGCTGTGTTCATTACCGTGCACAATGCCGCTTAGAAAAGATGTGATCGAGAAATACGGACGCGAATGGACTGACCCCGAACATATAGTTACAAACGGCCCGTTCCTCCTGTCTGAATGGGATCACGATGACTACATCCGGATGACCCGCAACGAAAAATTCTATGATCCGGCTGTTCCGGATGTGATCACCTGGACTCTGGCCAGCGGAAGTTCACCTCAACTGGCTTCATTTATAGCTAATGAGTGCGACTTCTTTACCATGATTCCCCGGGATATGGTTGATGATCTGCGTGCACAGGGCTCCTGCCATGTAGCACCTATGCTCGGAACCGCTTTTCTTTACCTTTCCGAGTCCGGCATCCCTGACTGGCGGGTCCGCGCGGCCATCACTCTGGCAATTGACCGGCAGAATATCATCGATCATGTAACGCAGAGCGGCGAACTGCCTGCTACCGGCCTGACCCCGAAAGGAATCAATACCTTTGACGGAAAAGACTGGACAGAAACCAAAGGAAACATTATGACAGAAGCACTGAAAAAGCTTTATCCGGATGCGGATCTGACTTCTTATTCCGGACAGTGCGAACTAGCACAGAAGCTGATGGAGGAGGCTGTCGCAGACGGCTTTGACAGATCTGTCCATCTGGATTATCAGTACCCGGTGGGCGGAACTTCGCAGGCCATCGGCGAAGCAGTGCAGAGCGATCTTCTCTCTGTACTTGGACTGAACATAACACTGACAAATGTGGAAGGGCAGACCTACCTTCATAATCTCCAGACCGGAAACTTTACCATCGCGTCGTCTGGCTGGAACGCAGATTATGACGACCCCAAGACCTTCATTGACCTGGCTGCAAGTTCCAGCCCGTTCAATTCATCCCGGTGGTCAAGCGAAGAATATGACGCACTTCTGCGTAAGATGGAAAAACTGTCCAACGGAAAAGACCTCGATGAGCTTCTTACCGCAGCGGAACAACTGCTGTTCTCAAAGGATGGATTTCCTTTCGCACCGCTCTACTTTTACACGCGGCCTTATTGTATTCACGACAACGCTGTCCGGAACGTCGGGCACATTCCAACCGGAGGATTCCTGTTCACCTATGCATCACAGGGGAAATAGCAAAAGAACGAAGTCCGCAAGCGGACATCAGCTCCCCCACCCCCTCAATCATAAGAGGAGCGCAGCAGGACTTTGTGCGCCGAGCACGGTCGCGCAGCGACATCTTCCTTACGTGCGAGTGCGCATCCTCGCGGAGCGTTTCTCGTATAGGAAATCCGAAGGAATTTCTATACGAGAACAAAGGCCGGGACACCGGGAAGGTTCTCCGTCCCGGTGCCCCGGCCTCTTTGTCTTCTACATCAGATCTTCTATATCCTGCTCACGAATCGTGACCAGGATTCTCTCATCGTCTCCCCGGACAGTGCAATATGCAGTATCTGCAAGGACCGGCAGGTTCAGTGCGGCAAAGTCCTCTTTTGCCTTTGCCGGCTTTACATTGGAAAGGCCAAGATATCCGAAAAAATAATATTTTGTCCACTGATAATCCGCCTTCGAGGATGGAACCAGTCTGCTGAGCATGCTGTATCCCTGCTCCATGTCCCGTACGGCAGGTGAGATCCCGAAATCCCCCTCCAGCTGCATGATTTTTACAGTATCACTCTTCATGACTTCCACCGTATCCAGTGCAGAGATAACACGGCTCATGCTCAATTCCTGGAAACGCTTCTGTTCCGCAAGCGCATTCCCGTAAAGAAAACCAAAGGTAAAGAAACACCATCCCAGCAGAACACATACCGCTGCTCCCGCCATTCGAAGCGTTTTTGACGAAACAGATACCTGCTTTTCCATCGAACCATTCGAAGCGGAGACCATCTGAAGAAAAAGGACGGTAAGCAGTACCCCGAACCCGTACATCATACGGGGATTGAATGCAGCCTCCTTCATGGCCAGGTAGATCCCGTAGGCCATGGCGCTGGCAAAAGCGAGCACTGCTCCCGTTACAAGAAAAGAGTGCCACTTCTTCTGTGAGGATCCAAGGACCGTCTGCGTCCAGAACAACACCACCCCTGCCAGGAAAAGCACAAGCCAGAGGGGTTTAAAATCAGCATAGACCCGATAGTAAAAATGCAGATAATTGAGAAAGGCCCCCGGAATCAGTTCCCGAAGCGGAAGCATCTCGATGCTCTTATAGTTTTTGTAGGGATGAAGAAGCACAGCCATATAAAAAACAAGAGCCGCCAGATAGCTGCCTGCGGAAAGCAGGACAAACCTGATTCGTTCTTTTGCGCTTCCGAGTCCCCTGTTCCACCATTTCAGGAACAGAAATGCGGCGATCATCGGATAGATTCCGGAAGATGCCTGATAGGTAAGGAGCATTACCAGTACACCCAGAAACGAAGCTGCGGCGTACTGTTTCGGATCCATTTCGCGAAAATCCACGGGGATCAGCAAAAACGGGAAAATACACGCGACGACCGACACCGCCATAAACGGAATGTCAAACTGAAAGGAAAAACACTCCAGGAAATAAGGTGACAGAGCAAACGGAACCAATGCAAAGAAAACCAGAGGACTATTCTTTTTACCCTTATAGAACAGACGAATCAGCATCATAGCTCCTGCTGCCATCACAGCTGCTCCGAGCAGCTGTGTGAGCGGAGACAGATTTCCGATGTGGGTGTCCATGCTCAGCAGCCCTGCGATCAGATTGCTCAGATATCTGCTCTGCCGGTCCCACCACATATTTCCGTTGAGAGTCCGGCGAAGATCATCTTTATACGGAAAATCCGCCTGAATCAAAGCCAGGATCCCTGCTGCATAAAGCAGAAATACTGCCGTATACATACGGATATTCTCTTTGAATTTCTGACTGATCCACATATATCCTTTGCTCATATTATCCTCTCTGTTATTCGTTCCTGTTACCGGGATCACTGATAAAGATCTCAGTTTTTCCGCCAGTTCTCCAGTGCCTTTCTGCCGGCTTCCGTCACCGGTTTGATCCATTTTCCGCTGAACAGGTGGATCTGCATAAGAACATAACGGATCGGCTCATCTGCATAGCACAGAGCAAACACCACCAGGGTCGGCCAGTGCCGGATCATTGCAGCGTCCCCCGCTGCCCGGAAGGTATCGTTCTGCGTCCAGTTTCCCATCCGGATGAATGCTGCTATGGCATAGATACAAAGCATTCCGAATGCAATCTCAAAACTCTCTCCCTGCATTCCCATGGTATGCAGAATCGGTCCGTGCAGAAGGACCAGAAGAAGGCAAATGCCACCGATCGAGATCTGACACAGATAGACCAGCCGCCAGGCTCTCTGCCAGGCGGTCTCCGGATCTCCGGCGCCGACCTCCTTGCCCACCAGAACGGAAGATGCATTCGAGAAGCCTGCAAAAAAGCCGATCACCAGTCCTTCCAAAGTCCTGAATACAGCGACTGCCGCTATGGCTTCCTCGGGCTGACGTCCCAGCACGATATTGATCACCATGTTTCCGAAACCGATCAGAACTTCATTGAGAATGATCGGATAGCATTTCCGGAAATAAGACCGGACCAGGATGCTGTCCCAATGAAAGTGCCGCGTCACTGCAAGCAGATAAGGATGCTCTGCTTTCCGCGCTAGAACGATGATCGCTGCGATCCCTGCCGCCTGCGCGATCACCGTGGCAAGCGCCGCACCGCGCACCCCCATCCGGGGCATTCCCAGATGTCCGAAGATCAGTACCCAGTTCAGACAGATATTGACCGTGACCGATACGATGGATCCGTAAAGAGGAATGCGTACCTTCTCGGTCGACCGCAGCAGCGCCGCCATCGCCATCGAAAATACCATCAGCGGATAGGCAAATCCTGCGATCCGCAGATACTCCACCCCGATCGCCTGAATGGCTTCTTTGTCAGTGTACAGACGCATGATCTGATGCGGGAACCCGACTGCCAGAATGCCAAACAGGATTCCCACTGTCATCATACAGGTGAGGGTCAGCCCGTAGGACCGGTTTATGCCGTCATCATCCTGTGCTCCCCAGTACTGCGAGAAAAAGAGCATGCCGCCGCCGACAAAACCCCAGTATCCAGAGAACATCAGGGAGGAAAACTGTGCACACAGTCCCACGGCCCCCACCTGCTTCGGTCCCAGAGATGCGATCATCATTGTATCCACCATCGATCCGGTCGTTGTGAGCAGATTCTGAAGAGCTACCGGAATCGCAATGACGGCAACCTTATAAAGAAAATCTTTCCATGGAAAATCATTTCGCTTCATCAAAATACTTCTTCCTGCGAATGGCAATAATAATAAGCAGAACCGCTGCACAAAGACTGATGGCTGTACCCGCAGCCAGTCCCGGTGTACGGTAACGCAGCTCGATTTGGTGATCACCTGCCTCCAGCGGCAATGCCAGGAACATCCTGTTTCCGCACAGGAGCCCGACAGGCTGTCCGTCCACCCGGGCAGACCATCCTTTATCATACGGCAGCGCAAAGCAAAGAATCTTTGGCTTCTTCAGAGAGATACTTCCCTCCGCAAAGGAACCCGTGAATGTATCTTCATCTGCGTGAAGATCGACATTTTTCAATGAATCCTGTGCAAGCACACGCACCCTGGAAGCATACTGCTCCATCGGCTGGGCACTGACCTGCAAAGAGTCAAACATATAGGTTCCCTTTGACGGAAACTCCAGAATTATGGCATCTCTTTGTCTGGTATCATAACCGGTGTTCACGATAAAATCATGACGGCCTGCATACCAATCATGCTCCGGTGTGAGTACGGTAAGCGTTTTTTTTGTAATTGTCTTTCCGTTTCTGCAGCCTTCTACCGTGATCTCCGCTTTTGTTCCGCCGTTTTCATACTGCAGATTCCGTACATACAGACAAGTCTCTGCATTGGGAATACTGTCGAAGGAGAGCGTCACTCTGGCTCCGGCCTTTTTTACAGTGATTCTGCCGTCTTCAAAGACCAGACCCTCTTCCGCCTCCACTGTAAATGGGACCTCAACGCTGTCTGCCGCAATCTCCTCCAGTTCAGGCAATGCATACTTTTCCTCCAGGGATGCGATATCTTTCTCAGACATCACGATTCCCTGAAGCATTGCTTCCTGCCGCTCCAATGCATCCATTGACTGATACGCTTCTTCCGGAATCACCTTTTCAAAGGTGTAGCCCAGAGGGAGCGCATATTGATTGCGATACACCGGATACACATCATCCAGGGGATTTTCTTCCGGGCTGAGCCGTTCATATCCGAACGGGACATACGCTTTTGCTTCGGACACATAATACTGCGTTCCCATAAGTGCCAGCGTCAGCGCACGGTCATCCATGCTCCGGTAATCATAGCTGCGGTATGTATTGTTCGCGATCTCATCCAGATACCTGGCCACCGCTCCGTTCGAAAGGCTCCAGTAATAATGCACCGAGGGCAGACCATCAATCACGGATTCATTTTTCCGGATCCCTCTGCCTGTATATCTGTCCAGCAGGAAATCTCCGGAAGGATCCGTATTCTGCCCGTTTCGCTGCGCGATTCGGGAAGAAAGACGCACCGCCAGCCCCATGGTATTCCATGGGCTCGAGGACAGACTGCTGCGCAGCTGTTCGATCCCGGCAGCAGGATCTTTTTCCAGAATTCTCTCAGCATCTTCAGCTGTCAGGCGATTCGTCATCTGGTTCATTTCAATCGTGCCCTGCAGATTATTCTTCCCACTGTCGTGATCTATAGACCAGATATTCCCCGCAAGAGATCCCATGATCAGGCAAAGCATCATGCCGGAAAACGCTCTGCCTGACATTTTGCGAATGCTGCTCCATCCAAGCAAAAGAAGTAAAAGAGCAAAAATGATCAGCTCAAACAGAAGATTCCGCAAAGCCACTCTGCTGATATGGCCCCGCAGAAGCAAAGCTACCATGCAGCACAGACAAAACCCTCCTGCCAGAATGATCAGAGTCATTCTCGGCAGACGTCTCATCTCTTCCCATAACAGGATCAGAACCCAGCAGGCAAAAAAGACAAATGCCCAGGACCAGCGGTTCGTTACATAGGAAGCCCCTGAAAGGATATATCCGGCTGCCGGAAGGGCGAGAAGCACAAGTTCCCCTGCCAGCAGTATCTTATATTTCCTGTATTTTGCCCTGCTTAAGACAAGTACTGCCAAAGCGGCCGTTCCGATTCCGGTGATGCCAAGATGCGTCCAGAAACCGTTTGTAAACGGGGTAAGGAAGCTCAGCACAAATTCAGCATAGTATTCTTTATTATAATGTATCGGAACAAGCGCCCCTCCCTGCAGTCTCGGGTTCTGCAGGAAGCGGAGCACGACCGGCAGGAACAGTATGCACGCAAGCATTACCCCCAAAATGGTTCCGAATGCGATCCGCAGGAATGCTTCTGACTTATCTGAAAGACCTTTCAGGTTCCGATCCGACAATATTCTCCACAACACATAGCAGACAGTCAGAAGTACGATCATATAGAAGAAATAGAAATTCACCGCTGCTGCAAGCGCTGTGCTTATTGTCAACAAACCTGTCTTCTTCTCCCGGATCGATCTCTCGACTCCCAGCAGGAGCAGAGGAAAATAAAGCAGGGGATTCAAAAAGAACGGATGCCTTGTAGCTGTAAACAAAGCATACCCGCAGAACGCATAGATCATGGCTCCCGCGGGATAACTGGCCGGAGACCGGTCCGGATCATCGAGGACTGTATAAACTGCAAACAGAAGAAACATTATTCCTGCCAGGTACAGGCGCACCACGATCAGCGCATCATACAGATACACAATATGAGCCGTGTCAAAGAAGACACTCAGAAGTGTAAGCGGATCCCCGATCGCATAGTAATGCAAGGTCGTGATCACATCTCCGCCATATCCGAAGGCAAACGAATAAGCAGGGAGTGAAAGATCTCCCTGCATGATTCGTCCTGCAATGCTGCGAAGCCAGCGCCCATAGTAGTCCAGCGCTTTGATATGCTGCATCATTCCGTCACCGCTGTTGACCAGCGATTTCCCCTGCAGCAGATACGGGCACACCAAAAACAGTGCTGCTGCCGCAAACAGGATCGTAAACTTCAGAATGCAGCTCTTCAGCAGCTTCTGTCTTTGTTTTTTACAGCTAATAGAATTACTATCCATATTATTAATAATACTTCTTCACCATCATGACCGGATCACTGGTCAGCTGTACGCCCAGTCTCTTAAAGATATGAATATCCACATCTGAAAGCATTACTGTAGTATGGACCTGACAGCCCCGCAGCTTCGGCAGCTGCTCCAGCGCTTTACGGGCATTT
The DNA here is from genome assembly GCA_902785635.1 of uncultured Lachnospiraceae bacterium. Taxonomy (GTDB): domain Bacteria; phylum Bacillota; class Clostridia; order Lachnospirales; family Lachnospiraceae; genus Merdiplasma. Next base: position 7,325 of record CACZZH010000009.1, read on the forward strand.
TCATCCGTCATGCCTGCAAATGTGAGCGCGATCAGCACTTCATCCGTATGAAGTCTCGGATTCTTTCCGCCGAGGAAACGTACTTTCAGATCCTGGATCGGAACGATCGCTTCAGGCTTGATCAGCTTGACCTCGTGTGCCACTCCGGCCAGATGCTTCAGCGCATTGATCAGCAGTGCAGCGGATGCTCCGAGCAGATCCGACGTCTTGGATGTGATCACGCTGCCATCAGCCAGCTCGATCGCAGCGCACGGAACTCCGAGTTTTTCCGCGCGCTCATCTGCTGCAACGGCCACCACCCGGTCCCTGACCGTGATCTTCGCCTGCTTCATCAGCAGTTCGATCTTATATACTTCACTTTCTGTGCCTTTTTCCAGTACCACTCGGTTCGTAGCATCGTAATACCTGCGGATGATCTCCATGCAGGAAGCCTCACGGCACGCATCATCATCAATGATGCAGTTTCCCGCCATATTCACGCCCATATCCGTAGGCGATTTATAACGGCTTTCCCCATAGATCGCTTCAAAAATGGAGGACAGCACCGGGAATATCTCTATGTCCCTGTTATAATTGACCGTGGTCTCGCCATAGGCCTCAAGATGGAACGGATCGATCATATTCACATCATTCAGGTCTGCCGTCGCTGCTTCATAGGCAAGATTGATCGGATGCTTAAGCGGGATGTTCCAGATCGGGAATGTTTCAAACTTTGCATAGCCTGCCTTGATGCCATGCAGATTATCGTGGTACAGCTGGGAAAGGCAGGTGGCCATCTTCCCGCTGCCCGGTCCGGGTGCCGTGACTACGACCAGCGGACGCGTAGTTTTAACATATTCGTTTTTCCCGAACCCGTCTTTGCTGATGATCAGGGAGAGATTGGACGGATATCCTTCGATCACATAGTGCAGATATACATGCTTGCCCTGCTTTTCCATACGCTCTTTGAAGATCTGGGCTGCTTCCTGACCGGTGTACTGTGTGATCACAATACTGCTTACCAGAAGTCCCCGGTTCTCAAATTCGTCCATGAGACGGCGAACATCCACATCGTAGGTGATTCCCAGATCCCCGCGCATTTTATTCTTCTCGATATCTGAAGCATTGATCACCATGACGATCTCAGCGATGTCAGACATCTGCATCAGCATGCGCAGTTTACTGTCTGGCTCAAAACCAGGCAGGACTCTGGAGGCATGATAATCATCAAAAAGCTTTCCGCCGAATTCCAGATAAAGTTTGTCCCCGAACTGGGCGATCCGTTCACGGATATGTTCTGATTGAATTTTCAAGTACTTCTCGTTGTCAAATCCTGTTCTCATTTCTGTTCCTTCTCAGATATATGTGTATTATTTTTCCCAGAGATTCTCTTTATATACGCCATCTGCGATCAGTTTCCTGAACGATTCCTTCACCAGAGGGATGTCCTCCTGATAGGTCACTCCGAACCATCGGTCGGATGACGGACAGACGCTTACCTGTGCTTTTCCGCTCTGCAGCATGTCGTTGACAATGATCGGCAGGAGAAATTCTTCTGTAAGACAGTTCTTTGGAGTCAGTCCCTGCAGGAACTGACGGAAGCGTTCCTCCAGCGTACCGATCATCTCTTCCGGGAAGCCCCAGAAGTTCATTGATACCAGAGATTCCGGATCGACAGATCTGCGATTTCCGTCCGGAAGGAGTACTGCTGCACCTCCGGGAACCTTTATGATATTCTTTGTTTCTGCGATCGAATTCAGCCTTCCGTCCTGATCAACACTGCAGATCCCCCGGGTCACTCCTCCATGTTCGGAGAGGGTATTTTTCAGGACAAATCCTGCCATGCAAAGCAACGTTTCACTGTCCGTCCCCTTCGCAGGCTTTTCTCCGACAAGATGATCATGAATCCGGACAAAAGCTTCCTTTCCATAATAATCATCCGCATTGATCACGGCAAAAGGCTCCCGAATCAGATCCCTGCATGCCAGAACGGCCTGTCCTGTGCCCCACGGTTTTTTCCGTCCCTCCGGCAGGGCAAACCCCTCCGACAGGTCCGTCAGCTCCTGAAACGCATATCCGACCTCCACCTTCCGTGAAATCCGATCCCCTATGATCTCCTTGAAATCCTTTTCCAGATCTTTTCTTAAAACAAAAATGATCCGGTCAAATCCGGCTTCCATGGCATCAAACACGGAATAATCCATAATGATCTCCCCGTGCGGTCCGAATGATGTCAGCTGCTTGATGCCTTTCCCGAATCTGCTTCCAAGTCCTGCCGCCATGATCACTAATGAAGTTCTCGTTCCCATGTCCGTATCCTTTCCGGAACTGCATACGCTCTGCAAGCATAATGCGCCTGTACGAATTCAAAACATCACTTTCCTATAGTACAACAAATGGTTCAATCATTCAAGCGGATAATATTTGTGCATTTTTTCCAGAAATCACTTGAAACAGATCAAATAATTGGGTATTATACCTTTATAGAGTACTAAGAATGCATGCTCCTGTTATGCATAGTAGATCGTAAGAAGGAGGTTTCATATGTCACTGGAAAACAGATACACGAAAATCCACTCAAAAGTCAATCCGGACGCCATCATTCGTGTCGTGCCGGGACATTTTGCAACGACTCACTCTCACATCAATTATTATGTGGACATGACCATCATGAAGTCCAGAAAGAGTGAGGCCGCTGCAGCAGCCGCAGTTCTGGCTTACAAATACTCCAATACCACCTACATTGATTCGATCATCTGCATGGACGGCTGCGAAGTGATCGGTGCTTATCTGGCTGAAAAACTGACGGATTCCGGAATCATGTCGCTGAACAAGCATCAGACGATGTATGTGGTCTCTCCGGAAGTGCATACCGGCGGCCAGCTGATCTTCCGCGACAATATGCAGATGATGATCAACGGCAAGCACTGCCTGCTTCTTCTCGCATCTGCCACGACCGGCCGTACGATCGCAAAAGCTCTGGAGTGTATTCAGTATTACGGCGGTATCGTAGAAGGTGTGTCCGCGATCTTCAGCGCCAGTGATAAGGTAAACGGAGTGGACGTCTATTCCATCTTCGGAAGCGAAGACATCCCCGAATATCAAACCTATGATCCCTCCAAGTGCCCGCTGTGTGCACAGGGACAGAGGCTCGATGCCATCGTGAACAGTTACGGATATTCGAAACTGTAACGACACAGCAGCATACCCCGGCAGATATGTCAAAGGCGGCAGCAGCCGCCTTTTTTAATCTCATAGGAATTTCCGTCGAGACAGCAAAAGAAAAAACCCTTGATCTCTCAAGGGTTTTACCAGCCGGAAGCCGGGCTTGAACCGGCGACCTACGCATTACGAATGCGTCGCTCTGCCAACTGAGCTATTCCGGCAGCAGACTGCTCTCACAGTCAACGATGCTATTATACTTACTTGTGTTTGCTTTTGCAAGCTTTTTTTATAACATTTTCGAAATTGGCATATACATCACAATGCGGTCCAGGCCTCCGTATTTCCGTACGGCGGCCGCAGATATAAAACCCGCCTCCGAGAGAATGTCTTTACTGTACCGGTTATCGGGATGGACCGTTGCCATAAGATATCTGATTCCCGGATCATCCCGTTCCTTCCCGATCGCGGCGCCGAGAAGAGAACGAAAGATCTTCTGTCCCCGGAAAGCCGGATCTACACTGGTAGATTCGATATGGGCCACAGATCTGTACTCCTCAGGAGGCAGATTCAGATAACATCCCAGGTTGTCCGGGGAAGCCCCCGGCCATCGGACCATCACGTATCCTGCAAGCACCTGATCGTCTGTGAGGTATTTTAGAATATAGCCTTCCTCTTCCATATGCCTCAGGATATAGGGAAGGTCATCATCCACAAACCAGTCTCTGCTGGGAAGTGAAATGACCGACAGTTCCATCAGCTGACGGATCCTCGGCGCATCCGCTTCCACAGCCCTCAGGATCTGCGCCATAAAGCAAGTTCTCCTTTATCCGTTCAGTATTCAGAAGACATCGAAAGCACACGATAGAAGCAGCTCCGGTTCCCCGTATGGCAAGCAGCCCCCTTCTGCCACACTCTGGCCAGGATCGTATCATTGTCGCAGTCGATCCGAAGCTCCTGAACCTTCTGAAAATGGCCGGACGTCATCCCTTTGATCCACAGTTCCTGCCTGCTCCTGCTCCAGTAAGTCATCTGTCCGGTGGCAAGAGTTCGCTCATATGCTTCCTTATTCATATATGCCATCATAAGCACTTCATCATTCTCACAGTCCTGTACTACGACCGGGACCAGGCCATCCGCCCCTTTTTTCAGATCTTCCCATGAAAGCTTTATCTCCATGGTCACAGCGCTCCTTTCGTAGACAGAACATCCATGATCCTAGGATCCGGCGTCACAGCTTCATCCAGCGCCTTGGCAAAAGCCTTGAACATTGCCTCCGCCATATGGTGATTATTTCCGGCGGTCAGGACTTTCAGATGCAGATTCATCATCGCACTGTAACTTACCGCATAGAAGAATTCCCGGACCATCTCCGTGCTCATTCCTCCCATTTTTCCGGGAGTGAAAGCATCTTCATAGGAAAAATAAGGTCTTCCGCACAGGTCTACTGCGCACAGTACCAGCGTTTCATCCATGGGAAGGATCCGCTGTCCGTATCTTTTGATTCCCTTTTTATCTCCGACAGCCTCACGGATCGCTCTGCCGAGCACGATTCCCGTATCCTCGATCATATGATGATCATCTACGAACAGGTCGCCCTCTGCCTTCACCTCCAGGTCAAACAGACCGTGCCTGGCAAACCCGTCCAGCATGTGATCAAAAAAACCTATCCCTGTGTCGATGTCAGATTTTCCGCTGCCGTCCAGCGTGATCTCCAGACGAATACTTGTCTCATTTGTATTGCGTTCGATCTCTGCTTTGCGATTCATGTTCTTTTCCTCTTTTTAACGAACCTGTTCCTTCTCCGGGTATCTCACCTCAATGGAATTGGCGTGAGCTGTCAGGCCTTCAGATTTTGCGAAGGCAATGATATCGTCTTTCACGCCTTCCAGTGCCTGTTTTGAATAATATATGATGCTGGATTTCTTTACAAAATCATCCACTCCGAGCGGTGAGAAAAAGCGCGCGCTTCCTCCGGTCGGAAGTACGTGATTCGGGCCGGCGAGATAATCTCCCAGCGGTTCCGAGCTGTAGGATCCCAGGAAGATCGCCCCTGCATTCCGCACCCTGGTCATCACATCAAAGGGGTCTTTCGTGACGATCTCCAGATGCTCCGACGCAACTGTATTGACCATATCCACTGCTTCTTCAAGGTTATCTGCCACAAGCAGCCAGCCAAACTGTTCCAGTGACTTCTCAATGATCGCTCTGCGGGACAGCTTTTCCAGGAAAAGATCGATCTCATTCGATACTTCCTCCGCAAGCGCCTCACTCGTCGTCACAAGTATCGCAGAAGCCATCTCATCATGCTCTGCCTGTGAAAGCAGGTCCGCTGCAACATACTTTGCATTGGCCGTCTCATCTGCCAGGACCATGATCTCCGAAGGTCCGGCTATGGAATCAATGCTGACATTTCCGAACACCTGTCGTTTTGCCAGTGCCACGAAAATATTTCCGGGACCGGTGATCTTATCCACCCGCGGGATACTTGCAGTACCGAAAGCAAGCGCAGCGATCGCCTGGGCTCCTCCGACCTTGTAGATCTCATCCGTTCCTGCCTCATGCGCGGCTACCAGCGTACCGGCATTGACTTTTCCGTCCTTTCCGGGAGGCGTGACCATTATAACACGGTCAACTCCCGCAACCTTTGCCGGGACGACATTCATCAGTACCGTGGAAGGATAAACTGCCTTTCCTCCCGGCACATATACCCCGGCTTTCTCCAGCGGCGCGATCTTCTGCCCGAGCAGCGTTCCTTCCGGAGTGCTTTCAAACCAGCTGGTCCGTTTCTGCTTTTCATGAAATGCACGGATATTGGCCAGGGCACTGCGGATGACTTTGATCAGTGCGGGATCCACAGTCTGATAAGCTTCCTCGATCTCCTGCTGTGTGACCCTGATGTTCTGCGCATCAATACTCACATGATCGAATTTCAAAGTATATTCAAAAAGAGCTTCATCCCCGCGTCTGCGCACATCTTCCACGATATCAGAAACGATCTTTTCATATTCAGGGGTATGACCGGCGCTCCGGGTGCGGAGGTTGTCCAGCACTTCCCGTCGAACCTGTTCGTTCAGCTGTACTACTCTCATTGGTTATTCCTTTCCTGTGATCACTTCACTCAGACCCTGAAGCAGCTTCATGATCCGTTCATTCTCCATCCGCATGCTCACCTGGTTCACAACGACTCTCGCTGACAGGTCACACACTTCCTCCAGGACTTTCAGCCCGTTTTCCCGCAGGGTCGATCCTGTCTCAACGATATCCACGATCACCTCAGCAAGACCTACGATAGGCGCCAGCTCGATCGATCCGTTCAGCTTGATGATCTCGACCGTCTGGTTCTTTGTATTATAAAAATAATCTCCGGCAATATTCGGATATTTGGTCGCCACCCGGATCTGCGCCTGGGACCGCAGCAGTGAAGCCGCGCTTTCGGGACCGCATACGCACATCCGGCATTTCCCGAACCCCAGATCCATCACTTCCAGAAGTTTTCGCTGTTCTTCAAGAATGGTATCTTTTCCCACGATACCGATATCCGCGGCTGCATATTCCACATAGGTCGGAACATCCGGACCTTTTGCCAGGAAAAAGCGAAGACCATGTTCTTCGTTTGTAAAGATCAGTTTCCTGGTATTCGGATCTTTCATTTCCTCCAGCGTGATGCCCATCTCTTCAAACAATTTCATGCTCTTGTTTGCCAGACGGCCTTTTGCAAGAGCGATCGTCAGATAACGCATTCAAGACACCTCCATTCTCAGTACCTTGATCCCGGGTTCCTCTGCTTCTGAAACTGCACCGGCATCCATGCAGCGCTGTGCTTCCTTCAGCACATCCTCCTCAGAAGGCAGGATGTGAAGGACAGCCTTTTCTCCCTGCTCCCGTATCCTTCCCGCTTTCCGGATCCCGGCAGCACGCTGCTTCTCAGAGCAGAGGATCTTCAGAATACTGTTTCCGGAAAAACTGCCTGTATTCTGCCTGGACAATGCGTTCATAAGCTGATCCACTACGATCACAAAACCGACTGCCGGCGCATCCTTCCCGAAGTAACGCAGCAGCAGATCATATCTTCCTCCCTTAACGACTGCCTCACCGCTGCCGTAGGTGTACGCGCGGAACAGGATCCCCGTATAATACATGTAATTGCTCATCATGCCCAGATCAAAGCTTACATACTGCGAGAGTCCATACTCCTCCAGGATCTCAAACACCTGTCTCAGACGGAGAATTGCCTGTCCGGCTTCAGCGCAGTCCCCTGCAAGGGCAGCTGCACGGTCGAGAACTTCCCGGCCTCCAAACAGAGAAGGAAGCGCACTGAGTACTTCCTTGAGCTCCTGTTTTACCTCCGGCAGTTCCCCTGTCTCAGCCTTCTGTTCCAGCATCTTTCTGACTCCGAAGCTGTTTTTATTGCGAATCAGAGCCTGCAGTTCTGCCACCGTTTCCTCCGGAAGAGCGCTGCTGTGTACCAGACTCTGAAAATACCGTACATTTCCCAGACTGACCGTGAATTCCTCAAGACCGGCGCTGCGAAGAGCCGTGATCACCATGGCGATCAGCTCCGCATCGGCCTGTGCCGAAGCATCCATCATCAGCTCCGCTCCCATCTGGGTGCTCTCTTTCAGCCTGCCGCGGTAGCTGCTGTGATTCACAAATACGCTCCCCGAATAGCACAGCCGGATCGGCTGTTCATCATCCACAAAGTATCTTGCTGCCGCTCTGGCAATGGAAGGGGTAAAGTCAGGACGCAGTACAAGCGTGTTTCCTTCCTTATCAAAGAATTTGTAAAGCTCCGCGGATGGAATCGTTCCGGTTTCCCGCCCGAATACGTCAAAGTATTCAAATGTCGGCGTTTCTATGTCCTGATAGCCGAACGAATTCAGTACATCATGCAGCTTCAGTTCCAGCTGCCGCTTTCTGCGGCACTCCTCTCCGTACAGATCACGCACGCCGTCCGGCGTATGCAGTATTTTTCTGTTCATAATAAAAACTCCTTAAAACTCCTCTTCCCTGCTGTCCAGATCTTTCTGCAGTGCATCCAGATACGGTATCAGAAATCCCCCCCTGGGTTTCAGCTCGTAAGTGACATCGATCTCTTCTATCCGGAAGCTTTTCCTGCCGCCTTCCTGTGCCCTGTCCCAGAACCGGCGAATGTCTTTATAGGGCATATAGTAGATCTCACCGCGATGGCTGTAGCTGATGATCAGAAAGGAGATCCCTCCCTGCTGTTCAAACTTCTCCATAAACCGGATCTGATGCGGGTGAACATTCTGAAGACTGAAGGTATCATAGCTGCATTCTTTCGCGTCAAAGCACACCGGTATGCCCTGCACAATGCCGATATAATCCACTGTACTTTTATGATCAAAGTAGGCCAGTGTAATATGCCTGCTCTCTTTGTCAATATTCAGAGGCGTGATCGGCGTAGGCACTTTCTGGATCAGTGCCAGATCCTGCTCCAGATACTGTTCATTCGTCATATTGATCAGTTCTTCCAGCGCGGATCCCCTCAATCCTCTTGTTTTCTGATTTGACATTCCGCTTCTCCTGCCCTGCACACTCTCCGGAAAACCTCCGGAGGCTGTGCTGTGATCTTCTTCCCGGAAAGTTCCTGCAAAGGTTCCCGGACCTGTGCGGGAAACTCCAGACTGTATGCATGAAGGAGCTGCGACCGGACTGCGTATGTATCCCGGAAATACCGGTTCGCGTCACGGTCGCCATACTTCGCATCTCCGATGATCGGACAGCCCGTACCGGCAAGATGCGCGCGTATCTGATGGGTACGTCCTGTAAACAGCCGGATCTCCAGCAATGATACCGGGTACCCGCCCGGATCCGTAAAGCTTTCGACGGGACGGATACGTGTACGGATCTCTTTCCCGTCCCGGAGCTGTTCCTGCGCCACTTCCACCTTGTTATGTTCGTGGTCCTTCGCCAGATAACCGGTAAGCATCATTTCCCTGTCGATCTTCCCAAGGGCCAGACACAGATAATCCTTATGGATCAGCCTTTCCCTCAGTAATTCCGTAAGGACAGAAAGCCCCTGCTGCGTTTTTCCGATCATCACCACGCCGCTTGTATTCCGGTCCAGCCGATTGCACGCAGAAGGTCTGATAAACACAAGACTTTCCGGATCTGTCTGGCCTGTACGAAGCAGATAGTCGACCGCATACTCATTCAGGGAATAATCTTCCATGACGGCTTTCTGTGTCAGGATACCAGCCGGTTTGTTCACGATCAGTACATGCCGGTCTTCATACAGAATACTTTTTTCAAGATCCATTTCCCGTGCATGTATGCCGGCGTGCTCTTTTCTGCTCTCCGGCATAGAATGAACCCCGGGCTGTTCCCCGGCAAACTTAAGAAATGTTTCCTCGGAAAACCACACCTGCACGGCATCGCCGGCATGAATACGCTCTTTACCGGTTGCCTTTTTCCCGTTCAGGGTGATATTTTTCCTGCGCAGCATCCGGTACAGAAAGCTCACAGGAGCATTTTTCAGATAACGGGTCAATACCCGTTCCAGCTTCTGCCCATCCTGTGAAGGGCTGATGATCAGTTCTTTCATAATGAGATCGCCTTAATGACAGCAAGGATACGCTCATCTCTGGAAAGACGTTCATATCCTGCAGTCTGAACTCCTTCTTCCTCCTCATCAGCGGCATCCGGATATCCTTCCTCCGGCTGAGGAGCAACTTTCTCATCTGCTTTCTTCATACTCTGAACGCGGTCGAGATAATTCTTCTCATCTGCGAAGATCTTCACCTTCACTTTTTTATAACCGTTTTTCGCCAGAATCGACTCCATATGTTTTTCCATAAAGCCGAACTGTTCCTTCTTTCCGTTCAGGGAAAGGCAGACCACGCTGCCGCTTCGAACCACAACTGCATCCAGCGGCATCCGTCCCTCATAGGCAGTGACCGTGAGTTCATAGGCATGCACCAGATCCCCCGCCGCTTTCCCGGTATGTTCCACCACATAGGAAGGGGCTTCCTTCTGCAGCATGATCATGATCCATGACACAGCAAAACGTGCTGCCGGAATGACTCCGAGAATCGCCACCACAGTGAGCAGATTCTTCCTGGTTCCGGTCGTGATCCATCCGGTAAAAAAGATCGTGAGCGGAATTGCGAACATCAGCAGCGCGATCAGCGCCCTTTTGACTTTCTCATAGCGGATATAACCGCTGCTTCCCTTTGGTACCCGTTTCATTTTTTGGATTTATGCACCTTTCTGATGGTTTTCTTCTTTTGTCCCCCGCTGCGGCTGCCTCCTGAAGAAGCCCCCTGCTTTCTGTGATCTTCCGGTCGGTTTCCGCCGGAAGCAATGCGCTGCTTTCTGCGTTCTGCCGGGCGGCTTCCGCCGGATCCCCGGCCTTCGCCCAGAGGCCGGATCAGCGCATCCGGTCCGAACCCGATCAGGTCCGTCCGCCCTGCGAAACGAAGCGCTTCTTCCACCAGTTCCCGGTTTTTCGGATCGCGATACTGTATCAGTGCCCGCTGCATCGCCTTCTCATGGGGATCACGGGGAACGTACACCTCTTCCATGGTCCTGGGGTCCAATCCGGTATAGTACATGCATGTGGAAAGCGTAGAAGGCGTCGGATAAAAGTCCTGCACCTGCTCAGGCATATAACCAAGTCCTTTGAGGTAGACTGCCAGCTCCACAGCGTCCTCCATACGACAGCCCGGATGAGAGGACATAAGGTAGGGAACCAGATACTGATCCATATGAAGTTCCCGGTTCATCTGATAATATCGTTTTGTAAATGCAAGATACACTCTGTGCTGCGGCTTCCCCATCATCTTCAGGACACGGTCCGACACATGCTCCGGCGCGACCTTCAGCTGTCCGCTCACATGATACTTCACAAGTTCCCTTAAAAATGCATCTGAACGATCTGCCAGAAGATAGTCGAACCGGATCCCGGAACGGATAAAAACCTTCTTTACACCGGGAAGAGAGCGCAGTTTCCGGAGAAGAGCAATATAATCACTGTGATCTGCCCGCAGATTCGGGCAGGGTCCCGGGAAAAGGCACTGCCTGTCCGGGCACGCTCCCTTCACAGTCTGCTTTGCACATGCACCCTGCCGGAAATTAGCAGTCGGTCCTCCCACGTCGTGTATATATCCCTTAAAATCCGGTTCCTGTGTCAGCAGCTTTGCCTCCTCCAGGAGGGATTCATGACTTCTTGACTGGATGATCCTTCCCTGATGAAACGTCAGTGCACAGAAACTGCACCCTCCGAAGCACCCGCGGCAGCTGACCAGGCTGAACTTCACTTCCTCCAGTGCACTCACTCCCCCCATGCTGTCATACATGGGATGAGCCCTGCGCTGATAAGGCAGTGCATAAATATCATCCATCTCCATTGTAGTCAGAGGCTTTGCCGGAGGGTTCTGCACCACCCATACCGTATCATATCTTTCCGCAAGCCGCTTCGCATGAAATGGATCGGTATTGCGGTACTGAACCGCAAAACTCTTCGCGTACTCCTTCGGGTCAGACTGAAGCTGCTCCCAGGAAGGAAGTTCGACTGCCTCTGACGCAGCCTGCGGATCCTTCGTTTTAAAACAGGTTCCCGGTACAAATGTTATGTCACTGACCGCAAGGCCGCCGGCCAGCGCGTCTGCCACTTCTACGATCGAATGTTCTCCCATACCATACGAGATCAGATCCGCTCCGCAGTCCATCAGAAGCGATCTGCGCATGGCATTATCCCAGTAGTCATAATGTGCCAGCCTGCGAAGGCTGGCTTCGATTCCGCCTGCGATCAAGGGTGTATGTTTGAAGGTCTGCCGGATCAGATTGCAGTATACGATCGCTGCCCGGTCAGGCCGCTTCCCCATCACTCCTCCCGGAGTATAGCTGTCCCTGCTTCGGTGTCTGCGGGAAACCGTGTAGTGATTTACCATGGAATCCATGTTTCCTGCGGACACCAGGAATGCCAGCCTTGGCTCTCCCAGCACACGGATGCTTTCCGGATCCTTCCAGTCGGGCTGTGCAATGATTCCGACACTGTATCCGCGGCTCTCCAGCACTCTGCTGATGATCGCAGGTCCGAAGGATGGATGGTCCACATAGGCATCTCCGATCACATAAACAAAATCCAGCTGATCGATTCCCCTGCTGCGCAAATCCTCTGCGCATACCGGAAGAAATCCGTCATTATTCAAGCTGATCGCTCCTTTTCAATTCTTACGTCTTACTGCCTCCCAAAGCAGCCGTACTTCTTCCTCGCACAGCATCCTGCTCTCTCCCCGGGACAGATTCCTGTCCAGGAAGACCGGTCCCATCTGCACACGCCTCAGATAAAGGACCTTTTCCCCCACTGCTTCAAACATCCGCTTTACCTGATGGTAACGCCCTTCACAGATCTGCACTTCCACAAAGGAGATCTCCTTAAGGTGCGCCGCTTCCGTATCCTTAACAGTGTGCTCCTGCATAACGCAGGAAAGAGATTCAAGCAGTTCCGACCGATGCTCTTCCTCCCGGATGACATTCAGCTTTGCAGGCAGCGTTTTCCTTTCATCCCCGATATCAAGGCCTTCTTCAAACATGGCCTGGTGCGAAGCTCCGATCGTACCGGTAACGACCGCCAGATAGGTCTTATCTACATGCCAGGACGGAGACGTAAGACGGTGTGCAAGCTCCCCGTCATTGGTAATAAGCAGAAGTCCTTCTGTGTCGAGGTCCAGCCGCCCCACAGGAAACAGATCATCCTGCTTTACCGGAAGAAGATCCATGACTGTCTTAAAGTGTGCATCCCTTGTCGCCGTGACCGTTCCCGCACATTTATTCAACATATAGTACAGCTTACCGGGAAGTGATATTTCTCTGCCGCCCAGTATGACTCGTTCTTTACCGGGATCGATCTTACGTCCCGGATCCGTTTCGGTACGTCCGTCCACAGTCACGCCTCCGCTGCGGATCTGCTTTTTGATATCACTTCTGGTACCGCATCCGCTGTTCGCGAGAAAACGGTCAAGGCGCATCATTTCCATGTTTTCTCCATCCTTAGTGCGGCATGTGCATCCCTGCACGGAGTGCTTTGTTGTCTCATGGGAAATTCATCGGAATTTTCCATGAGACAACAAAGCACCCGGAACGGCTTTACGCCTTTTCCGGATGCTTCAAAGACAGCCGCTGCACTAAGCAGCCAACGCCATATCATTGTTGACGATGCCTGCAGTTTATTCTTCCTCGTCCTCGGTCTCCTCATCCTCCTCCACTTCCGGAGTTCTGTAACTGGAGGGAGCGACCTGCGGAGAAAGCTCTGCACGGTTCTGTGTAACGATATCAAGACATGACTGAATGGACTTAATAAAGCTGTTGTATTTCTGACCGGCTGATTCGATCGAATGTGTCATGATCTTTTCGAGGTTCTCGAGCATTTCATCGGTATAGGAGATCGCACTGAGCCGAATGTTATTGGAATCGTTGGTTGCATTATCGATCAGATCCTGCGCCTGAGCATTTGTATCATCCAGCAGCTGATGAGACTGCTCAAGTGCTTTCTGCATCACTTCGCTTTCGCTGACGATGCGTTCCGCTTTCTGCTGTGCATCCGCAATAATGGCATCTGCTTTCTGCTGTGCATCCGCCAGGATGGCATCCTTGTTGCTGATGATCTTCTGATAGCGCTTGATCTCATCCGGAGTTTTCATCCGAAGCTCACGGAGCAATTCCTCAAGTTCTTCCTTGTTGACAACGATCTTAGTGGAAGACAACGGCTGAAATTTACAGCTGTCGACGTATTCCTCAATTTCTTCGATGATCTGTTCAATTCTGCTGCTCATGGCACTTCTCCCTCATCTGGACTTTTTCATATATTTTTTCCGCAACGCTTTCCGGTACAAAATGACTGATATCCCCGTGATAAAAAGCCACTTCTTTTACCGTAGTGGAACTGAGGTAGGCGTATTCCAGATTCGTTGTAAGAAAGATCGTGTCGATCCCCGGTGCCATAATCCGGTTCGTCTGCGCCATCTGCAGTTCATATTCAAAATCCGTGATTGCCCGCAGGCCGCGGACAATAAACTTTGCTTCACACTTTTTGACAAAATCAACAGAAAGTCCGGTAAATGCTTCAACCCGGACATTCGGTACATCTTTCGTCACTTCCATGAGCATTTTAACACGTTCCTCTTCAGAAAACAATGGTGTTTTTGCCCGATTTACCAGTACTGCAACAATGAGTTCATCCACCAGTGCTGCAGAACGTCTTATGATATCCAAATGTCCAAGGGTCACCGGATCAAAGCTTCCGGGATATACTGCTCTTCTCAACGCTTATTGCCTCCTGATAAAAACATGTTTATTGGTCTTGTAGCATTTTTCCTTCTCTGAAATATAGCCATTCTCATCGAGCCAGGAAAAATCCGTATCCAGTGATGCCTCGATGATGATCAGTGTATCCTCATCCACAAGACTGCTGCCTTTGAGAGCTTCCAGCACTCTTTTTTCCAGCAGCATGCCATAAGGCGGATCCATAAAGATAATGTCGAAAGGTTCCTGTCCCTCCAGCCGGATCAGTGCGGCAAATACGTCTGCAGTCATCAGAACTGCATTTTCCTCCAGTTTTGTGAAAGACAGGTTGTCCCGGATACAGCCGGATGCCTTCCGGTCGGATTCCACAAACACAGCACTGACTGCTCCTCTGCTGAGGGCTTCGATCCCAATTCCTCCGCTTCCCGCGAACAGATCCAGAAACCGGCATCCGGGAACTTCATTCTGGATCATATTGAACAAGGTCTCCTTGATCCGGTCCGTTGTCGGGCGTGTATCCATTCCTTTGACCGTTTTCAGAGGAAGGCGCCGTGCTTTCCCTGCTATCACTCTCATATTCCGAAGCAACTCCTTTTTTCTTATGTCCTGCAGACCTGCACAGTAGTATAGCATTAGTTTCCTCATCAAATCAAGTACAGCCTGATGTCATGGATATTGTGTCCGGAAAAGTCAGATCCCACCCGCGGGTCATGAAAGATGAAGAATAAATTTTTTGTAAAACATGCCGATTTTTGAGGATTAATCCATTGCTTTTTTATGCCACTTTATGTATAATAGCGATAACTATTGATCATTTTACAGCGTCAGGAGATCACTTGTATGAATATCGGCTTCATAGCTCATAACAGCAAAAAAAGTTTGATCGAGAACTTTTGTCTTGCTTATAAATACATCCTTGCGAAGCACGAGCTCTATGCAACAGAGATGACCGGCCGCAGGATCGAGGAAGTAACGAACCTCAAAGTTCATAAATTTCTGTCCGGAAGTGTCGGCGGGGAACAGCAGTTCATCGATATGATCGAACGTAATTATTTCGATCTGGTGATCTTTTTTTACAACCCGATCATGAACAGCCCGAATGAAGCGAACATCTTCTCGATCACCCGTGTGTGCGACCGGTATAATATTCCGATCGCAACCAACATTGCCACTGCCGAGTCCATGGTCCTCGGACTGGCCAACGGTGATCTGAACTGGCGTGAAAATATGCATCCCCTTTATTAGGGGACCGTATCCCTAAGAAAACAAAATGCCGATCCTGCTGTGTTAGCAGGGTCGGCGTTTTTGTTTCATATGATCAACTCATTGAAAATCTTCTGTTTTTACAGAGCGATCTTTCCTGTTACCTCGCCGTTGATAACATAATATGCAGCATTATCATCCGTCTTCAGGTACAGGGTGATCTCTTTCAGATCAGAAGCTTTCTTGTTCAGTTCATCGGTCCAGATCTTCTTTATCTGCGCAATGATATCATCCTTGTTGATCTCTTTGCCCATATACTGAAGATAGATCGTCTCTTTGACAGCCTTGTTCACAGGGGCTTTTTTTACAGCCGCACTTGCAGCCTTCACAGTCTCCTCCGCTTTCTCTTCAGCAGCCTTCACAGTCTTTACAGCCTTATCCTCGGCAGCTTTCACCGTCTTAGCAGCTATGTCCTCAGCGGCTTTAACCGTCTTTGCAGCAGCTTTCGTTGTATTAACAGCCTTTTCTTTTACTTCTGCAGCGGTGACCTTTGCATCCTCAGCAGCCTTTTCAACTTTTGCAGCTGTATTCTGAACTGTCTTAACGGCGCTGGCCGCAGTCTCTTTCACAGATTTTGTCTCTTTTTTCATAATAATCCTCCTGATTTTGTCTTTATTTCTTTAATCCTGTCATTTGCAGCTAACAAGTTTCTGAAAACCGACCTTTGGATAATAACCCAAAACTTTTATTTTTGCAATATATATAAGGTCACTACGCGATAATTCTACTATATGTTCAGGTTTTTCAGATCATCTCCCTGATAGTACAGCAATTTTGTCCGAAGTCGGCCCATCTGCGGTTCTTTGTTTGTAATAATTGCATCGTATAATTCTTTCGCGGCTTCATCTGCCATCTGCAAAACCGCCGCGTCACGGTAAATATCCGCTACACGGAACTGGGCCTCTCCGGACTGTCTGACTCCAAGCAGATCTCCGGGACCTCGCATTCCCAGATCTTTACGGGCTACTTCAAACCCGTCATTTGATCTTTCGAGGATCTCAAGACGCTCTTTGTTTTCCTTTGTCTCCTGCGTACACAGAAAAATACAGTAAGACTGATCTGCTCCGCGTCCCACTCGCCCCCGTAACTGGTGAAGCTGGGCAAGTCCGAACCGTTCTGCATTCTCGATCATCATGACCGTAGCATTCGGTACATTTACACCGACTTCCACTACCGTAGTAGATACCAGAACATCGATCTCCCGGTTTGCGAACGCTTCCATCACCGCATTTTTCTCGGCATTTTTCATCCGTCCGTGCAGGATGCCCGTCCGTATTTCCCGGCCGAGCGCATTCTGAAGCATCTGTGCGTAATCGTGAACATTTTCAGCATCCACCAGTTCACTTGCATCCACCAGCGGACAGATCACATAAGCCTGATGGCCTTTGCGCACTTCCCCGCGGATAAAGGAATATGCATTCGGACGCCAGGCTTTTCCAACAACACAATTCCGGATCGGAAGTCTGCCTCCCGGCATCTCATCGATCACTGTAATGTCCATGTCCCCGAAAAGGATCGCTGCCAGCGTCCTTGGAATCGGTGTGGCGCTCATCACCAGTGTATGCGGCAGTTCTCCTTTCTCCAGAAGATGTTCCCTCTGCCGGACTCCGAAACGATGCTGTTCGTCCGTCACCACAACTGCCAGATTCTTAAATTCCACACCTTCCTGAATCAGCGCATGCGTGCCGATGATCACAAGCGCTTTCCCGGTTGCTGCTGCCGCTCTGGCTTCACGTTTCTCCTTTACACTCAGGGATCCGGTAAGCAGTACGGACGGGCATTCGATGCCGGCTTTCTTGCAGATTCCGGTAAAAGAAGCATAATGCTGACGTGCAAGCACCTCCGTCGGAACCATTAATGCAGCCTGCTTTCCGTTCCCTGCAGCCGTGATCATTGCCAGAAAAGCGATCACTGTTTTTCCGGATCCTACATCTCCCTGAACAAGGCGGGTCATCACGTGACTTCCTGTCAGTTCTGCCCGTATGGAAGACCAGGCCCGGCGCTGTGCACCCGTCAGCTGGTATGGCAGGGCATCCAGCAGCATCTGTTCCTGTACACAGACATGCAGAGAGTGCGGACAGATTACCTGCGCCATCTCCTCACGGATCATCCGCACTGTCAGAAGAAAGAACAGAAATTCTTCAAATACAAGCCTCTTTCTGGCCGACTGCATGGAAAACTCATTCTCCGGAAAATGCATCTGCCATCCCACATATGAGATCCGGGCAAGTTCATAGCGTTCCAGAATCTCTTTCGGAAGATAGTCCTTCTCCTCCCTGTCCCCGGAGAGTCCTTCCAGTGCCTGCCGGATCGCTTTTCGCAGGGCATTGTTTGTCAGACCTTTTACCGGAGGGTATACAGGCTGCAAAGCAGCACACTTTGCTTCGTATTCCTCCGGATCAAAGAGCTGCGGCTGCAGAAGACTGACGCTTTTCCCGTTCCTTCGAAGCCTCCCGCGGAATACATATACCTTTCCTGTCTTCACGCTTCCCCGAAGATAAGGCATATTAAACCATAGTGCCTGCAGCGTTTCTTCCACCTGCGTATCACGAAAACGGATCCTGGCAGTCGTAATACTTGTCCTTCCGGTCCGGCGTACACCAGGTGTTTTCTCCAAAAAACCGCAGACGGCCACGATCTGACCGTCTGCTTTTCCGGACAATGTACCGGGCTGTTCATATACCTCATAACGAGCAGGGTAATACTCCGTCAGATCACCGATCGTGTCGATTCCTGCATTATGGAAATATTCCGCGCTTTTCCCGCCGACCCCCTTCAGAACCGTGACAGGGTCTTCTCTGTTAAAACTCATATCTCTCCGGATCCTACTCAACAGATATAATATAATAATATACCGGCTGGCCGCCCTCATTCAGTTCCACTTCGCACTCCGGGCAGGCACTGTTGATCCTGTAGGCAAGAGCCTGCGCATCTTCAGGGCGCACATCCTCACCATAATAAATGCTGATCAGTTCGGAATCTTCTGAGATCATTTCCTTCGTTGCTTCCACCGCTGTCTCCATGATATCCTTGCTCACGGAAAGGATGCCTTTGTCGCCTACTCCCATGATGTCTCCCTCATGGATCTCCTTTCCTGCAATATGCGTATCACGCACAGCATACGTGATGGAACAGGTCTGGATCTTACTGATCTCCTCGTACATTACCTTTTCATTCTCTTCCGGGGACATATCCGGCGTATAGCTGATCAGCGCGGTGATCCCCTGCGGTACCGTCTTGGTCGGGATAACGATCACTTTCACATCCTTGATCATCGTCTGCGCCTGACTTGCCGCCAGGATGATATTTTTATTATTGGGAAATACAAAGACAGTCTGGGCATTGGCTGCATGGATCGCATTGATCACATCCTCCGTGCTGGGATTCATGGTCTGACCGCCTTCGATCATACAATCTGTTCCAAGTTCCCGGAAGATCCTGCAGAGGCCTTCACCAGCTGCCACCGCAACAAATCCCACATCCTTACGCTGCGCTGCGGGAATCTCCTCCTGTGACAAAGCGCATTCCGCATCGAATGAGGCTTCATTATCGCCGGCGCCATCGTCCGCGCTTTCCATGACACTGCTGTCTGCGATATCATTGCCGCAGCATCCTTCGCTTTCCATATCACCAAGGCGGATATCCCGGATCTTTCCAAGCTCCAGTGCCCGTTCGATCAATAAGCCAGGATGCATCACATGAGCATGTACCCGGATCTGCGAATCTTCGCCCATTACACAGGCCTGCCTGGCAGATGTATCTGTCTTCAGGAATGCGGTCATTGCCTTCCCGGCATCCGCAAGCATATCCTTGTCACAGATCAGGGTAAAGGATACGCAATACCCTGCAGGTACTGCAGTCTCTTCTTCCTGTTCCTCCTCCGCTTCGTTCACTTTTCCGGCAAACAGATCAAACGCGCCTTTCAGGATCTCGATCAGACCCTGCCCGCCGGAATCCACTACACCGGCCTCTTTGAGTACCGGGAGCATCTCCGGTGTCTGTGCCAGCACTTCTTCTCCATAGCGGATCGCTCCTTCAAGAAATGCCTCCAGCTCGATCTGCGGATTCTGCTCATAAAGCTCATTCGCTTTCTCGCTGACCCCTCTCGCCACGGTAAGAATCGTGCCTTCCTTAGGCTTCATTACCGCTTTGTAAGCAGTCTCCACTGCCTTCTCAAAAGCAATGCGCAGCAGCGGAACATCAAGTTCTTTCTGATCCCGGGCTGCTTTGGAGAACCCGCGAAGCAGCTGGGAAAGGATCACTCCGGAATTGCCTCTGGCACCGCGAAGGGAACCTGAGGACATCGCTTTGCACACCGCTTTCATGGTCGGCTCTTCCAGGGCGCTCACTTCATCAGCTGCCGACATGATCGTCATAGTCATGTTGGTTCCCGTATCGCCATCCGGCACCGGGAATACATTCAGCTCATTGATCCATTCTTTCTTTTTTTCAAGATTGCGGGCTCCGGCCAGGAACATTCTGGCACAAAGCCGCGCATTGATCACATTTTCACTCACTGTCTGCATCCTCCTTAATCGATGACTCTGACACTTTCAACATAAATATTGATGTGCTCGACCTTCATCCCTGTGAAGGATTCCAGCTTGTATTTTACATTTTCCAGAAGGTTATTGCATACGGCTGAAATACTCACACCGTAAGCGATGATCACATGAAAACTCAGACTGATCTGATTGTCTTCGACCTTTACATGGATCCCTTTCTCCAGATTATCTCTCCGGAGCAGGCTTACCAGCCCGTCTTTCATATTTACGCTGGCCATTCCCACGATCCCGAAGCATTCTACTGCAACACTGCCGGCATAAGTGGCGATCACGTTGGGATCGATCACAATGGAACCCAGCGAATTGTCCATACGTCCTTTCATGAATAATCCTCCATTACATTATATAAGGGATACCTTTGAACATTACGATTGTACCAGATATCTGATAAAAATCAACATTTATACCGAAATACATGAAAACAGCGCCGGGTATTAGTTCCCGACGCCTCTGTTCATCCATTCATTCTCAGACTTAAGCACGCTCTACTTTGCCTGATCTAAGGCAAGAAGTACATACATACATCTTCTTGGCAGCACCGTTAACATTTACTCTAACGTGCTTGATGTTGGACTTCCACATCCTGTTGCTTCTTCTATGAGAATGGCTCACATTGTTACCAAAATGAGCGGCTTTATCACAAATAGCACATCTAGCCATGCCAGCACCTCCTTCAGACAATCTAAGTCCGTCCAACACTGACAGACCTGCAACGGAAATAATTCTAACAGAGATAATCTTCAAATGCAAGCATTATTTTGCTTCATCAGAGAATTTTTCTTCTTTGCCTGAAAGATCCTTTGCCGCCTGCTTTACCTCCGGATTCATTCCTTTTCCGGGCATAAAACGATTGATCAGATCCGGCGCCATATCGATTACCTTGCTGATTCCGTCCATGTTTTTGATATTGATTACACGGGTCGATCCGTTCTGGATCACCAATACAGCAGACGGGGTCATCTTTCCGCCCATTCCTCCGCCGCCGTTATGGCGCTGCGGCTCAGCTTTGGCGGAAGCCATCATCCCGAAGGACACATCCACGAGCGGGATCAGAATGGCATCACCCACGCGCATCGGCTCTCCGACCACTGTCTTTGTCGTGATAAACTCTTCCATTCCCCGGAAAAGAGAGTTGATATTATTCTGGAAATTTTCAGCCATTCTTTCCTCCTTTACGTGCACGCAACAGGCTGCGAAGCAGCTTTCTGAAATTTCTGTCGAGCAGCAGTGCTGCTGCTCCGATCAGTACATGGATCAGACGGATATACCCTTTTATGGCGGTATCCGTATCCAGGCAGACCTCATAAAAATCAGGTTCTACATGATAATCCTGAGCTCCGGCCGGAAGGACAAGACTGAGCAGTCCGACAGCATATCCTGTGATATCCGGCATTCCTGTGCCGAACTTCAGATGACCTTCCATGACCCTCGGCAGATAATGCCGCAGCAGAATACGTCCTCTGCGCATTATATGGCGCACCGCATCCGTGTTCGGGCCGGTGACCCACCGGTCGTACGTACGCATGATCCCATCCGCTTTGCCGGCAGCCTGTGAGAGTGCTTCCTCTGCCCGGTCCGCTCCGTCCGCAGCAGCCAGTACAAGATCACATATCTTTTCACACACAGTTTGAAGCAATTCCGGGATCTTCCGGAATAGACCTCCCTTCTCCCTGTTCGCTTTCCCTGCACTCTCTTTTTTCTGGTTTTTCCTGTTTCGCAGTCTTCTGATGCGGTGCGGCGGACCTTTGTATGAATCCTCTGAAGCCTCCGATGCTTTATCACGGATGCTCTCCGGAAGATCCTCGTAAGGACTTTCGTCAGCCTCGCTGTGTGGATCCTCCGCCCGTATCCCCGGATGTTCTGTCATACCGGCAGCAGACGGAACAGGCTCTTCCACACCATATCGGTCCGCATCATCACCGTACATCTGTCCGCCCGCAGGCGGCGTATCATCCGCTCTGCCGGAATCATTTTCCTTCTGTTTTTCCGGCTCAGAGGAATCTGTTTCCTTTGATTCCGGGATGTTCCCGCCCTTCCGGATCTTCTTCAGTGTAAAACCGCAGATCTTCAGAGACATATCCAGAACGCGATCCCCGGAAAGCGTACCGCACAGCGAAACAAACCGCAGCAGCCACGAAACACCGAAGCTGCCCTCCAGACTCCGGCCGGGATATTTACGAACCTGCAGCCGGTATCGAAGCGGCACAAGGAGCAATGCCCCGAGCAGTACCAGAAGGATCAGTACAATGACGAGCAGTACTTTTCCGATCACAGCCAGCACAGTCAATAAAATATGCAATTGAACCCTCTCCCTGTTCTTTATGGCACGTCATCAGTCCCTGAAAGAGCGGCGGATCTCTCCTATATACCGGCTGACCGCCCCGTCCGACAAATAATCTGCAGCGATCTGCGGTATCAGGGAAACTGCTTCATCACGGTTTTTCGCCAGACCGATGACATACATTTCCCGCTCCCGGAAATATTCTTTTCCAAGATCCGGCGCGGGACGTATATCAAAAAGATCCGTTCCGTTGGATGAAAGCAGAATGAGCCAGACCCTCCGGGAATAATTCCCCGCTTCGATCTGTTCCCTGATCTGCCCTGCATCCTGCGAGATCCGTTCTCCCACATAAAGGTGCTCATACCAGTTCATATAATTATCCTTCATGTTCAATGTTTTGCTGTGCCGATGCAGGCACTTGCCCACTGATTGCTGCGCTTCAATGCCTGATATTCATTATATGCCTTTTCCAGTATCATTTTCTCGTTGGAGAATTTCAGGAGATGATATGCCTCGTGATATTTATAATACCCCGAATCCACAAAATATTCTTCTCTCTGCGGACGGCTGTAATAACTGTCCGAAGTCATCAGATACCAGTGAACATCCTTTTCCACTGTATCCTCCGGAACATTAAACGTATATCTGCTTTTACCGATGTATGAAATGATCCTCGCATCGACCCCGGTCTCTTCCTTTACCTCACGGATCGCTGTATCCTTGTATTCTTCGCCTTCTTCTACTGTTCCTTTTGGCAGAACCCAGCCTTCATACTTATTCCTGTAGCTTTTAAAAAGCAACAGGATCTTCCCCCGAAAAATCACCACACCGCCACAGCTTGTTGCCTCGATCATGAAAATCCCTCCAGAGCGTTGTGTTCGTATGTTTTTCAATTCTAACTGTCAATCAGTATACGACAAATCACAAACGCTTGCAACAAATGTTTATCCCGCAGATCAGTAGCTGCTGTAATATGCATCGAAGATCTGCTGCGCGATCGGCACGGCAGTAGCGCTTCCGGTTCCTCCGTCTTCCGCGATCACAGTGACTACAATATCAGGATCATCCACGTTCGAGAAGCCGGTAAACCAGGAGTGTGTTCCGGTGACTCCGTTGGCATCATATTCCGCAGAACCCGTCTTGCCGGCTACCGTATAACTGTTCCAGGACAGAGCCTGCCCAGTTCCCTCTGTCACAGTCGCACGCATGAAGGAACTGATCGTCTCCGCTTCGTCTACCGACATCAGCTGCGCAGCGATCTCCGGCCTGGTCTCCTGTACCAGATTTCCTTCCGATGTTTCGACCCTGGAGACCAGAAACGGTTTCATCAGGACACCGGAATTTGCCAGCGTGCAGGTGATCATTGCCATATGCAGCGGAGTGACCAGTGTTTCTCCCTGCCCGATCGCAGTCGTCATCTGGTCTCCCTCTCCGGAATTCCTGCTCAGTGCAAATACGCTCTGGCTGTAAGGAAGATCCAGGGGAAGTGATTTATTGAACATAAAGTCTTCGCAGAGCTTCCGGAATGCACTGTTGTCCAGTTCCAGCCCGATCGTGGCAAATGCCGTATTGCAGGAATTCGCAAATGCATTCTTAAGAGTCTCCTGACCATGCACCGTGCTGTTGTAACAGGTGATCATCACGTTCTCACGTTCCAGGATTCCGGTACAGTCATACAGGAAATCGTCATAGGCATTCCCCTGCTGCCGCAGATAGGCAAGCGCTGTCAGGATCTTAAAAGTGGATCCGGGCGGATACAGCCCCTGGCTGGCCCTGTTCAGCAAAGCGCTGGAGGAACTGTCTCCTACCATATCCTCCCAGGTCCAGGCAATGCTGCCCGGATCGAAATCCGGCTTTGAGACCATGGCAAGGATCCTTCCGCTGTCGGGTTCCATCACCACTACGGCGCCATTGAAACCGCCAAGCGCATAGTAAGCCGCCTGCTGAAGATCCGGCCGGAGCGTAACGATCAGGCTGTCACCTCTGACTTTCTGGGAATCC
>CACZZH010000010.1 GCA_902785635.1 uncultured Lachnospiraceae bacterium
CTTGATGCGAGGGATATAGCCGTCGGCATCCAGTGGCACCTGCAACTGGCGTGTCTGTCGGCTGGCAATATCAAAGCTCCATACCGTACACTGGGCATTGTCAGCACCAGCCACTGTATATTTATAGGTGTAGGCACCTGGATATTCGGCATACTCATCGTAAGCAGGAGCCTTTCCCTGAGAAGGGAGCAGGACTGCGGCGATACGAAAGGCTCCACCGTTGCAAACAGGTTCAGATCCGGCGCAGCACTCTTCAGCAGCCAGGAATCATACTGGACGACCTGAAAGGAGATGCCCGGATGTTCTGCCTTAAAGCCTCTGATTAGGTCATCGATCATCATTCCCAGTGCTTTCACACTCAGATTGATCGACGAATGCTCCAGATCCATCTTCTCGTGTATCTCATTGCGGGCCGTATGCATGCTGTCCAGAATCTCCGTCGTGTGCCGCAGCAGAATCTCTCCCTTTTCATTGAGAATGATCCTCTTGCCTGCGTGATCGAACAGTTTTGTGCCCAGCTCGCGTTCGATCATGTGAATCGTCCGGCTCAGCGCCGGCTGCGCGACATTGAGCACCTCCGCTGCCTTCGTCATATGCTGCAGCTCTGCCACCACTTTAAACTGTTCCAGCTGATAGATATCCATCCTGCCCTCCGCTTCAGAACCTGTCCCGGCCATATGGCACAAAAATGATCTCTGACTGCTTACAGTATATCACAGGTGCGGTCAGTAAAGATGGTTTTCGAAGGTTTTCCTCAGCAAGGTACTCAAATGTTTTATCTGGTTAAATTCGAAAACAGGAAAAACGCAAATATAAAAGGGCAGCCGCAGCTGCCCTGTCCCAATTGCCAGTATTTATGCCTTTCGAGCCTCCCATGCGGCGATCTCCTCGCGCATGATCTGCGTATAGCGCACCATCTTGTCGAGTATTTCCTGTCCGCCCTCATAGATCGCATCCGGGCACAGGTCCACACGGCGGGATCCGCTGTTCTCAAGGTAGAAGCGGATCCGCTCCCGGATCACATTCTCATCGTCCGTCAGAACTTCCTTCAGCGGATCCAGGGAGACCTGCACTACGGTGCCTTCCTGAGTCTTTTCGACTGCCTGCACATAGTCGGTCCAGGCACTCACATGCTGCCACCCGAAGATCTTCACTGTCTTCAGGCCATCCAGAAACGGCGTCAGGTTGCCGCAGCTGTGATAATAACCGATCCCGTCATAGAAATCCGCGATCTGTTTTTCATAAGGAAGAACGAATTCCTCAAACATATCCTTTGAAAACATGTTGCCGTTTACTTCATCTTCGAAGGAATCACTGTTCCAGTTGTCGCGGTAGATGATGTATTTCCAGCGGTAGTCATGATCCTTCGGGTCAATACCGAGGTATTCACAGCGCTGTTTCTCCCAGAAGATGCGGGAATCGGCAGCAAATTTTACAAGCTTATGCACATATTCCGGATCTTCCATCATATCCACAAACAGCTCATTGAAGCCGCGCAGGATCGTGGCAATGCTCCAGGGACCGCGGGCAAATCCCGGGAAAAACACATGAAAACGGTCGTCCACCAGCGTCTTGAGTTCTTCATACTGTCTGATGACCGTTGGCATCAGTCCGGAGGTATAGAAATCCGGCATCTTCAGGTTGTCGATATCCTCGATCTCTTCCAGGATGGGTCTGCCATAGGTGGGCTCAGCGCCTTCGATCATGTGATAATCCATCCCGTAAAAGCTGGGCTCGTAAGCCGTGGCATAGTCGATACCGACTTCCATGTCAAACGGTGTGTCATCCTGCAGCACATAGAAGTTCCAGAGCTTCCAGCGAAGCTGCTGCTTCAGGCATTCTTTCATATCATGATAGTAATCCAGTGTTTTAAAGCCGAAGGCCCGGGCAAAAACGGTACGGCCGATTCCGACCCGATAGAGGATCTGGCTGTCGTTGGCTTTCAGCTGTGCATTGCGCTCGCTGTGAAAAGCTGCCTCACATGCATCCATCAGCTGCGGCAGATCCATGGCAAGTATCTGTTCCTGTGTGTAAGTCGTCATGCTTTCTTCCCCCTGTCTGTCTGATGCCGGAACCCGTCCGGGCTTCCTGCCTGCGGTTTACCTGTTTACTCTTTTCTGCGCAAGTCTGCTCCACGCCTGATCATGCAGTTATTTGTGAAAGCAGTGCTTTCTTGCTTTATGAAAATATCATAAAGGGCAGGGAAGCTTTCTGTCAAATACAGGAATCGGATATATCGATAACATATCTGTTATAAAAGTTCATCCAGAAGCTGCTGCGGGTCCATGGCAAAGATCCCCTCCGGATCTGTCAGGCCGTCTTCCTTTCCGGAAAGATCCCATCGGAAATGTCCGCCTTTACTGCAGTCCAGATAATCCGCAGGATCTTTCAGGACAGCATCATACCGCTCATACCACCGGGGGCACCGGGTCTTCATGTATTCCCTTGCGATGGACATTGCTTCACAGTCCGCATCCTTTCCTACCGCGCTCACCTGCACACCGCCTCCGGGCTGTCCTCTCCGGGAAAAGGATGGCGTACTGTGCACGATCACTGTACTTCCGTCGCTGCAGGTGCCCAGACTGATCCACACATGTCCGTCGATGCTCATTACATCCCCCGGCATCGGGGGCTCTTCCTTCTCCAGAAGGGTTCCCCAGCCGTTTCCGGCCAGCATCGCAGCCAGGGAACCTGCACTTGACACAAAGCCTTCCTCTCCGTCTTCTGTGCGGAAAGTGTTATAGAGCGTCCATCCCACGAAGCCCGAGCAGTCTGCGCCGGCATAGTAATACTCGTTGAAACGGCCAAAAGGATAGCAGCTGTGGGCCGGGTCGCGTTTGCTCTCATCACCGTCGATATCCTTATAGGTATAATCAGCGTCCTGCTGTGCAAAAAACAGCAGCCACTCATCCGGCACCCCGATCGTTACGCTCTGCGGACCGCTGCCTTCATCCTGCCAGTCCCATGCCCCGCCAAATATGTAAAGCGTCCGGCCTGCCGGCATCAGCGCGTTCGTCAGGAAGTTTTTCAGGGTGCGCTCTCCCGGAGTTCCACATACGTCCGGTCTCAGCTCTGTCAGGATACTTCCTTCTTCTCCCTGTGCCGCGGCAGACGCCGTTTTGCCGTCCTTTGCCTCTTCTCCGTCTGCTCCATCCGGGCATCCGGAAATCTCTTCCGCGTCCTCCAGAAGATCCCCCCGGACCGTCAGCTTGTAACAGCTGCCTTCCTTCAGCTTATTCTGCAGGATGCATCCTTCCGGCCACGGTGCCGGATCTCCCTCGTCCGCCGCAATGCGAAGCAGTATTTCATCAGACTGCGTCTGCGGTCCTTTCACGCTGAAACGGTACCGGAAGGAGGCAATATTCTCCCTGCATACTTCCTCCGACCCATAATTATCCACTCCAAGATATACGCCTTTCATACTGCTTTGTTCCTCCCTGTCCTGATCGTCATTCCGGGACGGATGATCGCTGCTGTTACTCTTTTCGGTGACAGTATAACACGCATTGCATTCCGACCGCCAATCGTTTATAATGACGAAAGCACGAAAATCAGACGGCAGATCTTCTGCCTGATATTCTTTCCATGAAAGGAGACTTACGCCCCAAAGGCGTCAAAGATCAATGAACGATTTAGCAGACATAGGCATATTGGTTCTGTTGCTTGCACTATCCGCTTTTTTCTCTTCTGCGGAGACCGCGCTGACTGCGGTGAATGAGATCCGTATCAAGGCAATGGCCGACGAAGGAGACCGCAGGGCAGGCATTGTCCTGCAGGTGCTGGGACAGCGTCCCAAAATGCTCAGCGCGATCCTCATCGGCAATAACATTGTAAATCTCTCGGCTTCTGCCCTCACCACGACGATCGCCATGCGGCTGTGGGGTGATGCCTTTGTGGCAGCTGCCACCGGCGTACTCACGATCGTCCTGCTGATTTTCGGAGAGATCACTCCGAAAACCTCCGCCACCGTAAACGCCGAAAAGCTTTCCCTGCGTTTCGCCGGTGCGATCCGTTTGCTGATGACGATACTCACACCCGTCATCTTCATTGTAAATGCCGTATCCGGCCTGCTGCTTCGAATCATGGGCATAGATCCCGCACAGCGCCAGCAGATGACCGAGCAGGAGCTGCGCACCTTAGTGGAGGTCTCCGAAAAGGACGGTGTGATCGAAGACGATGAACTTCAGATGATCAACAACGTGGTCGATCTGGACGATACCTGCGCCAGAGAGATCATGATTCCGCGCGTGGATATGAAGACGGTCCCGGTGGACTCCACCTATGACGACCTGATCGCAGCATTCCGCAGGCATCGTTATACCCGTCTTCCCGTATATGAAGATCAGATCGACAATATCGTAGGCATCCTGAATATGAAGGATCTTCTGGTGACGACTCCGGAGACCTTTGACCTTCGCAAAATGATGCGGGAACCGTATTTTGCCTATGAAACCAAAAGCATCTCTGATCTTCTTGACGAAATGCGGCGCGGATCCATCTCCCTTGTGATCGTGCTGGATGAATATGGCGCCACCTCCGGGCTGATCACGCTAGAGGATGTACTGGAAGAGATCGTAGGGGACATCCGGGACGAGTACCGCGGAAGAGACCGGGAGGAGATCCGGGAGGTCATTCCGGGAAGGAAATATTCCGTACTGGGCGGAGCCGCTCTCGACGACGTGAATGAAGCTACCGGCCTGTCCCTGAAATCCGAAAACTATGATTCCATCGGCGGATACATCATCGAGCACTCCGAGGACAATATCCCGAAGGTCGGGGAATATGTGGACGAACCGGACGGCGTACGTCTGATCGTTGAAACCGTCCGAAGGAACCGGATCATTCGTGTGACGATCCTGCTGCCCGAACTGCCGAAGGAAGACAGTTCCGGGAAACAGACCTGACTCGCAAACGAGTCCTGACTCCAAATGCAAAAAAAGAACAGGAACACTCCTGCTCTTTTTTTTGTTCTTTTTTCTGCCGGAGACTGCGCCTGGAAGGGAATCGCAAACTGCTTTCATTTCATCAGGAATACTGGGGTATCTTCTTTCTCCAGCTCCCTTTGAAGTACACGATCGTAGAAAGCACTGCACCAATGATCCACACGCTGAGGAGCGATACAAACACCATCTTCTGCTGGGTGAGCACGGAGGAACCTGCGCGCCGTGTAAGCCAGACCAGCCCGTAAGCCAGAGGCACACGCATGAGAATCGTCGTGGCTATTGTGATCCACATGGGAGACATCGTATCTCCCGCTCCACGGATCACACCCTGCAGCGACTGGGTAATACTGACCGCTATATATCCCACGGCCAGAATCTTCATCATTGTCATTGCCAGACCGATCAGTTCCGTATTGCCGGGAGCAAACAGGTCCATCAGCTCCGGTCCGAAGAATAATACCAGCGGTGTAAGGATCGTTGCCGTCAGAAATGCCATCAATGTTCCCTGCCGTGTACCGGTCCGCAGGCGGTCAAGACGTCCGGCACCTACATTCTGCCCGGCATATGTACCCATTGCCTGCCCGAAGCTGAAATTCGGTAACATGGCATAGCCGTCGACACGCATCACCATCACATTGGCCGCGACCAGCATGGCGTCGCCGAAGCCGTTGATCAGAGCCTGCACCAGAAGCATGCTGCAGCTCATGATAGCCTGTGTTACTCCGGAAGGGATTCCCAGCCGGATGATCTTGGAAAGATACATCTTCTCCGGACGGATATCTGCGATCCGCAGGGTCAGGATATCGTTCATCCGGCGCAGTTTGATCAGGCAGAGAATGGCGGAGATGACCTGGGAGATCACAGTCGCCAGCGCAACGCCTGCCACACCCATGGAATCCACCAGAAGGAGATCCCCGATCACATTCAGCGCTGCACAGACCATCAGAAACAAAAGAGCCGAAAAGGAATCTCCCAGACCGCGGAGAATCCCGGCAAAAATATTGTAGAACATAAAGCCCACGATCCCCAGAAAGAAGATATCCAGGTACGCCTTGCAGGCACCATACATTTCCGGCAGCGTATTCATAGCACGCAGCATCGGTCCGGAAAGCAGCGGTCCTGCCACCATGATGATTACACTCGCGATCAGAGAGATGAAAATACAGTTGCCGACACTTTTTTCCAGGCCATGCCGGTCCTTTGCGCCGAAATACTGTGCCACCAGGATGCCGGCTCCGGTAGCAACGCCTACAAACAAAGCAAGAAGCAGGTTCAAAATCGGCAGAGCATTGCCAACGGATGCAAGCGCCGTATATCCCCACCGGCTGCGTCCCACAACTACCGCATCCACTGTATTATACAGCTGCTGGGCAAAATTTCCGATCAGCATCGGAAATGCAAAGCGTGCTATACACTTCCATGGCGCGCCTTCCGTCATGTCACTTGCTGTAAAAAGATTTCGAATACTCATCATGTCCTGCCTTTGCACTCCTTTGGCATTTATTCTGACAAATCGACAGTGTTCGTGCTGATAGCACTTTGTATTATGTACTATAACAGACAATTCCCGCGTCGTACACTGCTTTTTCGCAGGAAGCGTAATAAAACGTGCGCTGCCTGGCGCACTATGAAAAACGCCGGCAGCGGGGAGTGCTGCCGGCGTTTTTTGTCGTCGATGAAATCATTAATAGAACCAGTGGGCTCCGATATGTACGCCTGATCCATGGGAAGTATTGAAATACAGGCAGCCGCCGGTGGGATCCTGTCCTCCGAGAGCAGCATAAGCTGCATCATAACAGCTGGAGGGGACGCCGCTGGCAATGGTAGAAGCAAGCTCTCCTGCCGGAGTGAACTGTCCGGGCTGATAGAGGACTTCACTGATCGTTCCGGGGAAGGAACTGCTGTTCACACGGTTCAGAACCACTGCACCTACTGCGATCTTTCCTTCTTCCGGCTGGTTTCCGGCTTCATGGTAAATGATCGCTGCCAGAAGGTCCACATCTGAAGAACCGGTTGAAGAGGTTGAAGAGCTCTCTTCTGCGTAACCTGTATCTTCTGAGTAACCGGTATCTTCTGTATAGCTGCCGTCGTCTGCATAAGCGCCATCGTCTGCATAAGCACTGTCATCTAAATAAGCACTGTCATCTGTGTATGTGCTTTCCTCTGTGTAGCTGCCGTCCTGCGTATAAGCGCTGTCATCCGTATAGGCGTCATCATCATACACTTCATTATCTGTATATGAATTATCCTCATACATCAGCTCATCAGAGCCTTCTTCCTCATAAACCACATCGTAGGATGATGTATCCTCATAAGAGTCATCCTGGGACTCTTCCACGTAGGAAGTTTCCTCATAAGAAGATTCCTGGGCCGGTTCCTCATAGGAAGTTTCCTGGGCTGATTCCTCATAAGAGGTTTCCTCATAAGCCGATTCCTGGTAAGTTTCTTCCTGCGCCGGCTCTTCATAAGCGGCTTCTACATAGGAAGCTTCCTGCGCCGGTTCTGTGTATGAAGCTTCCTGCGCCGGTTCCTCATAGGAAGTTTCCTCATAAGAAGCTTCCTGAGCCGGTTCCTCATAGGCCGGTTCTGTATACGAAGCTTCCTGCACCGGTTCCTCATAGGCCGGTTCTGTATATGCAGCTTCCTGCACCGGTTCCTCATAAACCGGTTCTTCGCCTGAAACCTCCGGAGCCGCCTCTTTTGCTGCTTCGCTGCCGGTACTCTTCTGCTCGTTCACCTGCGCGTCTGCCTGTGGCTGTTCTTTCTTCGAAGCTGAGTTCTTTTTCTGGCTGGCAGCAGGAGCATCATCTTCATTGATGCCATAGGCGCTGTCCACCAGGATCACCAGGTCTGTATCCTCCTGCGAAACATAAGCGGTCTCATCCTCGCCTGTCCGCACTTCCAGCCAGTGTCCGTTATTATTGACAATGGGATAGGTATCTCCGTCATTGGCTGTTCCGATGATCTTTGCATCCTTGTCGTCTGCAGCGAATACCTTAACATCATCCCAGGATGCCTTCACACCATATTCACCGTAATACTCAGCCAGGCCTTTGGCCTCCGTTCCGAAAGTGAGATACTCACTGCGGACATATCCCGTCACATTTCCGGACCGGATCTTTGTCCAGCCGTTATCCTGATCAAGAACCGTTACGCCGCCTCCTCTGTAAAGATAACCTACAGCCGGACTCTCCGTATCCATCGCACTACGGACCACGATACCGGTCTTTACTTCGTCATCGTTGGCCATAGCTACATAGTTCCATGCTTCATTATCTTCAGACAGAGCAATGCTGAAAGCTCCGTCCGCTGCTCCGGCAGTTGTGCCTGCTGCCAGACTGATTACCAGAGCCGCAGCTGAAAATAAACTCCACTGCTTTCTGTTCATCATAGATTTTCCTCCTGTTATGAAAGACCGCCGCAAGACTATTACAAGCTTTTCGCTCTTAATTGCGATCTTTTTAATTATATTACAAATTTATTACATTTCCTTTTCGATTGCATTGTACCCTGAATAACAGAGTTTGTCAAGCCCGGAAAAGGAAACACGATTGCAGGATGTGCAACCGGCGGAAAACATGCTATGATGAGAGCAGAACAAATGATCGGAGATAAATATTATGAATTCAAGAACACAGGAATTGACCTTTGGAGCGATGCTGATCGCCGTGTTTGGCGTGATTCTTGTTCTGAACCGCCAGACCGGAGGGTTATTTGAAGAATTGATCTTCTTCATCCTTCCTATCCCCATGACGATCTTCTCCATGAAATACGACTGGAAGGACAGCCTTTCCGTCTTTGTATGCATGGCGGTGCTGTCGTTTTTTCTTGGGACTTTGTATACCGCCTTTTATGCAGTAACGGAAGCTTTTCTCGGAATCATCCTGGGGCTCTGTCTTCGTACGCATAAGGATCTGAACCGTACGCAGCTGCTTGTCATGGGGCTTTCTGCGGTATTCAGTGTGGTCGGTTCAGTAGTGCTCGCCTCCGTCCTCGGTATGGATCTGGATACGGAGCTCGCGGAAATGCAGACAATGATGAACAGTGTATTTGCAGGTGCGGGATATTCTCTCTCCGGAGAGGAAGGCGCCTTCAGCGACCTCCTCTCCATGGCCTCCCTGAAGCGGATGTACATCCTTTCCATGGCAGTTCTGGGTCTCCTGCAGGGGTTTGTGATCGTCCGTCTGAGTCTGGTGATATTAAAAAGGCTGCGTCTGCATGTTCCGCAGCCGCAGCCTGTCGGGCTTTTCTACCCGCCCCGCTGGAGCGGCATTCTTGCCCTGTTCTTCTTCTTTTTATATACCTGGTCCATCATGCATCCGTTCGGAACGGAAGTGGCAGGCAATCTGGTGCAGACAGCAGGCCTTTGTGCCTATATCTATCTGCTTGGTTTCGGATGGATCAGCATGACACTTCTGATCCGCCGCTTCATTTCCGGAGCCGGCGGCAGGATGCTGTCCATACTTCTCTCCATGATCCTGCTTTTCATCATGCCTTATCTGTATCTGATCCTCGGCTTTGCATACATCTGCACCCGCTTTCATGATTACCTTCTGGGCAGATGATCCATTTCACTCATCGGGCGATCGGGTAATCCTTCGCTGACAGTGCCGGCACGCGGATACCAGTGCTCTGGGTGACCGTGCATCCGGATGTTATTCTGCCCAGAAGAAAATAGCGCGTGTTCGCTGTATTTCCTATGTCACACCATGTGGGATCCACATAATACCATTTCTTTCCGATCTTCACAAAGTTGACCATATGGCCTTCGCCGTTTATCTGACCTTCCACACAGATGCATGTCACTCCGAGCCGGTCGCAGAGCAGCTTGTAAGAGCGGGCATACCCGGCGCATACGGCTTTCTTTTTCATGAAAACTCCATATGCTGTCTGATCATAAGCAGAAAATGCATAAGAACAGTGAGCGGCTATATAATCCAGAATGATCTTTGCCCTCTTTGCTGCCCCTTTTCCGCTGCATTTTTTCTTCAGAAGGCTCACCGCGGTATTGACCTTTTTATTGAATGCTGCCTTCCTCTTATCTGCTTTATTCCAGGATGCGATCGGCTCAAAGTCCAGATGCGTGCCTTCCAGCCATGAGTAGGAGGTCGTAGTCCAGTACCCTTTGATCCAGTAGATCTCCGGATGATCGTTTACAAGATACGAAGACAGTCCGCGGATCACAGATACATTTGGGGAAGATACTTCCACCCGGGTCGTCCCGAGACCTTTTTTCGCTGTTTTTACCACAGATCTATAGATCTTTTTATTGAACGTATCCAGATGATTCCCATAGTATTCATAGACTTTGGCGGCTGCCTGAGCAGGCTGCGCAGTAAGAAGCAGAATCACCAGTACCATTTTCAGGAACACAAACAGCCTTTTTTTCATCCTGCAGCCTCCTCAGATGACTAAGCAATCTCCACCTTATTAATTGAAACTATTGCAGTAATTGCTCCAGGAAAGTGCACCACTCAGACTCGCGTTGATCCGTGCATATCCTGCCGGGAAGCGGAAGGTCGTAATAACGCTGCCGTTTGCCGGGATCGAAGCCCCGCCGCAGATCACGCCAAACGCTGCCTGTGCGATCTTTCCGGTGCTGCCCGAGATCTGGAAATCGGAGACACTTACATTGGAGATCGTCCGGCCCATACCGTTGAGTACATAGCACTCCGCATAGAGGCTGTTGTTCTTATAATACAGATGTCTGGGAGCGATGGTCACCTGACCGTAATTTACGGCTGGAGTATTATAATTCTTGTACTCATTTCCTGCCTTCGGAGTTTCTTCACCCGAATGGTTCCATGGCGGCATCATGGAGGTATCCGGCATCTGGGCTCCCTTCTTGACCGTCACTTTACATTTGAGCTTCTTTCCGTAGACCGCTGCTATAATATATGTAGATCCGGCTTTCAGCCCGGTCACCTTTCCCTCGGAATTTACATAAGCGACGGATGAATTCTTGGATCTCCAAACGGTCTTTCCCGTGACCTTTTTCACTTTCAGGGTCACAGACTGGTTTATGCCAAGTGAAACCTTTTTCTTGCTGAGCACAGCCGGATTCTTAACGGTGACCTTGCAGGAGACAGTTTTATTCTCTGTAACAGCTTTGATCGTTGCAGTTCCCGCCTTTTTTGCGGTAACGACACCATTCTTAACAGTTGCAACAGCCTTATTGGAAGTCGTCCACTTTTCGGCTTCCGCCCCGGTAAGCTCCAGTCTGATCTTCTTCCCGACATTGACGCTGGCCTTTGTCTTATTCAGCTTCACAGTGGCTGCAAAGACCTGCACACTCAGCAACAGTGTCAATGCAAAAACCGTCATAACCAGTGCTGTCATCCTTCTTCTGTTTTTGCTCATTTGTTTACCTCCTTAAAATGACTTATTGAAATATCATTGTTGCTTTCGCACCTTTTTTCAACAGTATTTTTTTATAAGCTTTTTTCTTTGCAGAAGGAAGCCTGAATTCCGCTTTTTTATAGATCCCGGAAAATGCATTCGCACCGATCCGGCCCGCGGTAAGCTTCTTCGTTTTGATCTGAATCCCGGCCAGTTTTCCGGCTCCCCGGAAGGCTTCCTTTCCGATGGATGCCACATTCTTCCCGATCACGATCTTCCGGATCTTCTTGTTGTTCCGGAATGCACCGTCCCCGATCGCCGTGACCGTACATGTGGTGCCGGAGATCTTTACGGAAGCCGGTATCGTGATGCTCTTCTTTTTTGCGGAGACCGGTTTCACGAAGGTCACCTGCGCCTTTGATACGGAGCTGACTTTCGTCACCTTATACACACCGCCGGACGTCTTGTCCTTAAATACAAATCCCTCTGCAAGCCGGATCTGGAAAGTCTTCGTCAGGGTCCCCTGATAATTTCCCTCGCCGGTGATGACCGCTTTTGCCTTGCCGGTATCGGTATTCTTTTCATAGGATACGGTATAATCTGTTCCCTGCTCCAGCGTTTTTCCGGAAAGTTTTACGGTTATTCCCGGTTTTAACGCCTTTCCCGTATACAAAGCCGGGCTCTGAACTGATACGGAGGCTCCTTTCAGATCCTTCCTCTTTACCTGTATCTTATAGGAAAGCTTCTTCCCAGCGAACATGGTGTCCAGCGATGTGGTCCCTTCCTTCAGTCCTTTGATCGATGTACCTGAAAGAGAAGCAACAGAAGGATCCTCGATCGTCCACGCAAGGTCTGCTGATCCGAGCGCATAATAATTGTTTATCCCGGAATCCACGGCCTCCAGACGGATCTTTGTATCCGGAACGGAGACGGTCTCTCCGATTCCAATGGAGATCGTTTCCGAGCCGCTTGCCGAAGACAATCCCGCCGGCATCACACGGTCCGTTGAAAAAGTGACCTGCGCCGTGCCAAGCCCGTTGCGGACTGCAGTCTGCGTGCCGTTTCTCAGAGGGTATCCGAATTCCTGTACCCAGAATTCCCATCCGTTGTGGGTCACATGAGCGATTCCGACAGCAGTAAACTTTGCTCCGAGCATGTTTCTTCGGTGTCCCTGACCCAAATAATTATCCCCGGTCTCCATCCATGCCTGCATTACGGAAGATGCGCTCGTAAAACTGTTATACCCGCACGCGATATTTTCACCCTTTGCGTAATAACCATCCGGATATGCCGTAAAACAGTTTCCCGCGGTGCTGTCCGGGCGGTCATGATCCCAGTATACTGCCGTTTCGATCGCACGCAGCATGGCAACCTTCTCCAGCGTGTAATCATACTGCAGTGTTCCGAGACCGGAAATGATCTGTACGCCTCCGGAGTTTGTCCGCTGCCATGTCTGCCCTGAAGAAGGCTTCACCGACCAGCTGTCATAGTCCGCAGGATGATCGTATTCATCATACTGTCCGGTCCGGAATTTATTGATCATAGCCAGCATACTTCGCGCACCGGTCTGGCCGAAGACTCCGGAGACAGATACTGTCGCCGTTTCCGCTGCCGGGACCGTTCCGGTGCAGAAAAGCAGCAGGACTGCAAGCATCATCAGCCAGTAACACAGTTTGTTAATGCGCTGTTTCATGATACTCCTTTTTCCCTGTCCCACGGGCTTTAGTAGCGGAATACCGCAACGCCGTAAGGTGGCAGGTCATACGCAAAGGAAAAGTCTTTGCCGTCGCATTCGGACTCCTCCGCTTTATAAGTAAGCGGTTGTTTTTTGCCGCTTCCGCCGTATTTCGCATCATCGCTGTTGAGTACCAGCGTATACTTGGTGTCTTCAGGCAAACCTACCCGGTAATCCGGTCTTGCCATCGGTGTAAAGTTGATGACGAACAGAAGATTGTTCTTCCCGTCCTTCGAGTGACGCACAAAGCTGAAGATGCTGCGATCCGCGTCGTCTGCATTGATCCACTCAAACCCCTTGGGGTCGTTGTCGAGTTCATACAGCGCTTTCGAACCCTGATACAGATGCATCAGGTCCATCACATAATTCTGCAGCTGCTGATGCTTCTCCTCAGCGAGAAGATACCAGTCAAGTTCTCTCTCTTCGCTCCACTCCTGGAACTGTCCGAAATCCTGTCCCATAAAGAGAAGTTTTTTCCCGGGATGTCCGACCATGAAGGAATATCCGCATTTCAGATTCGCAAACTTATCCTCATAAATTCCGGGCATCTTATTGATCATGGAGCACTTCAGATGCACGACTTCATCATGGCTGAGCACGAGAATATACTTCTCGGCATATGCATAAGTCATGGCGAAGGTCATCTTGTTGTGGTTGAATTTACGGAAATAGGGATCCAGCTTCATATAATCCAGGAAATCATGCATCCAGCCCATATTCCACTTCTGGGAGAAGCCAAGTCCGTCATCCTCCGGCTTTGCGGTCACCCCCGGCCATGCAGTACTCTCCTCAGCGATCATCATCACACCGTGGTGTTTTCCGCGGACCACACTGTTGAGGTGCTTGAAGAATTCGATCGCTTCCAGATTCTTATTCCCGCCGAATTCATTAGGGACCCATTCACCGTCCCTGCGGCCGTAATCCAGGTAAAGAATGGAAGCCACGGCATCCACGCGAAGGCCGTCTACATGGAAATCTTCGATCCAGTACAGGGCATTGCCGATCAGGAAATTCTTTACCTCACTCTTGCTGAAATCGAAGACCTTGGTTCCCCATTCCGGATGTTCACCCTTACGCGGATCCGCATATTCATACTCCGCGACTCCGTCAAAATCTGCCAGACCGTGGGCATCTCTCGGGAAATGAGCCGGAACCCAGTCGAGGATCACCCCGATGCCGTTTTCATGGAAACGGTTGACCATATATGCAAAATCCTGCGGTGTCCCGTAACGGGAAGTCGGTGCGTAGTAACCGGTGACCTGATAGCCCCAGGATCCGTCAAACGGATGCTCTGCGATTCCCATCAGCTCTACATGCGTATAACCCATCTTCTTAACATATTCCGCACAGCGGTCCGCAAAAAGACGGTAATTGTAAAAACCTGCTTCATCCGGTCCGTGCGGATGCTTCATCCAGCTGCCCGGATGGACCTCATAGATCGCAATGGGACTTTCGTCCTGCTTAAACTCCTCCTGCTTTTTCATCCATTCATCATCCGTCCAGGTGATATCGGACAGATCGGCAATAATGGACGCCGTACCGGGGCGGAATTCCGCCTGATTGGCAAACGGATCTGCTTTATAAAGCTTCCTTCCGTCCTGCGCGGTAATCAGGTATTTATACATATCGCCGACTTTCGCTTCCGGAATAAAGAGATCATAGATCCCTACCGGACCAAGCTTCGTCATCGGATGGCTCTCCTCATTCCAGCCGTTAAAACTTCCGATCACATGAACAGCTTCGGCATGAGGTGCCCACACAGCAAAATAAACACCTTCCTGCCCGTCCTTAACAGCTTTATGCGCACCCATTTTCCGATAGATATCATAGTGAACGCCCTGGCCAAACAGATACTGATCCAGCTCGGTCACAAATACGCTGAATTCCTGCACGGGAGCCTCCTTCGCTGCGGGAGCTCCTTTGCCGGAAGCACTCTTTTTCGGAGCTGCAGCCGTTTTTACCTGCTCTGACGTTCTCTTCTTTGCCGCCGAAACGTTTGTTTTTGTCTTCTTTGCTGATGTGGTTTTTTTCATATATTCCCCTTCCCGGCAGAATAATCTTATACGAGATTCTGCCAAAAAACGTTTATCCAGTATTCTATTTTACACCATCGGAAGTGACCTAGCAAGCTTCAGCGGCCTTTTCTTACACTTAATTCTGTCATCAGCATCAAAAAGGATCTTAGTATTTCTGATGTATACTGTACAGTCCGCCTCAGCTAAGAGATGTCATATGTTCCAGCCAGCCGTTCAGTACAAGAAGGCGATGGACGACGGGTGTGCTGCAGTCATTGCGTGCCGGATAAAGATTTCGTAAGGAATATGCAAAATGGTTTGCGCACCTGACGGATCTGTTGTAAGGTAAAAACAGATCATCTTTCAAAACCCCATGTAATGACAGAACTGTTCAAATAATCAAAGGAGGTATCATGACTGGCAGACTCATCAAAAGGATTGCAGGCATACTGGTCCGCCGGCGGAACCTGATCGCCGGAATCATGCTGGCCCTCACTGTGGCCTGCGCCGTTCTGATCCCGTTTGTTCCGATTCATACCGACATGACGGAATATCTGCCTTTCGATTCCCAGATGAAACAGGGGATCGATATCCTGGCAGAAGAATTTCCGGAAATGGAAAATCCAAGTACCATACGCGTGATGTTTACCGGCCTGTCCCCTCAGGAGCGGGAGGAAATGCGTGATTCTCTTTCTTCAATTGAATACGTGGACAGCGTAGACTACGGGTCCCTGGATGCCCGTTATGAGGACGGCACACATTCCCTGTATAAACTCAGTACCGGTTATGGATACAAGTCGTCTCAGATGCGAAGTATCCGGCAGGCACTCGCAGCAAATTATAAGGACTATGATATGGTCGTGTCTGTGGATGACCCGGGCGGAGAGCTTCCCATGTGGATCGTTGCCCTCGCCATCGTGATCGTCGTAGCGATTCTACTGGTCATGGGCGAATCCTGGGTGGAGCCGTTTTTCACCCTGCTTGTGATCGGTGCAGCGATCATTGTCAACTCCGGCACTTCCTATTTTTCAGGAGGGATGTCCGATACGACCTGGTCAGTCGCTGCCATCCTGCAGCTCATCCTATCCCTGGATTATTCCGTTATTCTGATGAACCGGTACCGGCAGGAACGCATCTCTGATCCCTCTGCGGCAAAAGAGACCGCAATGGCGCACGCTCTCATCAACGCGTTCAGCGCCATCGCAAGCAGTTCTTTCACAACGATCGTCGGTCTCCTGGCTCTTGTGTTCATGAGTTTCCGGATCGGAAAGGATATGGGATTCGTCCTGGCCAAGGGTGTGCTGTGCAGCATGCTTTGTATCTTCACACTGCTGCCCATGCTGATTCTGAAGTTTGACTCTCTGATCCGCCGCACAGCGAAAAGATCACCGCGGCCGCGTATGGCTGCGCTTGCGAAGCTGGAGTACCGGCTTCGCTTCCCTGTTCTGATCGTCATGGCAGTGCTGTTCACAGCCGGATTTCTTCTCAAGAGCGGTACCGGTATTTCCTTTGCCTTCAATCCCACAGGAAAGATCGACAAGGTATTTCCGTCCCTGAATCCCATCATCGTGCTCTACTCCAATGAGGATGAGGATGCCATAGCAAAGTTTGCCCCGTCGCTCGAAAAGGATCCGTCCGTATACAGCGTAAACACCTGGTCTACTACGATCGGACGGTCTTTCACGGCTGCGGAAATGAAAGACCTGCTGCCCACGATCGCCTCCACCATGGGTGTATCTGTACCGGAAGCAGCAGTGGACCTGCTCTATCTGGGAAAGCCGGAAGATGCCGTTATCAGCGTTCCTGATCTCCTTGCAACAGCACAGAATCTTCTGGACAGCAACAGCATGTTCCGGACTCTGCTCGGAGAAGACACGCTCTCCCTGCTGGAGGATGCGCAGGAACTCCTGGATGACGCCAGAAGACAGCTGCTGGGAACAAATCATTCCCTGATGGCGGTCTCCACCACTCTGCCGCTGGATGCCCCCGAAACATTTGATTTTATTGAGCAGCTGAATGAAGATCTCGGCAAAGATCTGTCCGGTTCCTTTTACCTGATCGGAAACAGTCCGATGGGATGGGAAATGACAAAGACCTTCAGCGATGAGCAGAACCGTATCACCCTGCTCACTGCAGGAGCCGTGTTCCTCGTCGTATTGATCACTTTCCGTTCCTTCGTCATCCCTGCCATTCTGGTGCTCCTGATCCAGACTGCGGTGTACGCCACCATGGTGATCATCCGTCTTCAGGGGTTCTCCATTTACTACCTGGCGCTGCTCGTCGTACAGAGCATCCTGATGGGCGCTACGATCGACTATGCGATCCTGTTCACAAGCTATTACCGGGAGCTGCGCCGTTCCGGGGATATCCCGGAAGCGCTTCTCGGAAGCTATACGAATTCCATCAATACCATTCTGACTTCCGGCAGCATTATGGTCGTGGCAACGCTCATTCTGGGCTATGCCTTCTCCAATCCGGCCATCGGTCAGATCTGTCACACGATCTCAAAAGGAGCAGCCTGTGCCATTGTGCTGATCCTGTTCATTCTGCCCGGCGCTCTGGCATCACTGGACCGGTTTGTAAAGGAATAATGAAAAAGAGGGAGCAGGTGTCATCCTGCTCCCTGTATCGTTTTTTATCTTTTATTCGTCATCCCAGTCGTCATCTGCCTCCCAGTCGCCGCCGTCGTCAAAGTCGTCACCCGCATCCCAGTCGCCGCCGTCGTCAAAGTCATCGCCCGCATCCCAGTCGCCGCCGTCGTCATAATCGCCTCCGTCATCTTCAAAGTTCAGGAAGGTATCGCCGAGTTCCCAGTCGTCCGCTTCAAAGTCAAAGTCCGGTTCGCCGCCTTCTTCAAACTCTTCATCCTCATAGACACCGATGTTGGATGTATTCGGGGAAGCACCCTGCTGGTTGGATGCAGCTGCGATTTCTTCCGCATGTCTGGTACGCATGCCTTCTTTTACAATGCCGTTATTCTCAGCTATATATTCCAGCTTGTCCAGACCTTCCTCGATCCGGACTTTACCATAATCATCCGGGGAAGATATGGTGACAGCCCTTTTCTCGATGCGGTTGGAGGTGTTCTCCACCCATACATAAGCCTGTCCATCCTCAGAGAAAACATACTCTTCGCCGATCCAGAGACCTTCCTCCCTGCCGGTCTGACCGACATCCGGCTCCATATAAAGATGCTGCCCGACAAGCAGGCCATCCTCCGATTCCAGTTCCACATAATAAGTGTAATTTCCTGACCCGGAACTGCTTCCCGAATCACTGTATTCTTCATCGGATGAGGACTTGTTCTTGTCTTCACCGGGTTTTTTGACCTTACTGATCATACCAAACCAGCAGACTGACGGATCCACGCGGGAATAGGCGACCACACTCTGTCCCTGAAAGATGTTCGCAATATTCGCATCTGTGGCGGTGCCTTTCAGGAGCAGATTGGATGACTCTGCAATGGTGATCGTATACTGGCTCAAATCCGAAGAGTCACTGTCCGAATCAAAATCCGAATCTGAATCCGAATCTCCGTTCCCCTTCTGGATCTTTGTGACAATACCGTCATATTTGCTCTTGACCTCTTTCTCACTGGTCATCTGGCGCAGTGTCTCGATATTCTTCTCCCTGGCTTCGATATTATACTCATCCATCAGAATCGCATTCCTGGTCTGCTGGATCTGAATCTTTCTCTCCTCCAGATCCAGATCCTTCAGCTTCGGAAGCTCTGCCTCCGCCTTCTGAATGCTCATATTCCTGGTCTCGATGTCCAGCTTCATCTTCTCGATCTCATATTCATGAGACTGGATGGTCATCTCGTCGTTTTCATCGTCATAACGCATCAAAGCTGTGCCTTCCTTCACAGCATCACCGACCTTCACAAGCACCTCGGCAACTTTTCTGCTGCTGCTGGAAGTGATCTTCCGGGTCTCCTGACGCTCCACAGTTACTGCATATTTTGCAATACCCGAGCGCTGACTGGCTGAAGATATGGCGGCTGCAAGATACGTATCTGCGATCCCTGCAGCCGAAACTGCTTCGGTTTTCTGGGCAGACATGTTGTTCTGCTGCCTGTTTAACGCGATCTGATACCAGATGCCTCCCCCCGCTCCGGCCGCACAGGCCATCAGCAGGGCAACCACTACGCCCCTTCTCATATTCCACCTCTCGCTGCAGTCCCCTGCCGGAACTGCACTGGATCATTCCTGTTCTTTTTCCTGATAGTATAACACGAACTCTTATCCGCTTCCCTGCAGATCTTCCTTGCAATTTCTTAATGTTCAATTAAGGAAGCGCCCGCTGTGAATACTTCAGCAGGCGCTTCTGTCCAAATATCCTATCCTTTCAGCGTTCCGTCCGGAAGACCCGCGAAAGTGACGGTACCTGAAGCATCGGTACTATCCGGTTCCGTTTCCGGCTGTGCGGGCATCTGTGAGGGCATCTGAGAGAGTGCCGGAGGTGAGTCAACTCCCGGTATCGTCTCATCATATACCACGACAGGATAATAATTATATACTTCTTCATAGATGGTTTTTGCCGCATCAAGCGGAAGATTGACACATCCATGGGAACCGTAGGTCAGATAGATATCCCTTCCGAAATCGTATCTCCAAAGAGCGTCATGCATACCCTGTGAATAATTGAAAGAGATCCAGTATTCCACCGGCTGTTCATATTTATTCCCGTAGATATCCTCATCCTTCAGAACGGACGGGCTTGCCTTATACATTACCTGATATACGCCCGGAGTCGTCTCGCTGACTCCCTTCTGCCCTGTGACACAGTCCGTCTCCAGTACCAGCCGGTCATCCTCAAACAGAAATACTTTCTGTGACGGAATATCCACTTCCACGTATTTCTTTCCCACTCCGTTGGATGCACAGTATACGAGTCCGCTGCTCCATACAGGATCCATCACCTCTTCACCCGCTTCCGCGGCCGCTTTCAGTGCCTGCACGGTCTGATCCACATCCATATGCCATCCGCAGTTCGGAGAATCAAACAGCAGCTGCCTGCCGTCATGGGTAGTAAATGTCACCTTCCCGGGTTCCGAGTCGTACTTTGCCTGAAGCCCCCTGACATATTCGTATACCGCATCCGTGTCCCACAGATAGTTTCCCTTATAGGTACGCCGCCACATGCCGGT
This sequence comes from uncultured Lachnospiraceae bacterium, assembly GCA_902785635.1. Classification (GTDB taxonomy): domain Bacteria; phylum Bacillota; class Clostridia; order Lachnospirales; family Lachnospiraceae; genus Merdiplasma. The sequence continues at coordinate 20,182 of CACZZH010000010.1, forward strand.
CTGATCTTCCATCAGCATCTCGTTGCTGCGGTCAAAACGGATCCTCATGAAAAACGGAGCAGCCTGCGACAGAGACCAGCCCTGATCCGCAGGTTCATCCATTACCCATTTCCCGTCTGAAGCAAGTCCGGCCAGCGATTCCTGATCTCCCAGTCCCGCCAGTGCTTCCTTTGCCGCTTCCTTTCTTGCGAGCGCTTCGGCCTCTTCCGGCGTAAGTTCGGACATTCCCTCGTACATATACAAATTATTCTTTTTTGCCTTGTCACTTCCGCAGCCGGTAAGTGACAGACTAAAAATCAGCACAAAAAACCCAAAAAGCATCTCTGCCGTAAGGCAATGCCTTTTCTTATGTCTCCCTGTCTGATACAAACTGTGTCTCCCCTTATTATTTCATATAGTACCGTTTATCTGCTTTTTCGATTATACAGCACAACCGGTCCTATTTCCAGTAGATCGTTGTGTAATAATACCGGTTTGAATAGAGTATTTCATCCGGCCCGCCTGATCTCATGCAAAGATAGTACGTCCCTGCCGGAACTGCATTCACCGATGTATATTTCGTGCTTTTAGAGCCGGAAGATTCCACTTCTATGGGTATCTTATGAGAATCCGTAAGCAAAACAAAATTTCCCTGATCACTCCAGAAAGATATTTTCTGTTTTCTGGTCAGTTTGATTTTGTACCACCTGGAATAATCATATCCCGGTGTCTGGCAGATCTTCGCCTTTACTCCCCTCTTCAAAGATACTGCGCGCTGTGCGCAATAGTTACTGCCGGGCTTTACAGCAGTGAAAGTAAATCTCATTTTTGACTTTGCCGCCCCTGAGAAATAACAGACCCCCCTGCTTACGGGAATGAGAACGGTCTGCTTCTTTTTCCCGCTGAAGAACCAGTCATCCAGAATATCCTCCGAATCGGCACTGCTGTACATACTCAGGCTCAGTCCCGAGACCCTGCTTGATCCCTTCCCAAGCACGACTTTCAACAGGCCTTCCCCCGGTATAACCACTTTATATCGATAATATGTCCAGGTCGCATGTCCGGTCTTCTCATTGAATTCATATCCTGTCTCCTTCTGTGTCACTGTCTTCTTCATCGGAAGACTGACTGACACATATTTCGAAACAGATGAAGCCTGCACGCTGATACATACCGCAAAACACATGCAAAGTCCCGTCAGGATGATCTTCCATATTTTCTCTTGAATATTTCGTCTGAATCCCATGATTTCTCCTGTTTCAGTTCTGATGATGCTCTATGATGTCAGAAGATGCCTGCATATGATTCTGTCACTGCTGTAATGAATATTGGAAAAGCAGATGCCGGATACCGAATTGGCCGCATGTACGATGGAATGGTTGCCAATATAGATGGCTACATGATGGATGTAGCCGGTACTGTTCTGGAAAAACACCAGATCACCGGGCTCCAGTTCCTCTTCACTCACAAGCTCGCCGTACATCGCCTGGGACTGCGCAAAATGCGGCAGCGTGATCCCATATCTGGCATAGACCAGCATGGTAAATCCGGAGCAGTCACAGCCGTTCGTAAGACTCTCGCCTCCCCATACATAAGGGTTTCCCACGAACTGGCATGCATAATTCACCAGTTCCTGGCCGACCGAAGTCTCTATATATATGGAATGGTCACGTGAGGTCACAAAATCCGCTCCCTGCGATCCCCTCGGAGCCCTCCGGGCTGCTTCCACGGCCACTTTCTCGGCAGCCTGGGCGGTAACGGATGCTTTCTGTGCCTGGGCAACCTTTGTCTCTGCGTCAAGCTGGTCCAGATCCGCTGCCGCCTGCGCAGCTGCTTCTGCTTCGATCGCTTCCCTCAGAGACTGCACTGCCGAATCTGCATTCCCGCCTTCCCGGAAAGCGTTCTGCACTTCATCCACCTTCATCTGGGCTTCCAGCAGAGCTGCTTTTGTCTCCGACGAAGCCAGCAGCGCCTCCTGTGCCGTTTCCCATAGTTCACTTTCAAGTGCTGCAGCTGCATCTGCCTGCTCGATACTCTCCAGGCGCTCCTCCTCGGCAGCCAGTGTCTCCGCTGTGCTGTATACTGTGGAAAGCTTTACCTGATCAGACCTTACCCATCCTTCCACACCGAAGGGAGTACGGACACTGATCCACTCCCCGTTCTCTTCCAGTACCGTAAGGAAAGTAGATTCTCCTGGGGCGGCAACCACCTCGGTCGTATCATCCGCATCGTAGTAGACCGAAGCTCCCCCGGGCAGGACCTGCGCCTCCTGGTAGCCTGCCTGTTCGATCAGGCTTTCTGCTTCCTCCCCGTCAGCGATCAGATCTGCTGATATATATCCTCTTACTCTTCCGGACCGGATCCAGACCCACTCACTGTCATCCTTCTTTTTAAGAACTGTCCCGATTCCGCCCGGATACAGTTTTCCTATGACCTCTCCTTCTTCGGAAGGTTTCTTTCGAATATTAACTGAACCGTCTGCTATCGATACAAAACGATTCTCTGCCGCATTTTCCGCTCTGACAGCTATCCCTCCCGTCAGCAGCAATGCTGCGGCAAGTACAGAAAGACTGGCGCAGATGTGTTTTATTCTCATTATGTTCTCCTTATTCCTTCACACTCTTTTCGCCTTTGTCCATCATCCGCTTCTTTTTCGTCCTTGTCAAGTGCCATTGACCGGTTCCCCCGTTAAATGATATTCCTTCCCGTACCTGTAATTACGCAATTTTTTATTTGACTTTGACCACCTCCATTGTTATCTTATATATGTATCATTATGCGAAAATAATGAGGAAGTCTTTTCCCGCCATTGTTTTCCTGTTTTATAATTATAAACTGACACAGGAGGAATGTATGAAATCAGCAAAAAAACTTGCATATCTCGGAATGACTGCTGCTATCCTCACCGGTGCGGCATTTACTGCTTCTGCAGCTGAGCCGGTTGCCAAGGAAGATCTCAAAGTTGGTATCATCTACATCGGCGACGAGCAGGAAGGTTATACTTACGCTCATATGCTGGGTATCGAAGGGATGAAAGAAGCTCTCGGACTGGAAGATGACCAGGTTATCGAGATCTTCAATATTCCCGAGGATGAGACCTGCGCTGAAAAGGCCATGGATCTTGCAGATCAGGGATGTCAGATCGTTTTTGCAAACAGCTTCGGCCACGAAGATTACATGATCGAAGCTGCTGAACAGTATCCGGATGTACAGTTCTGCCATGCTACCGGTTATCAGGCAGCCCTTTCCGGACTGGAAAACATGCACAACTATTTCACCGCCGTTTACGAGTCCCGTTATGTATCGGGCGTCGTAGCCGGAATGAAACTGGCGGAAATGGAAGCCAACGGACAGTTTAAGGAAGAGAACTATGCAGAAGACGGCTCCATCAAGATCGGATATGTCGGCGCTTACTCCTACGCAGAAGTGATCTCCGGTTATACCTCCTTCCTGCTTGGCCTTCGCAGCGAATTCCCGAATGTCACCATGGAAGTAAAATATACCGGCTCCTGGGCAGATCAGGCACTTGAAAAAGAGACCGCTGATGCTCTGATCGCTGACGGCTGCGCACTGATCAGCCAGCACGCTGACACCACCGGTGCCGCCACAGCATGTGAAGCTGCAGGCGTTCCCCATGTCGGATACAACGTTGGTATGCTTGATGTAGCTCCTACCTGCCACCTGACCTCTGCCTCCATCAAATGGGCTCCGTACTACACCTACGCTGCACAGTGCATCCTGGATGGCGAGACCATCGATACCGACTGGTGCCAGGGTTATGATCAGGGCGCTGTATGGATCACCGATCTGGGCGAGTCTGTTGCAGAAGGAACACAGGAAAAGGTTGAGGATACCTGGAATGCCATCACTGAAGGACTGCTCCATGTATTCGATACTTCCACCTGGACCGTAAACGGCGAGACCATCACCTCTACTGCTGATCTGGAAGGCTTCAACGGAATCGAATATATCAACGAGGATGGCTACTTTATGGAATCCGAGATCGGATCCGCTCCTGCTTTCTCCTTCGTGATCGACGGTGTTGTCGAGCTGAACCAGGTATTCTAAAAACACAGATCCGTTCTGTGTTTCCCCGGACCTTTCGTCACGGAAACAGTAACATCTCAGGGCTGCTGCGCAACACAGCAGCCTTCTTTCATCAATTAAGGAAAAATCCATGACACAATCGCGCGAAAACATATCCCCCTCTTCCGGTGAAAAGTATGCCATCGAACTGCGCGGCATCAGCAAATATTTCGGCAAGGTTGCCGCCAACGAGAATATCTCTCTTTCGGTGCGCCAGGGTGAGATCCTCTCCCTGCTGGGTGAAAACGGAAGCGGAAAAACAACGCTTATGAATATGCTTTCCGGCATCTATTTTCCCGATCACGGACAGATCTTTGTAAATGGGAAAGAGGTCGTGATCCGGTCGCCGAAGGATGCCTATGAACTGGGGATCGGCATGATCCATCAGCATTTCAAACTGATCGATGTTTTTACGGCTGCAGAGAATATAATCCTGGGAATGGATGGCCAGTCCGGTATGATCAACATGAAGGCTGTCAGTGCCGGGATCCAGTCGCTGATCGACCGGTATGGCTTTCATCTGGATCTGAACCGTAAGATCTATGATATGTCCGTCTCTGAAAAGCAGACCGTAGAGATCGTAAAAATGCTCTACCGCGGAGCATCGATCCTGATTCTGGATGAACCGACCGCCGTTCTGACACCACAGGAAACGGATCACCTGTTTGACGTTCTTCGCAAAATGAAGGAAGACGGAAAGTCGATCATTATCATCACCCATAAACTTCAGGAAGTACTCTCCCTTTCCGACCGGGTCGCGATTCTGCGAAAAGGAAAATATATCGGAACGGTTCTCACCAGTGAGGCGACCCGTCAGTCTCTTTCCGACATGATGGTGGGTGAGCGGGTATCGCTGGACATCGACCGCCCGCTGCCTGTTGATCCGAAAGAATGCCTGAAGGTGAGCCACCTTACCTGTTACGATAAATATGGAGTCAAGGCGCTGGACGATGTGAATTTCACCGCCTATACCGGGGAGATCCTGGGTATTGCCGGCGTGGCCGGAAGCGGACAGCGGGAGCTTCTTGAAGCCATCGCAGGTCTTCATGAGTGCGAGGGACAGATCCTGTATACCAGTCCCTCGTCAGATACTCCCACCGATCTGAAGGGTATGGATCCTCTGGCAATAAAGCAGGCCGGTGTAGCCCTCTCCTTTGTTCCGGAAGACCGTCTCGGCATGGGACTGAACGGCGACATGGGCATGACCGGAAACATGCTGATCCGTTCCTACCGTGAGGGACCGTTCCATACACTCATGGAAAGAAAAAAGCCCCGTGATCTGGCAGAAAAGATCCGCAGTTCCCTCGGGGTCGTCACCCCCGGTCTGAACACACCGGTGCGCCGTCTTTCCGGCGGAAATGTCCAGAAGGTCCTGGTCGGCCGTGAGATCGCCACTGCGCCGCACCTTCTCATGACAGCCTATGCAGTCCGGGGTCTTGATATCAATACTTCCATGCTGATCTATCAGCTGCTGAACGAACAGAAGGCCAAGGGCGTCGCCGTCATCTATGTCGGTGAGGATCTCGATGTACTGCTTGCACTCTCAGACCGTATCCTGGTACTCTGCGGAGGACATGTATCCGGTATTCTGGATGCACGGACCGCCAGCAAAGAAGAAGTCGGCCTGCTGATGACTACACACGGGGAGGAGTGATCACATCATGAATGGAAAATCTGCTGCCAAAGAACCCTTTGCTCGTGTGGTGAGACGTGATGAGCTTCCGCTTTGGAGAAGACTTGGCATCCGCGTCATTGCGGCCGGACTTTCTCTGATCGTCTGCGCACTTTTCATTTTTCTCGTGACCCGGAGCAATCCGGCGGCGGTATACAAAAGTCTGGTGGACGGTGCGGTCGGTACGTCACGCAGGACCTGGAGCACGCTGCGTGATACCGCGATCCTGCTGAGCATTGCCCTCGCTATTACTCCGGCCTTCAAGATGCGCTTCTGGAATATCGGTGCGGAAGGCCAGATCCTTGTGGGCGGTATTGCCACCGCCGCCGTAATGCGCTATTGCGGAGGGATATCTCCCTTCCTGCTGTTCGTCGCCATTATCGCAGCCAGCCTTGCCGCAGGTATGCTGTGGGGACTGGTTCCCGCCGTATTCAAGGCCATCTGGGGCACCAACGAGACCCTGTTCACCCTGATGATGAACTATATCGCGATCCAGCTGACCTCCTTCTTCAGTATCGTCTGGGAGGCAAAGAAAGGAAGCGGCACCATCGGAACCATCAATTCCGATACAAAAGCAGGCTGGATCTCCACCTCCTTTATGGAAGGCCTGTTCGGAAAATCCAATTACAGCATTATCGTACTTCTGGTCCTGCTTCTCACCATAGGAATGTATATCTACCTGAAGTACACGAAGCACGGGTATGAGATCTCCCTGGTAGGAGAAAGTACAAATACCGCCCGTTATGCCGGTGTGAATGTACGTCTCGTTACGATCCGTACAATGGCTCTCTCCGGAGCGATCTGCGGCCTGACCGGGTTCTTCATGGTATCCGGAAGCTCTCATACGATCTCCACCAGTACCGCCGGAGGAAGAGGCTTTACCGCCATCATTGTGTCGTGGCTGGCAAAGTTCAATCCCTTTATCATGATCATTGTATCCTTCTTCCTTTCGTTCATGAGCAACGGAGCCATCCAGATCGCAAGTGAATTCAAACTCAATGAGTCTGCCTCGGAAGTGATCACAGGAATCATCCTGTTCTTTATTCTCGGCAGTGAGTTCTTTGTCAATTACCGGGTGATCCTCGGAAGGCATCATGATAAGAACGAAAGCAGTACAGGAAAGGAGGGACAGGCATGAGCTTCTTATGGGCAATCTTTAAAAATATCTTTTCTGTCACCTTTGTCCAGCGATCCATTACCCAGGGTGTGCCGCTCCTTTACGGTGCTACCGGAGAGATCCTTACAGAAAAAAGCGGCAACCTGAATATGGGTATCCCCGGCATCATGTACATGGGTGCCATCGGCAGTCTTGCAGGCGCTTTTCTGTATGAACACAGCACAGATTCCCCGATCGGCTTTCTGGGCATTGTGTGTGCCATGATCGGATGTCTGCTGTTCTCCCTGATCGGTGCCCTGATCTACTGCGTCCTGACGATAACCCTGAAAGCCAATCAGAACGTATCCGGTCTTGCACTGACTACATTCGGTGTGGGCTTCGGAAATTTCCTGGGCGGTTCCTTCTCCCGTATCACCGGCATCGTGGGGCAGACTACCGTATATGCCACCGGACAGGCATTCCGCACGAAGATCCCGTTTCTTTCGGACCATCTGGGAATCATCGGCCAGATCTTCTTTTCCTATGGTTTCCTGACCTACCTGTCCGTTGTGATCGCTCTTGCTGCCACTTTCTTCCTTACCCGTACACACACAGGTCTTAACCTGCGGGCAGTCGGAGAAAATCCGGCCGCAGCCGATGCAGCCAGCATTAACGTGACGCGCTATAAGTATCTGGCTACCTGCATCGGCGGAATGATCAGCGGACTGGGCGGCATGTATTTTGTAATGGAATATCTGGGCGGAACCTGGCAGAACAACGGCTTCGGCGACCGCGGATGGCTCGCTGTAGCACTCGTGATCTTTGCCACCTGGAAACCAGCAAGAGCGATCTGGGGTTCCATTCTATTCGGCGGACTGTATATCATGTTCACCTACGTTCCGCTCGGCCAGGCCATGCAGGAGATCTTCAAAATGCTCCCCTACCTGGTGACCATCTTCGTACTGGTCCTCACCAGCCTGCGGCGCAAAAAGGAAAACCAGCCCCCGGCAAGTCTGGGACTGGCGTACTTCCGCGAAGAGCGGTAACATATCTTATCGGAAGCAGCAAAGCTGCTGGTTCCCGGAGGGAACCGATAAGATAACGAGCAAAAACGTTCCAAACGTTTTCGCGAGTCTATATACAGGAAGCGAAAGCTTCTTATGATATATTTATCGGAAGCAGCGAAGCTGCTGGTTCCCGGAGGGAACCGATAAGATAACGAACAAAATCGCTGAAAGCGATTTCGTGAGTCCTATATCAGGAAGCGGCAGCTTCTCATAATATTCCCTACTCCCCCGAT
>CACZZH010000011.1 GCA_902785635.1 uncultured Lachnospiraceae bacterium
CAGGGACTGAGCCGTCGTGCGGGTCATGATCGTGTTCTCCTCATTGGCCTGCAGGAACGCAGTCATCGGAGCTACAAAGTAGGTTCCCCAGCGGCCGCCGTACTCTTCAGTCTCACCGTCACCGTCGGTATCCACATTTGCGCCGATGAATTCGTTTTCTCTGTACCACAGTGCACCGATCAGAGTCGGCTGGGTATCTTCGATGAAGGTGGAACCCATGGACTCCAGCCACGGCTTCAGATCCTGGCCGTCCTCGATGAACTGCTTCACCAGATCCACATCACCGTAGATCCACTGGGTCTTGTCCGCACTCTGACGAAGTCCGCCGTAGTAGGTCTGGAAAATGTGAAGGTTAAGCGTTGAAAACAGAGTAAGCTGATTCTCGGGAACTCCTGCATCCAGCTGAGGCTGTGCCCAGTCAAGGTATGCCTGAATCTCTTTCTTCAGATCCTGCAGGATCGGAAGATATTCCTCATGAACACCATGTTTGGAAAGTTCGGCAGCATCGCCTGCTACGAACTCATTCTCAACATAATAATCCGCGTCAAACGGCTCCTCATTCCAGTCAAGAATCATCTTCAGTTCGTTGATGCAGCCCTGTACGGACTTCACCTTGTTGTAAGTCTGGCCGTCAAAGCCAACGCCGGTCTCAGCATCCGGATCCTCGGGATCCCATACAAGATACGGCATAACAGACTGATACTGTCCACCGGAAACCAGCGTATTGCCGCCGACCTGCGCGTTCTTTTCGATCACGAGGACCGTATTTCCATCCTGTGCTGCCTGGGCTGCAGCAGCAATACCTGCGCCGCCTGCTCCGACAACGACCACATCCCAGGTGCCCTCGATGGGATCCTGTGCAGTCACTTCGATGGTATTGGATGTGAATGCGGAAAGATTGGTGGCTCCTGCCTCCTCGGCAGCTGTATTCACAGCCTCCTTCAGGGCACGGGTCGTGAAGGTCGCGCCTGCAACGCCGTCAATGCCGGTGCCGTTCGCCGACCTGTGCGGTCTCAGCACTGTTCACTACTTCGATACCGGTAACATTCGTCTCATCAAATGTTACGGCGATCTCCACCGGGCCATTATAACCACTGGTGGTTTCCGTATAGGTTCCGGGTGTAAAGGCAAGCTCCGCATCCGTATCGGCTGCTTCGCCGGATGCCTGTGCCAGGGCGTCTGTCACTGCAGCGCGAACCGCATCAGAAGAAACCGTTGCACCTGCAACACCGTCGATCTCGGCACTCTGTGCATCCAGAATCTGCTGTATTACGGTGTCACCGATCTCGGCGCCGATGCCCGGGGTCTCTCCGGATACATCTACTTTCACATCGGTGATCGCATCGCCTTCAACTGTCAGCTCCACTGTCACATCCCCGTCCATTCCCATGGCAGCGGCAGTATAGGTACCATCCGTCATGGCAAAAGCACTTATGGAAAGTGCACCGGCAAGAACCAGTGATCCGAGCAAAGCACCTGCTGTCTTGACTGTTTTCCTCATCTCTTTTCCTCCTGCTAAATGAAATGAAAACAAAACAGAAACCTTTGCCGGCTGCCGGAACAGATCCGGGCAGCCGGCCTTGCATTATCCGCGCAAAACGCGCATCACAAGTCTTTAAATATTATTTCGCCTGTTTGATCGCTGCCTGAGCTGCTGCCAGCCTTGCGATCGGTACACGGAACGGTGAGCAGGATACATAATCCAGACCGATCTTGTTGCAGAATTCAACAGAAGACGGATCTCCGCCGTGCTCGCCGCAGATACCGATGTGCAGCTTCGGATTGGACTTCTTGCCGAGTTCGATCGCGATCTCCATGAGCTTTCCTACACCGTTCTGGTCAAGTTTTGCAAACGGATCGTTTTCAAAGATCTTGGCATTATAATATTCGGTCAGGAACTTGCTTGCATCATCACGGGAGAAGCCGTAAGTCATCTGCGTCAGATCGTTCGTTCCGAAGCAGAAGAAGTCTGCGCTCTTGCCGATCTCATCTGCCGTCAGAGCTGCACGCGGGATCTCGATCATGGTACCTACTTCATAGTCAAGCTCAATGCCCGCAGCCTTGATCTCTTCCTCAGCTGTCTCAACGACCTGCTTCTTAACGTATTCAAGTTCCTTGTTGTCCACTACAAGCGGGATCATGATCTCCGGATTCACATGCCAGTCCGGATGTCTCTTCTGTACGTTGATGGCTGCACGGATGACAGCTCTGGTCTGCATCTTCGCGATCTCCGGATAGGTGACTGCAAGGCGGATGCCGCGGTGACCCATCATCGGGTTGAACTCATGCAGCGAATCAACGATGTTGCGGATGGACTGCATGGTCTTGTGCTGTGCATTCGCCAGTTTGCGGATATCTTCTTCCTCGGTGGGAACGAATTCATGCAGAGGCGGATCCAGGAAACGGATGGTCACCGGGTTGCCCTGCAGAGCTTCGAAGAGTTTCTCAAAGTCGGATTCCTGAACAGGAAGGATCTTGGCCAGTGCGGCTTCACGCTCTTCCTGGGTCTCGGAAACGATCATCTCACGGAACGCTTCGATACGGTCAGTCTCAAAGAACATATGCTCGGTACGGCAAAGTCCGATGCCTTCTGCGCCAAGCTTGACTGCCTTCTTTGCATCTGCCGGAGTATCGGCATTGGTGCGGACCTTCATGGTGCGGTACTTGTCTGCCCATGCCATGATGCGCTCAAATTCGCCGACGATCTGCGCATCCACTGTACGGATCGCGCCGTCATAAACACAGCCGGTGGAACCGTCGATGGAGATGATATCTCCCTCGTGATAATCCTTACCGCCCATTGTGAAGACCTTGCGGGCTTCATCCATTGTAATGTCAGAGCAGCCGGATACGCAGCAGGTACCCATGCCGCGGGCAACAACGGCTGCGTGGGAGGTCATTCCGCCGCGGACAGTCAGGATACCTTCCGCATCCTTCATGCCTTCGATATCCTCCGGAGAGGTCTCCAGACGGACAAGTACGACCTTCTTGCCGGCATGCTTCCATGCCTTGGCATCATCTGCCGTGAATACGATCTGACCGCAGGCAGCACCCGGTGAAGCAGCAAGGCCGCGGGCCATGAGACGTCCGACCTTCAGGGCGTCGGCATCAAACTGCGGATGCAGCAAAGTGTCCAGATTTCTGGGATCGATCATCACGACCGCTTCCTGTTCGGAGATCATTCCTTCATCCACAAGGTCGCAGGCGATCTTCAGAGCAGCCTTCGCAGTACGCTTGCCGTTTCTGGTCTGAAGCATATACAGCTTCTTGTCTTCAATGGTAAACTCCATATCCTGCATGTCGCGATAGTGGTTTTCCAGCTTCTGGCAGATATCCGTAAACTGCTCAAACACTTCCGGCATCACGTTTTTCAGCTGGTCGATCTTCTGCGGGGTACGGATACCGGCAACCACGTCTTCGCCCTGGGCATTCAGAAGGAATTCACCCATCAGCTTCTTCTCACCGGTGGCAGGATTACGTGTAAACGCAACGCCTGTGCCGGAGGTCTCTCCCATATTTCCGAATGCCATCATCTGTACATTAACGGCAGTTCCCCAGGAATACGGGATATCATTGTCTCTGCGGTATACGTTTGCTCTGGGGTTGTCCCAGCTGCGGAACACTGCCTTGATGGCTTCCACGAGCTGAATCTTCGGATCCGTCGGGAAATCCTGTCCGAGCACTTCCTTATATTCAGCCTTGAACTGATTTGCCAGCTCTTTCAGGTCGTCAGCGGTAAGCTCCACATCCTGAGTCACACCTTTTTTGGCCTTCATTTCGTCGATCAGTTCCTCGAAATGCTTCTTGCCGACTTCCATGACCACATCGGAGAACATCTGGATGAAACGGCGATAGCAGTCCCATGCCCAGCGGGGGTTTCCGGATTTTGCGGAAAGCACTTCAACAACATCCTCATTCAGACCAAGGTTCAGGATCGTGTCCATCATACCGGGCATGGAAGCTCTTGCACCGGAACGTACAGAGACCAGAAGCGGATTCTCCTTGTCACCGAACTTTTTGCCGGTGATCTCTTCCATCTTTTCAACACCTTCCCATACCTGCCCCATGATCTCATCGTTGATCGTACGGCCGTCCTCATAGTACTGTGTGCAGGCTTCCGTCGTGATCGTGAAGCCCTGCGGTACAGGCAGTCCCAGATTGGTCATTTCAGCTACATTCGCGCCTTTGCCGCCCAGGAGATTACGCATTCCTGCATTGCCTTCGGTGAACATGTACACCCATTTGTTTGCCATTCTCAAATCCTCCATTTTCCGGTTGACAGTAACAGTATACGTCTGTTTTTCTTTACACTTTCCGCCTGATGCCAAAAAGCACGATCAGATCAAAATGAAAATAAATTTCATGCATTTAAGCATCAGAATAACTCCTGTACAGAAGAAAGAAAAAAAAACGTATTTCTGAAATTTATTTTAACATATAGGACGTTTGCGTCAAGGGATTTTCTTGAAATTTACGGCTGCAGGTATTTACAATCGGTCAAAAATGTTTTAGCATGATAAAAGCTCATAATAAATCATATATCTTAAAGAAAGAAGGAGATCGTTATGGTTATTTCCCCACTTCAGAAAGAACGTCTGAAATACGTTCCGAAGCTCCCCGGAATGCTCCGCGGCGGCATTGCTGAGATTTCCGTACAGGAAGGCGAAGCGACCCAGAGTGTAGCCGATCAGGATAAGATCAAAGCACTGTTCCCCAACACCTACGGCAAAAAGGAGATCACCTTTGTAAAAGGCGCGAACACCTCTGCTGCAAAAAAACAGGTCGTCGGTGTGATCCTCTCCGGCGGACAGGCTCCGGGCGGACACAACGTCGTGTGCGGTCTGTATGACGCACTGAAGGCCACGAACAGCGAAAACGTACTGTATGGCTTCAAGGGCGGCCCCAGCGGACTTCTTGAGGATGATTACCTGATATTCGACGATGCATATATCGATCAGTTCCGCAACACCGGCGGTTTCGATATCATCGGTTCCGGCAGGACCAAACTGGAGACTGAGGAACAGTTCGCAGTGGCAGCTCAGGTCGCGAAAAAGCACGGTCTGACCGCTGTTGTGATCATCGGCGGTGACGATTCCAATACCAACGCTGCTGTTCTTGCCGAGTACTTTGCGGCACATGAGACCGGCGTTCAGGTGATCGGATGCCCGAAGACCATCGACGGCGACCTTAAGAATGACGATATCGAATGCTCTTTCGGTTTCGATACCGCCACCAAGACCTACAGTGAGCTGATCGGCAACATCGAAAGAGACTGTAATTCCGCCAAGAAATACTGGCATTTCATAAAGGTTATGGGCCGCAGCGCATCCCATGTCGCTCTGGAATGCGCACTTGAGACACAGCCGAATATCTGCCTGGTATCCGAAGAGGTCGCGGCAAAGAAAATGTCCCTTTCCCAGATCGCGGATTACATCGCGGACGCTGTTGAAAAGAGAGCCGCAAACAAAATGAATTTCGGTGTGGCGATCATTCCGGAAGGCGTGGTCGAATTCGTTCCTGAATTCTCCGTTCTGATCCAGGAGATCAACGAGCTTCTGGCAGGCAGCAATGCCCAGGCCTTCAACGCACTCGGAACCTGGGCTGAGAAGTATGCCTTCATTGAAAAAGGCCTCACAAAGGAATCCATGGCTGTATTCGCGATCCTTCCGGAAAGCATCCAGCAGCAGCTGTTCCTTGAGAGAGATCCTCACGGCAACGTACAGGTATCCCTGATCGAGTCCGAGAAACTCTTCTCCGCTCTGGTCAAGGCGAAACTGGAAGAGCGCCGTAAAGCCGGTACCTATAACGGCAAGTTCAGCGCTCTGCATCACTTCTTCGGTTATGAAGGAAGATGCGCATTCCCGTCCAACTTTGACGCTGACTACTGCTACTCTCTCGGCTACAACGCATTTATGCTGATCCAGTACGGCTACAACGGATATCTCTCCAAAGTCGCCAACCTGTCGAAGCCTGCTGAGGAATGGACCGCCGGCGGCATGCCCATCACCAAGATGATGAACATGGAAAGAAGACACGGCGAGGACAAGCCGGTCATCCGTAAAGCTCTTGTTGAGCTGGACGGCAAACCCTTCAAATATTTCGAAGCACACAGGGATACCTGGGCAGTGGAGACCGCCTATACCTATCCCGGCGCGATCCAGTACTACGGACCTTCCGAAGTCTGCGATCTTACCACCAGGACACTGGCGCTTGAAAAAGGTGAATGACAGAACACGGAATGCTTTTCGTCTCACAGGTCATTCCTGTGAATCAAAAACCGCAGAGGCCATTACGGTCTCTGCGGTTCTTCATTTTCAGAGGCAATGCTGATGCAGCAGGAGCTGCGTTATTACCACTCCATCTTCTTTTCAAAATAGGCTTTCAGATCTTCGATCTTCACCCGCTCCTGCTCCATGGTATCACGGTCACGGACAGTCACTGCGCCGTCGGTCTCAGAGTCGAAGTCATAAGTCACGCAGAACGGAGTACCGATCTCATCCTGACGGCGATAACGTTTGCCGATATTGCCGCGGTCATCATATTCACAGTTCCAGTACTTTGACAGTTCATCGTAGACCTTTTCCGCTCCTTCTCCAAGCTTTTTCGACAGCGGAAGCACACCGATCTTCACCGGTGCAAGTGCCGGATGGAAATGCAGCACTGTACGCATGTCTCCGCCTTCAAGTTCTTCCTCATCATATGCTGCGCAGAGGAAGGCAAGCACAACGCGGTCCGCGCCGAGAGACGGCTCAATGACATAAGGAACATAGCGGTCCTTTTTCTCATCATCGAAATAGCTCATATCCTGTCCGGAAACATTCTGATGCTGAGTCAGATCATAATCCGTACGGTCTGCAATACCCCAGAGTTCACCCCATCCGAACGGGAAAAGGAACTCGATATCCGTCGTTCCCTTGCTGTAGAAAGCCAGTTCGGCGGGATCGTGATCGCGCAGACGCATTTCATCCTCTTTGATGCCCAGAGAGATCAGCCAGTCTCTGCAGAAGCCTCTCCAGTACTGGAACCATTCAAGATCCGTACCGGGCTCACAGAAGAACTCCAGTTCCATCTGTTCAAATTCTCTTGTCCGGAAAGTGAAATTGCCGGGTGTGATCTCGTTGCGGAAAGATTTGCCGATCTGTCCGATTCCGAACGGGATCTTCTTGCGGGAGGTACGCTGTACATTTTTAAAGTTCACGAAAATACCCTGCGCTGTCTCGGGACGCAGATACACTGTATTCTTCGCATCCTCTGTAACTCCCTGGAAGGTCTTGAACATCAGATTGAACTGGCGGATATCCGTAAAGTTATGCTTTCCGCATGTGGGGCAGGGAACCTGATTGTCCTCGATAAAACTGCGCATTTCATCCTGGGACATGGCATCCACGGGTTTGTCCAGAGCGATCCCCTTTTCTGCACAGTAATCTTCAATGATCTTATCCGCGCGGAAACGTTCATGGCACTCTTTGCAGTCCATCAGCGGATCTGAGAAACCGCCCAGATGACCGGAAGCGACCCATGTCTGCGGGTTCATAAGGATCGCGCAGTCTACGCCTACGTTATACTTGTTCTGGGTGATGAATTTCTTCCACCATGCCTGTTTTACATTGTTTTTCAGTTCAACGCCCAGATTGCCGTAGTCCCATGTGTTCGCCAGACCGCCGTAGATCTCTGATCCAGGATATACAAATCCTCTTCCTTTAGCCAGTGCGACGATCTTGTCCATTGTTTTTTCCATACGCTGTTTCCTGCCTCCTAATCATCATAAAACAAAAACCAATACTATCAGTGATACTCATACAGGATGTATAAAAGACCGGCTTCCTGTTCACTTACGGCACTCTGATCTGTGTCCTCCGCCGCAGTCAGCGGAGTTACGATCCTGCGGTCCTCCACCTGGCTCGGAGCACTGACATACACGATGTTTCCCGGTACCTCCACCTTATGGGACCGGTCCGTTACCAGCACCTGATACTCCTTATGGGAGACCGGACCGTCCGCAGGAACCTTCTGTTCCGATACCGTTCCATCCTTTGCCACCAGCTGGAAGGAGGTCTCAAACCGGTACCCTTCCATCTGTGCGCCAAGCATGGACCCATTATAGAACCGCACATTGTTGAATGCAGCGTAATCTTCTGCCGCTGCGTATTCCAGCACGATCCGGATATCTGAACCATTGGCTGCAAACTCCTTCACTGAGACGCTTCCGTCCCCATATGCAGCTGTATGATCCTTCACACTGGCATTGACCATTTCCTGCAGTTCAGTGCTGCTGTAATAGCTCTCTGTCAGCCGGTCTATGATCGTTTCCGTGATCCTGCCATCCTGTGATACCTGGATCGCCGTAGAATCAGGTACCCACGGCTCCTCTTCCTTCTTCTGACATCCGGACAGAAGGATGAGCAGTGTGCATGCCGCTGCGAACAGTTTACCGATTTTCATATTATAGCCTCTCGTTTGTTTCTTGTAAACCCTGTAACATTTCCAGGGACTTCATCTTCCGGTCCAGAGTCGTCACGCGGATCCGGTCCTGGATCCCTGCCAGCTCTCCCAGCACTTCCTGCGTCACCGTAAATGTATACAGCTTCTGCAGCGGTGTATTCAGTATGAATGAGATCGTATATCTCGCGGTCTCGGAGATCGACTCATCTTCCGCTGCAGAAAAAGGAAATTCTCCGTTGATCTGCATCAGTTTGATCTCATAAACATAACGGACAAGCCTGTTCCAAAGCCGCGGATTTTCAAGCGCTTTCAGGCTTACATACAGAAGGTTCAGCATCATGGACGCATCCAGGTTTTCTCTTCCGTAATACTCTGCCAGTTCCATAAAATAAAAACCATACAGTGAACCGTCCAGATCCGCCTTTAGAGCCGAAAAATACTGATCGATCTGAGCTCCCGCCAGAGTATAGGCAGTCCTTCCCTCAAACAGCCTGAACTGTCCGAAACAGAACGGCAATGTCGCTCCGAGCAATGAGCTGCCCTGCCGTCTTGCTCCGCGGGCAAAAGCTGTGATCTTTCCGCGCTCTTTCGTAAGAAGTACGACCCTCCGGTCATAATCCCCGGAAGGCACCGAAAGCAATACCATCCCGGTGAGCGTGATCGATTCACTCATACATCACAGATCCCCCAGATCCTTTTTATCATATCCGAAGTTGCGGATCAGAAAATCGCTGTCCCGCCAGTCTTTCTTTACTTTCACCCAAAGCTGCAGGTTCACCTGCATCTCCAGCATCTGTTCGATCTCACGCCGGGCCTGCGATCCGATTCTGCGGAGCATGGTCCCGTTCTTCCCGATAATGATGCCCTTATGGGAATCCTTTTCACAGATGATCGTCGCCTCTATATCCATCATGGATCCGTCCGGCCGCTCAGTCATACGGTCGATCGCCACAGCGATTCCATGCGGAATCTCCTCCTCCAGACACCGCAGAGCTTTTTCACGGATCAGCTCCGCCGTGATCTGCCGCTGCGGCTGGTCCGTCACCGTATCATCATCATAATATTTGGGTCCGTAAGGAAGATATTTGAAGATCGCCTCCCGCAGCGAATCCAGGTTCACGCTGCGAAGAGCGCTCACCGGGATCATTTCCGCAAATGACGGATAAAGTTTACGGTATGCCTCCAGATAAGCAGGTATCTGCTGTTTTTCCTTCTGATCGATCTTGTTCATCACAAGAATCACCGGAGATTTTACCCTTCGAAGCTGATCGGCAATTCTCCGGTCACCGCCTCCGATAAAATCCGTGGCTTCCACGACCCACAGGATCACATCCACTGCACCAAGTGTCCCTTCTGCAGCATTTTCCATATATTCCTGAAGTTTATTCTTCGCCCGCAGCATACCCGGCGTATCGACAAAAATGATCTGTCCTTCCTCACTGGTATATACCGTACGGATCCTGTTCCGTGTTGTCTGAGGTTTGCTGGAAGTGATCGCGATCTTCTGTCCGATCAGATGGTTCATCAATGTAGATTTTCCAACATTCGGACGCCCGACCAGCGTAACAAATCCCGACTTGAAGCCATTCTTTTTCATAATTGTTTTCTGCTCCTGTTCTGGAACCATGGAGAGTCCCATGGGGACAGGTCCGCCGGTTCTCCCCGTGGCTCCTCCTCAATGGATCACTGCAGCATCTCAATACTGTCAAACAGATCTGCCGCCTTTTCGATCTTAGCCTCATTGCCCACGACACAAAGACAGTTCTGTGCAAGGGCGGCCCGGATCGGAGCGGCAAGAGCCCGGATATCCACCTGTGTGACCGACAGCACCTCGTTGCGTTCCTTCTGCAGCTGTTCCATCGTCAGACCGCACAGGAAAGCACTTAATGAACGGCTGCCCTTCATGGACGGGCTGAGCGGGATATCCATATCGCTCATGGTCCCGATCATATATTTCGTCATATCCCGGTCATCCACTGTGAAATTTTCAAGATACTCCGGAATTCCTTCATATACTTCGTTAGTTCTTGCCAGATGGGGATCCCGGTAGGATGAGAACACCGCATCTCCGTTGCGCGAAAAACTGCCGCTGCACCCGTAAGCACCGCCGATCACCCGGATATTGCTCCACAGATATTCATAGCTCATGATCGTGCGGAGGACTTTCATGGTACCGGTATACTCAAATCCTGCTTTCCGGATATTGCCTCCCCGGGCGACATACTGAACATTTCCGGCTGTCTTAAAGCCTTCCCGCACCGGTGTCAGAGCAGGGACCGGATAGAAACGGATCCATTTGCCGACCGGATCTTCATTGCCGCCTTCTTCATATGCGTGACCGGTCATTTCCCCTGCCTGCGCAGAACCGTACTCTGCCCGTATCGCCTCCTGCAGCTTTCCTGCAAGAATGCTGATCTGTTCTGCCTTCTCCGGTACGCCGGTATAGCTTACCAGGAAGTTTCCGCTGCCAAGCAGCTGCCTGAGAATGCTTTCCAGTTTTTCCATCAGAACCGCACTGGTACTTTCAAAATCTTCAGCATGTTCCTGCAGAGTGCGGTATCCGCCGATTCCCATGATCTGATCATTCAGCCAGCTGTAAGCGGAATAATGGGACTGGCAGCGTGTAGCTGCCGTTGCACTCCCGGATGCCTGCAGGGCTGTACCGGTGCGCGATTTCATTTTATTGATCAGATCCCGCAGACGTTTTTCCTGTTTCAGATCAGAAGTCAGTAGGATCTCCTGCAGCATATCAAAACAGAACGGTATTTCATCAAAAAGCGTCCTCACCTGCATTCCAAACGCCAGACGCACTTTGTCCGGACGGGCTGTATCCGGATATACGCTTACTCCTGCTGTGATACCGCCGGTACGGCTGTTGATCTCATTGGACAGATCTCCATATCCGAAATGAGCGGTATCCACAAAGCCGAGTACTCCGCGAAGGATCCCCAGATACGGAAGATCCTCCGCCGGAATCTTCGAAGCGTCAAACAGAAGTGTAAAATAGGCGATTCCATTGGCATCATAATCATGAGCCAGCACATCCGCCCCATTGTCTGCCGTGATCAGACGATTGCTCAGAGGCATACTGTCCTTTTTCATATCTTCCCTGGAGAGCATGGGTATCGCCTCCAGTTCTTCCCTGGTGGAAGGAGTCTCCTGAAAAGCGCGCAGTGCCTGTGTCCTTTCCACCAGCGCACTGAGCTGTTCTTCTGTCATACCTTCCTTCATTTTGCGCAGTTTTTCCGCAAGTTCTTCCTCTTCTTTTGCCGCCAGGCCTTTTTCCGGAAGCAGCATCACAAGCGCTGTATGTGTATTATCCAGAAGACAGGTACGAATCAGGTCCTCAAAATAACCGGTATCCGTCTGCGTCTTCAGGAAAGCATAATCCTTCAGGGCTTTCAGATAGTCAAACGGTTTCCGGTCATCGTAGAGCCAGCTGTCAAACACATCCATACCATAGATCAGTCCCTTGGGATATCCGCCATAGTCCGCCTCACGGAAACGGAATTCCATCAGATTGACCGCCGCACGGATCGCTTTGGGATCGAGCCCTTCTTTCACGATCTTCTCCAGGGACGTACGAATCACCTCGAGAAAACGTTCCTCATCTTCCTTTTCAGCCTCTTTGGCTGTAACGGAAAACACCGGCTGGGCTGTGCTGCTGTCATAGGAGCCTTGGATATCACTCCCGATACCCGCCTCCAGAAGTGCTTCCTTCAACGGTGCACCCGGTGCCTCCAGCAGTACGTATTCCAGGACAGCAAATGCATTGGCCAGACGTGTATCCACGCTTTCACCGATCACAGCGCCGTAGGAAAGGTAGGTTGCTTTCTCTCCGCTCTCCTCCGAGGGAATCGAATAACCCCGCGATACCCTGTGCATCCGGTCGAACGGTTTCTGCAGTCCGACTGCCGAGTCAACAAAAATACACTCATAATGGCTGAGGTACTCCCGGTCGATCCAGTCCAGCTGCAGGGCAAAGTCCATTTTCCCGTACAGGTACAGATAGCTGTTTGCCGGATGATAGAATTTTCTGTGGAAATCCAGGAATTCCTCATAAGTAAGCTGCGGGATGCATGCAGGATCTCCGCCCGATTCATAGTGGTATGTATTTTCCGGGAAAAGTGCATTCAGCATCTCCCGCTCCA
The DNA here is from genome assembly GCA_902785635.1 of uncultured Lachnospiraceae bacterium. Lineage (GTDB taxonomy): Bacteria > Bacillota > Clostridia > Lachnospirales > Lachnospiraceae > Merdiplasma. The sequence continues at coordinate 12,594 of CACZZH010000011.1, forward strand.
CGACCGAATCCGGAGAAGAAAAGGCTCCTTTCATCTCATTGTAGACTACGCCGTTAATGGTGATCGGATCCTCTTTATTCTCCAGCTGCCAGCTCCATCCTTCCTGCCGGAAGATCTCTTCCCTGTGATAGATATTCGGATGAAATACCGCATCCAGATACACATGCATCAGGTTAGAGAAATCCGCATCATTGCAGCTGGCTACCGGATACATAGTCTTATCCGGAAAGGTCATGGCATTCAGAAAGGTATTCATGGATCCCTTTACCAGCTCCACAAACGGATCTTTTGCCGGATATTTTTCACTTCCGCACAGTACCGAATGCTCCATAATGTGCGCTACGCCCGTACTGTTAAACGGTGTTGTCCGGAAGGCAATATTGAAGACTTTGTTATCATCCTCATTTTCCAGCAGCATTACCCGTGCCCCGCTTTTTTTATGGCGCAGAAGGTAACCGGTGGAAAGTACGTCGGGCAGATCCTCCCGCATGATCAGTTCATAGGCAGTCAGATTTGAGAAATCTATCATACTGTTCTTTTCACTCCTGTGTATGTTTCATATCAATATCAATATTCTGAATAGGTAGTGTATCATTATTACGAAAAAAGCACAAGGGGCGGGCAAGTCACCCGGAGCCGTTTCCCCCCTCTGTCTATTTTCACCTTTTTCCGGATGCGTTTATGCTCAGAAGGCTTCCGATGAAGACCAGCACCAGGATCAGGACCGCGCACTGCAGAAAATATCCGTCCGGCAGAATCAGAATCACAGGATCTGCTGCCGGATCAAACAGCCAGTAATCGTTGGAAAATACCATCTCATGAAAGGTCACGAAAAAGCGTTCCCAGCCTGCCGCCACAAGAAAGCCAAGCACTCCCGGTACCGCAAATCCAAGAATACCTGTAATTTTCAGCCACCACCGGCGTTTCCGCCGGGTCGATATCAGGATGCATACAGAAACCAGCCCCGATATCACACAAGCTGCCTGGATACCGTCAAAAATCTGTTTCACTTCCGCGAAATGGATCCTGGCAGACTCTGACATCGGCAGTGTAGGAAACACAAGCGCTCCTCTGTGCCAGAGCAGATTGTAATCGATCAGGGCGTCATAATTTGCCCGGATCACCTGTGGATTCATACCGGAGACTTCTTCCAGTTTCATCCATGTGATATCCCTGTAATAGATCCATCGAAAGTTCAGGGTCAGCACTACCGCCAGGGTCATCAGAAATATCAGCACGACCAGTGCATACAAGAGTCCTGCGATCTTTCCCGTTTTCCGGCCTGTACCGTGTTTTCTCCAATTTGCCATCGCTTTTGTTTACATCCCCTGCTTGAATTCCGGGAACCAGCCTCGCTGCTTCCGGTTTTATTTGTTTTTTGCATTTTTGATCTTTATCATTATACTTACTGCTACTTTGAATTGCAAACCGGTGTTTTTTACATCAAAGCAAAAAAGAGGGACGGACCGCGGAAAACATCGCAGTATCAAAAAGGGGCTGTGAAAAAACGAGAAATCGTTCTTTCACAGCCCTTTTTCCGAAAGATCATCAGAGCAGATCGTACGGTTTTGCTTTTACCGCCTGAACCGCAGACTGTACTGCATGGTTTCTCCCTTCCTGTTCGTCACTTCCAGGAAAATACAGGTCCACTCATCGCCTTTCGGCACTTTCACTGTGGAACCGTTTTTCACAGGTACCAGGGAGTAGTCCTTTCCGTAAGTATAACCCCTTGTCAGCTTCCATCCGGAGGCCAGCGAAAACTGTACTTTTACACGGGATTTCTTAAATTTTTCCACGTTGTAGGAGTACCTGTTGGCTTTCAGATCGATCTTGCTTCCGTTGACCTTAATGGATTTGAAAGGATTTGGATATTTCTTTACTGTGTAGGTAGCGCTGGTGGTGTATTTTTTCCCTTTGTATTTGTATGTAACTGTGATCTTGCTTTTTCCGAGTTTTACAGGCATGATCGTGTTGGCATAGAATTCATTGCTGTCAGAATCCTTCATAGCCCTTATGACCGAAGGCTTGGAGGATTTGACAGATACCAGCTTGACACCATCACGGACGGTTTCATAATCAACCCCTCCATACACTTCATCGCCCAGCCATAAAGTTCCGGCTTTCAGCTTTGCAGGTGCATTGGATGCCGCAAAAGTCTCACCGGCAGAGGCCGCTGCCAGAAATGCGACGGCTAACAGCCCGGCCAGATGCAAATATAGTTTCTTCTTCATGTTATGTTCTCCTTTACAAGAAATCAACAGCTTTCGCTTTCCCCTGAAGATCATTGCGTTTTGATAATTGCAATCATATTCTAGTAGCCGCACTTGTCAATAAACTGCCAAAAAGGACCTGTGAAACAGTATATTCCAATCTATATGAAAGTAGCATAGAAACAGCATAAATACAAGTGTTTGCAGATAAGTTTTACCTTCTGCGGCTCCTTATATACTCCGAAGACACGGGGAATTCAAAAAATGTATCCGGAAATGGTTCTTCCCTGAGAGTAAAGTGCCACCATTCACAATCGATCGGAACAAACCCGTTGCGGATCATGGCGCTTTGCAGCAGCATCCGGTTATCATACTGCTCCGCTGTGATTCCCCGGTAATCCGAATGAGAGACCTCACTGAACAGATCAAAGGGGCTTCCCATATCCACCTCCCTGCCGGTGCGCATGTCCAGAAGCGTAAGATCGACCGTACTTCCCCTGCTGTGAGAAGAGCGGCTTGCGATATAGCCTTTCCGGAACAGTTCCTGCTTCTCAAGTTCCGGATAGAAGAAAGGCTTCATCCGCAGGTCCAGATCTTCGATCCCCCACAGAGTAAAGTGTTTTACCGCACTCACAGGCCGGTATGCATCAAAGATCTTAAGGCGGTACCCTTTTACATTCAGTTCATTGCTGACGCTTTTAAGGGCTCTTGCCGCGTCTGCGGTCAGGATGGCACAGGGATCTTCATAACCGTCGATCCGGTCTCCGATAAAATTATAAGTGGAATAATAACGTATCTCCTGCAGAATGGCCGGCACATAATCAGAAAGCAGCACAAATGCGGACGAGTCCATCGTCACTCTTTTCTTATAATCGATCTCCATCTCTTATATCCTTTTCCTAATACACTTACTTAATCCTACTGCAGGATTTGCATTCCTCCGCTTTTCTAAGATATAATGTATCCTGTCGGAAGCAGCGAAGCTGCTGTTTCCCGAAGGGAACCGGCAGGATAACGAGCAAAAATGCAAAGCATTTTCGCGAGTCTTTCTCCAGGAAGCGACTGCTTCGCAATATATTTTATATAGACTCTAAGGAGGTTGCTTTAATGGCATCATCATATAATCTTTCAGATATATCGGCCAGGCTCTCATCCGGAGCGGAATCACTGCGTGCCCGATTCGGGATCTCCGGTGCAGTGCTGAAGAACCTGGCCGTTTGCTCCATGCTGATCGATCACACGGCCGCTGTACTAGTCCGCCGGTATATCACACTTGCCTCAGGCCATGTGACTGCCCAGAAAGCTGCTTTTTGGAAACAGCTGTATTTCTACATGCGCAGGTTCGGACGTCTGGCTTTTCCGATCTTCTGCTTTCTGATCGTGGAGGGTTTTCTCCATACGAAGGACATCCGGAAATATCTCAGCAGAATGTTCGTTTTTGCTCTTGTCTCCGAATTTCCGTTCGATTATGCTCTTCATCACGGGCAATCCATTTTTGAAAAGCAGAACGTCTATTTCACTCTGCTGATCGGACTTCTGGTACTCACCGGGATCCGCTTCTTTTACGGCCGTATTCCTCTCCAGCTGGCAGTCATGGTTTCCGGTATGATCCTTGCCCGTCTTTTGAGGACGGATTACAGCTACAAAGGAGTATTTATCATCGAACTGCTGTACATCACCCGCTTTTCCCGCTTCTGGCAAAGTGCGTGCGGAGCTTCCTTTATGCAGTATTATGAAAAGATGCCGACACCCCTTGCTTTTGTGCCGATCTGGCTGTACAACGGGACGCGCGGACGTCAGAATAAGTATCTTTTCTACTTTTTCTACCCCGGGCATCTGCTGCTCCTGGGAATCCTGACCTGGCAAATACTGCCGGTTCTTGTATGATCCGCGAAAGTTACGGCCAGCCGATCGGATCCGCTTCGGGGAGCATGCAGCGGAACTGGTCACCGCACCTTTGCAGTTCCCCGAGGACCACCCGGGCCTTATCTGCGTCCAGATACCAGTTATTCCTGCTGATCCCCTGTGTTACGGTGGGAATCATCCGCAGGCGCACGTCCGGAAACTGCTGCTGGTAATAGGTGTAAGCCCTTCGTGCGTGAAAAGCCTGGCAGCAGATCAATGCCTGTTTCACTTCGATCCCTGCCTTTGCAAGTGTGTCCCTTGAATAGATGGCATTCTCCCAGGTAAAGGTCGCCCGGTCTTCCCGAAGGATCCTTTCTTCAGGAACACCGCCGCGCATCAGCAGATCCTTCATATATTCCCACTCTGTATCATATCCTTCGATCGGGAATGAACCCGCCACAAGACTGTAACGCCCCGAAGGAAGCACCCAGGGCGCGTATCCCTGCAGATACAAAGCGGCAGCAGCCGCAGATGTCTCACTGCAGCTGCTGCCGGGAATCAGGATCACGTCGGACAACACCGGCTCATCTTCGATAAAAATAAAATCCGTAATGTCGTCGTAGAATCGCTTCATAAATAACCATTCCTTATCATTCAATACTTCCTGATGTTTCCAGGCAGGACTCTTCCGCCGCAAAAACGAAAACAGGTTTTCAGGAACGCCCCGGCGTTCCTGCCGCCTGCAGCAGCGGAAGACTTCCAGGCTGAGTTGAAGCTTATTACGCGGGACCGGCCGGAAGCTTAAAGGAGCTCTTCAGGGAAACGATCCGGTTGAATACCAGTCTCCCCGGAGCGGAATCTTTTGCATCTACACAGAAGAAACCGGTCCTTACAAACTGGAAGCGGTCATAGGCTTTCGCATCCGCCACAGAAGGTTCAATATAGCATTCCGGAAGTACCGTAAGGGAATTCGGATTCAGGTTCAGCGATCCGTCCGGATTATAGACACCTTTTTCCTCATCGATCAGATTCTCGAACATACGGACTTCACATTTTACTGCAGTTTTAGCCGATACCCAGTGGATCGTCCCTTTAACCTTGCGGCCATCCGGGCTGTTGCCGCCTCTGGATGCCGGGTCATAGGTACAGTGCACTGTCGTAACCTTCCCGCTTTCATCCTTGTCAAAGCCGGTGCACTTCACAAAATACGCGCCCATCAGACGTACTTCATTGCCGGGGAACAGACGGAAATACTTGCGCGGCGGTTCCTCCATGAAATCATCACGATTAATGAAAAGTTCCTTTGAGAACGGTACCTGACGTTTCCCCATCTCCGGATTTTCCAGATTGTTCTCCACTTCCAGCAACTCTTCCTGATCCTGCGGATAATTGTCAATGACCAGACGCAGCGGATCTGTCACCGCCATGATACGCGGAGCCTTCAGCTTCAGATCCTCACGGATACAGTATTCCAGCATTGCATAGTCCACGGAACTGTTGGCTTTGCTCACGCCTACAAGATCCACGAATTTACGGATGGATTCCGGCGTAAAGCCGCGGCGCTTAAGCGCTGCGATCGAGACCAGTCTCGGATCGTTCCAGCCGTCCACAATCTTTTCTTCCACCAGCTTTTTGATATATCGTTTGCCTGTGACCACATTGGTAAGATACAGTTTTGCAAATTCGATCTGCTTGGGTGTGTCCTGGGCAGTTTTCTTGAAACCGCATTCGATCAGTACCCAATCATACAAGGGGCGGTGGTCCTCAAACTCCAGCGTACAAATGGAGTGGGTCACTCCCTCGATCGCATCTTCGATCGGATGTGCGAAGTCATACATCGGATAGATACACCACTTATCACCGGTATTATGATGCGTCATGCGCGCTACACGGTAGATCACCGGATCACGCATATTCATATTCGGAGAAGCCATGTCGATCTTCGCACGAAGCACTTTTGTTCCGTCTTCGTATACGCCGTTCTTCATCTCTTCGAACAGTTTCAGATTCTCCTCAATACTGCGGCCGCGGTATGGGCTTTCCTTTCCGGGCTCGGTAAGAGTTCCGCGATATTCCCGGATCTCATCTGCGCTCAGATCGCATACGAACGCTTTCCCGTCCCTGATCAGTTTTACAGCGCATTCATACATCTGATCAAAATAATCCGATGCAAAAAAGAGACGGTCTTCCCAGTCGGCGCCGAGCCACTCGATATCTTCCTTGATCGACTGGACAAACTCGGTCTTTTCTTTTGTGGGGTTTGTATCATCAAAACGGACATTGAATTTCCCGTTATACTCCTGGGCAAGTCCGTAATTGAGCAGAATCGATTTGGCATGTCCGATATGCAGATAACCGTTCGGTTCCGGCGGGAACCTGGTGCACACCTGCTTCACATGTCCCTCGGCGAGATCCTTCTCAATGATCTGCTCAATAAAATTCTTTCCTGTGTTTTCCATAGCTGCTTTTTTTCTCCCTTCCTGAAGTGGAATGCTGCCGGCTTATGCCTTCCGGAAGCTCATATATCAAACGCAGGCCTGATCCCTGCGATGAATGACAAACTATAGTTATCACTGTACGTGTATTGCACTATGCAGAAAAAACATGGTATTCTATACTTACTTATAAAGGAGATCATGCCATGCTTTATTTTATCATAAATCCCTCTTCCAGTTCCGGAAACGGCCTGAAGATCTGGGGAAAATGTGATGCCATACTGAAACAGAAAAACGTTGAATACCGCCCGTTTTTTCTTCATGGTCCGAATGATGCCGGGAAGATCGCGAAAGAGATCTCCGGTATGACTCCCTGTACCGTAGTCATTGTGGGCGGTGACGGGACCATCAATGAGTTCCTTACCGGTCTTGACAGTTTTGAAGGCATCACTTTCGCATGTCTTCCAACCGGATCTGCCAATGATTTTGTCCGCGGAATGGATCTCGCGGGAAAGACCGAGGATCTGCTGGAGCGGATTCTCGATTCTTCACACATCCGGATGATCGATATCGGAACTGCCTCATCCGAATCCGCGCAGCGTTCCTTCGCAGTCAGTTCCGGCATGGGATTTGACGCAGCAGTATGTTATGCATCCCAGGAAGGCTCCGGTACCTTTAAAAGACTCCTGAACCGCCTTCATCTCGGAAAGCTGATCTACCTGCTTAACGCCCTGCGCATGCTCTTCTCAATGAAGCTGTTCGACATGGAAGTTCATATCGACGAAGGAGAGACTCTTGCATACAGCAGGGTATGTTTTGCCGCTGCCATGAATACCCGTTTTGAAGGAGGAGGATTCATGTTCGCGCCGCAGGCAGACCCTTCCGACGGCTGCCTTGACCTGATCATTGCGGAAAACATCCCCAAATGGAAGATCCTGATGATTCTTCCGACTGCCTTTTCCGGAAAACATTTACGGTATAAAGGCATTCATCTGATCCGCTGCAAAAGCGCCGAACTCTCCAGCAGAAGCGACCAATGTGTCCACACAGACGGCGAACATCTCGGGTTCTGCCGCAGGGTACGCTTCAGCATACGCGATGAAAAGCTTCGAATAATCAGTTGAAACCGACTAATTTCCGGGCGAATTTGTAACCAAGCAGGGAGATCTTCCTTCCGACCGGTCCGGGAAGATTAAGAATAATACCCACTAATGTAAACCGCAGGTGCATATACATGCTCCTGCTTTTCTGGCGCAGGTAGGACCACACTTCACGCTTTTTTTCCAGATTCTCCTTCGTCCCGCTCACCAGCAGAAGCGCACTGGTCACGGCCATGATCTTGTCCAGATATACATACATGACCTTTTTCACATGCGGATCCATCCGGTTAAAGTCCTGCTCAGCCATGATATCGATCATGATCTTATTAACCCTGATCTGCTGATCGATTCTTCCGATCATCACCTGCTCATTGACGGACTGATCCTCCCGCCCGATAAAATAGTGGTAAAGATTGGCATCCATATAGTAAAGCGTATGCACATAAGGATACGGCTGGAAGGCAAAGATATTGTCCACATAGAAGGTATGCTTCGGCAGTTCAAGACCGCTGTCAACCAGGACCTGATGCCGGTAAATGATATTATGCATCAGAATATACTGGGTGCTCTTCATATGGTGTACTGCAGACCAGTCAAAGACCTCATCCACCGGAAAAGCATGACGGAAATGCATTACTTTTTTACGCTTTGCGCCTTCTTTATCGTATATGAAATTTGCCAGGAACATATCAACACCGCCCCTGGCTTCTTCCAGTTCCTTCAATTTGCGGATGACGGCAAGCAGGACTTTTGTGTCTGCCCAGTCATCACTGTCGATCACCTTGAAATACAGCCCGGAAGCATTCCGGATTCCCGTATTAACGGCCTCGCCGTGTCCGCCGTTCTCCTGATGGATCGCCCGGATGATCGTAGGGTATTTCTGCTGATATTCATCTGCGATCTGCGCCGTGCGGTCCTTGAAAGAGCCGTCATCGACGATCAGGATCTCAATATCCTCTCCTGCCGGAAGAAGTGACTTGATGCACTTCTCCATATAAGCTTCTGAATTATAACATGGGATAGCAACTGTAAGTATTTTCAATTTATTCACCTGTCTGTCATATGCAGCGGCATCCACTATCCTTCCGATGCTTTCTGCATGCCAATATGAATCTGCAAAGCTTCTGCATATGCCCTGTATGCCGCAGGAATCGGATACTCATCCTTTGTTCGTTCCGGTTCAACAGCCAGATAGCATTCTGCATTATGAAGAGCCTCTGTCAGGATCATATATCCTTTCATCTCCCATTCAATATGGGAGAAAATATGTTTTGCATCCGGAAGCGGATGAATTTGAACTGCGGTAAGATGCAGTTCCTTCTCCACGTACTCCAGGACCTCTTTTCCGGTCCGGTGTCCTTCCATGCACGGAAACTCATACAGTCCTGCCAGAAGGCCGTTTTCCGGTCTCCGGTGCAGAAGAGTATGCCGTCCGTCCCGTAGGACGAGCACTGTCTTTTTCTCTTTTTTCCTTTTCTGCGGCGAAGACTTAAACGGGATTTCCGCGGCGGTGCCTTCTTCCCGGGCCCGGCATCCTTCCCGTACAGGACACTGTGTGCATCTGGCAGCTCCCGAAGGTACACATACCAAAGCGCCAAGCTCCATCAGAGCCTGGTTGAAGGTCCCCGGATCATCCGCCGGAATCACCTGCTTTAATGCCTCCCGGATATCTGCAGCAACACGCGGGCTGCGGATATCCCTCCGGTCGGCGGTATACCGCGTGATCACACGCACAACATTGCCGTCCACTGCAGGCTCCGGAATATGGAATGCGATCGACGCGACTGCTCCGGCAGTATAGGGGCCGATCCCCGGAAGTTCCAACAGCCTTTCATAATCTGCCGGAAGCTCTCCGGCATACTGTTCTTCCACTACAGCAGCAGCCTTTTTCAGATTTCGTGCTCTGCTGTAGTACCCCAGGCCTTCCCAGAGTTTCATGAGCCGGTCGTCACTGCATCGGGCAAGCGCCTCAACATCCGGAAGCTCCTCCACAAACCTTTCATAATAAGGCTTTACCGCCTCCACTCTGGTCTGCTGAAGCATGATCTCCGAAAGCCACACATGATAGGCAGAAGGATCCCTGCGCCAGGGCAGCTCCCTGTGCCCGCTTTCGTACCAGGTACATAAAGCCGCGGGCAGATTCGCCAGCTGCGAGTAATCCGGCCTGATCATCTTCGTATCTCCACTCATACCGCAGCCCTTCTGTCCTTCTGTATATATTGCCTCTCAGACAGCTTTTCAATGTCCGAGCAGCGGGCGCAGCATCAGGCTGATCTTGGAACGCATGATGTCGAACGCAACATCATTAAGTCCGGAGTTGATAATAATATCCGCCCGGGCCTTCGTCGGTTCCACATACAGATAATGCATCGGCTTTACTGTCGTCAGATACTGCTCCACAATATTGTCCAGATCTCTGCCTCTCTCTTTGACATCGCGGACGATTCGCCGCAGGATCCTTTCATCGGCATCCGCCTCCACAAAGATCTTGATATCGATCATATCCCGGAGCCTCGGGTCCGCCAGAACAAGAATTCCCTCCAGGAGAATGATCTTCTTCGGCTCGATCCGCACGGTCTCATCTGACCGGTTATGGATGCTGTAATCATACACCGGGCATTCAACTGCCTGCCCCTGTTTCAGCATCTTCAGATGCTCGACCAGCAGCTCCGTCTCAAAAGCGTCGGGATGGTCATAGTTCACCTTTTTGCGTTCCTCAAACGGAATCGTCTGATGCTTATAGTAATTATCATGATATACAACTGCCACATCTTCGCCGAATTCACTTTTCAGACGGTTGGTAAACGTTGATTTACCCGAACCGGTCCCGCCTGCAATTCCTATTATGATACAATCCATAGCATGCCTCTTTCTTCATTCATCAACTTTTATTGCGTCCATACCGGACTTCTGAATTACCAAAGAAACACTGGTTAATCAGCATTTAGTTAGTATATCATTTTTACAGACTTTCCGTCAACTGCGTCGGAAATGCAATGGTCCCTGATCCACACAGACAGCCTGCTTTTACCTAAAAAACAGGCCGCCGCTTATTGCCGGTTGTAAATCCGGATCAATCTATGTAGAATGGATCTGGAACCAGAATAATCGCAGAACGTCCGGAATACTTCACGGACGCCCGGAAGAAAGGGGATGACCCGTATTGAAAAAAGTACTCGTGATCGGCTCTGCAGTTGCCGATGTGATCATCGATCTTGAAGATCATCTTCCTCGGACCGGAGAAGATATACATGTACGCAGCCAGAAGATCCGCCTTGGCGGATGCGGGTTCAATACATATGATATCCTCCGGCATTTCCATGTGCCTTCCATCCCTTTCTTTCCGACCGGCCGGGGAGCTTACGGTGATTTCGTCCTTTCGTCACTGGCAGAAAGGGGGATATTCTCCCCCATTCCGAGACCCGATGAGGAAAACGGATGCTGTTACTGTTTCATAGAGCCGGACGGAGAGCGGACCTTTATCTCCTATCACGGAGCAGAGTACCGCTTCCGGAAAGAGTGGTTTGAGCTGCTGTGCACGGAAGACATACACAGCGTTTACTTCTGCGGCCTGGAGATCGAGGAGGATACCGGCGATGTGATCCTTGATTTTCTGGAGAATAACCGGGACATTCCTTCCTGGTTTGCTCCGGGCCCGCGTCTCACCCGCATCCGTCCCAGGCTGCTGGAGCGCATCCTGGCACTCCATCCCATCCTGCATCTGAATGAGACAGAAAGCATACAGTGCACCGGCACGGCATCTGTACAGGATGCTGCCCGGGCACTGTATCAAAAGACGCAGAATGCTGTGATCATTACACTGGGCAGCGATGGCTGCTGCCTGTACGAAGGTCCGGAATATCCTCCCCTGCATATTCCGGCAGTTCCGGCGCTCCAGAGGGATACGGTCGGAGCCGGTGACGCACATATCGGTGCCGTAATGGCAGGTGTCTATCAGGGATATTCCCTTGCGGAAGCGATTCGCATCGCGAATCATGTCTCTTCAAAAGTGGTGGAAACAGCCGGTGCCAATCTCAGCGCAGAAGAATTCTCGCAGGCTATATCTTCCTGCGGCATCATGTAAATGTCTGCCGGTGCGGACAGGCCTGAAAACATATACTCAATTAAGATACCGTGCTCTGCGGAAGAAGGATCCGGATACGGGTACCCAGTCCCTGCCTGGAAAGGATCTCAAAATGCCCGCCGTGCTTATCCACGATCCATTTTGCGATGGAAAGTCCCAGACCGGTGCCTGTGCTGGAACGCACTTCATCTGACCGGAAGAACCGTTCAAAAATATGCGGAATCTCGCTCTCTGCCATCCCGATACCCAGATCCTGGACCTGCAGATAAGGTATTCCTGACTCATTCATGCCTGCACTCAGAAGAATCTCTTCCCCCTTCAGAGTATATTTGGCTGCATTATCGATCAGGATCCGCACAGCCTGTTTCAAAAGGCCCTGATCCGCATTCAGAGTGATCTCTTTTTCCGGAAGGCTCAGCCGGTATATATGGTCTTCATCGATCATAAATGATTCCTCATAGATCTCCTGCATCATGCTGCATGCAGAAAACTTCTCCATATTAAGCGTGGTTTTTCCGCTGTCTCCCCGCGCCAGAAACAGAAGCTGTTCCACGAGATAATTCATGTGATCAGCTTCATTTTTTATTGCAGTGATCCCTTCCTCCAGAATATGCGGATCTGTTTTGCCCCAACGGTCCAGCATGCTTGCATAACCCTGGATGACCGCAATAGGTGTTCTCAATTCATGGGAAGCGTCATTTACGAACCGTGACTGCTGACGGTATGTCTCCCGCATGCGCAGGAGAAGATTGTTCATGGCAGCCTCCACGCCTCCCAGATCCGAATCTCCGAAATGAAGCGGTGCACTGTCCCCGGACTGCTCAGGATCAATACTTGCAAGCGCTTCTTCGATCCGCTGATATTTGTCCTCTGAAAAGGACATTCTGCTCAGCTCATCTGCCTTCAACGCGATCGCATTGATCGGATCCAGAATCCGCCGGATCTTCCGGTCTTCACGGAAATAAGAAAAGAACAGGCTCAGAATCTGCACAGCAAACAGCCCGGCAAGAACTGCACACAGAATCAGAAGAGGCTGCTTTACAGATGTATAGAGAAGCAGCTTCCCTTCCGGAGATACGACCTTATAGATCAGGTTCGCGGTAGTTTCCGAGACAAAAAGAGATCTCTGGTTTTTCCAGACGATCTCAGCGCATCGTGCATATTCCCTGTCCGCACACCAGCCGGCGGCAGCCAGGATAAAAATAACCGCATCCGTCACAATAAAGCGCCATAACCGGCGCCGGATCCAGTACCAGTGCAGTTTTCTGGTGATGGAGGTCATACGTCTCTGCTGGTCTATTCCTCTCCTGCCCTGCATTTTCCTGGCTTTTTCTTCTTTTCTCTGGGAAGTTCCGGGATGATCTCTGTCATATTTCTGATTTGATGACATAACCCACTCCTCGAACCGTATGAATCATCTTCACGCCAAATACATCGTCAATTTTCGATCTGAGATATCGGATGTATACATCGACAATATTCGTTTCTCCGACAAAATCATATCCGCAGACCCGGTCCAGAAGCGTATCCCTCGAAAGTACAATGTCCTTGTTTTCCAACAATGTCTTCAGCATCAGGAATTCCCGGTTTGTCAGGGAGATCTCGTGACCGCCATACCTGACCCGGTGACGCAGCTCATCCAATGTGAGTTCTCCCCAGGAAAGGATTCCTTCCTCCTGTACGGGTGTACCCGACTTCCCGGAGGTGCTCCTGTGAAGCTTCAGCGCGACCCGGATCCTTGCAAGCAGTTCCTCAATGGCAAAAGGTTTCGTAATATAATCCACGGCTCCGGCATCCAGCCCCGATACCTTATCCATGACCGCATCCCTGGCTGTGAGCAGGATCACCGGCACTTCTTTCTCCCGCAGAAGCCTTCGGAGCACTTCCAGGCCGTTCAGACCCGGAAGCATAATGTCCAGAAGGATCAGATCGTAGTTTTCCTGAAGTGCCAGGTCCAGTGCTTCTCTCCCGTTCCCGGATTTTGTAACATTATATCCCTCATGGAGCAGTTCCAGCTCCACGAAGCGTGCCAGTTTTTCTTCATCCTCTACAAGCAGGATCTGCGTTTCTTTCATTTTATCCTCTGCCGGGCACATCTGCCATGCCGTAAAAAAGTATGTGTGAAAGCCGGGCTTCCATACTTCGGATCTGCGGTTTCATGTTTAATTCATATTTCCCTGCTGACGGTTGTCTGACGGTTTCTCCCTGTTCAGCTCGCTCTGAACCCCGTCAGCAAAACTTCCCGCTTTGTTCAGGAAATCGTTGGCTGCCTCCGATGCCGGAGAGTTTTCCTCTCCTTCAAATGAATACCGCACTCCGAACAGCATAGCTGCTGCCATGACCGGAATAACTCCCTTCCATGCTCCGAGCAGGATAAATGCAAATACCCAGGACGGCATCGTAAACAGGATCTTCTCCTTCCTGGTAATGTGAAAAGAGGTGTGAAACACAAAGTGCATCAGTGTCCTTACTGCTCTTCCGATACTCTTTCCAAAGGAAGGGGCCGACTGTTTCTGCTCTTCGACCTTATCCACTACGCGAACATATTCTTTCTGCTCCTCATAGCTGGTGGAATAGCTGCTCTGCTGCGGTGTTTTAACTTTTCCCTGTCTCTCCAGCCAGACCATTGCATCCAGCAGATCTTCCCCGGACTGTTCCAGGGCTTCCCTGGCCTCCTCATAAGACACATTTGCGCGCTCCCTGAGACGTTCAACTTTATCCAGTTTTTCCATGATCTCTCCTCCTTGCAGATCGTTATGTTCTGTAACCGCTCAGCACCTGAAGGTTCTTCTCAGTTACATTATCTTTCTGATGTTTTGAGAATACACCTCTGGAATAAAAACGTCCTGAATGCAACATTAACAGCAGATTAAAAATACGGTAAAGAGCTTTAAGTTTCTTTTGTAAGTATATGAAACAATCCTGTTCAATTCAAGGGATACATATGGACTTTTCCCCAATTATTCGCTATCATGAGCTGGATTACAAAACAGGCTTTTATCTTAACAGGAGGTACAACAGTGTTTCGTGAGATCCGGCGCGTAAAACAGATTCTTTCACAGGAAGAATGCATCTGCCTTTTAAAAGATGAACGAAGAGGCGTATTATCCGTACTCGGAGACGATGATTATCCCTACGGAATGCCGCTTAATCATTATTACAATGAAGAAGACGGTAAGCTGTATTTTCACAGCAGCACAAAGGGGCACCGCCCCGAAGCGTACCGCCGCCACGACAAGGCTTCTTTCTGTGTTTACGACAAAGGCGTCCTGAAAGAGGGCGACTGGGGACTGTGGTTTAAAAGTGTGATCGTATTCGGACATATCGAGATCATTGAGGATCGGGACCGGATCTATGATATTGCCCGGAAGCTCAGTCATAAGTTCACGAACGACGAGCAGTATATCGAGGATGAGATCCGGCGCAGCGGTCCCCGTACGGAAATGTTCGTGCTCGTACCGGAGCATATCACGGGAAAGCTGGTGCACGAGTCCTGACAAAGCGGCAGATTCGGGATTGCCCCCACCGACTTAAATCTCCGCAAAATGTATATGTTTTCCGCATTCGCGCATCACTGCAGATTATGAGTTGGCTGAGGCGGCCTCGGGGGCAGGATCCCTCATCCTGTCTTAGACTTGCAGGGGCCGCAAGTTCTAAGGCTCGTCAGCTTCGAAAACAGGGGCAACACCAGGATACGCCGCGTAATCCTGATGATTACGCGGCTAATCATGGCGCTGCAGCCAGGCTGTGAGAGCCTGGCTTCGACCCCATGTTTTCTTGCTGTCTCACCAAGAACTTTTGCGGACTGCAAGATGCGACCGGCTGAGGAATCCTGCCCCGTCGGCCGCTTCTGACACTTGGCGCCTTCCCTTTTCCGCAGGCATTTGCATTATTTCATTAATGTTTATTCTGCTTTGTCCTTTGCTGAAACTGCTGTATCAGGCAGCGTGAAAGTGTGACAAAATGAGTGAACCATGGAACCTGTCCACATGGCCCGTTCCGGAGCCGTGACTCATGCCCCTATCGAAAGGGACAGCCACAAGCACTATATCAAGCGGATTTCTCTGTTCAAATAGCCCATCGGAGCCCGGAAGGGACAGCCCCAAACACCATACCAAGCGGATTTCTCTGTTCGAATAGCCCATCGGAGCCCGGAAGGGACAACCACAAACACCATACCAAGCGGATTTCTCTGTTCGAACAGCCCATCGGAACCTGAAAGGGACAGCCACAAGCACCATATCAAGCGGATTTCTCTGTTTGAATAGCCTATCGGAACCCGAATGGACCAAGGGGACAGGTTCCATGGCCTCCTTGGCTGAGTTGGCGTCAACAACAGAAACTGTCAGCTGCATTTGGTATCCCGATTTACGCTCTCAGGTATGCGCGCCATCGGGGGCAGGGATCATTTATAGCGAAATTGTCAGGACAGGAACGCAGACGAGATATGCACCCTACGCAGTCTTAGGCTCCGACGTAAG
>CACZZH010000012.1 GCA_902785635.1 uncultured Lachnospiraceae bacterium
AGCATCAGGACGATCGCAATGCCGGGAGCAAAATTCCGGACTGCCATAAAGTAAGCACCGATCGAACCAAGGAAGCATACAAGTGAACCGCATGCCAGGTCAATGTTTCCGCCGGTCAGCATGCACATCAGCATGCCGCTGGCCAGGATGAATACATATGCATTCTGTGTGACAAGTTCGTTGAAGTTGAAGGGCGAGAACATCGCTCCGCTCGTACGCCAGGTAAAGAAAAGGTAGACGAGGACGAGAACGATGAGCATCGTATTGTCTTTTAAGATCTGAAGACCAGTCTTTTTCATTGTCTTTCCCCCCTTACGCATTTTCTTTCTTGGACAGGACATCGACCAGAACGGCTACCAGAAGCACGATGCCCTTTACCGCGCTCTGATAATTCGCCGAAATGCCCATGATGCTCATGCCCTGGTTGATGACGCCCATCAGCGCTGCACCGATCATGATACCGGTGATCTTGCCTACGCCGCCATACGCCGAAGCGCCGCCGATGAAGCAGGCTGCAATTGCATCCATCTCATAACCGACACCGTAGGTAGGTTCTGCGTGACCTGCCCTGGCGAGGGTCAATGTGCCGGCAAAACCTGCCAGAAGTCCCATGTTCGCATAAGCAAGGAAGTACACAAGCTTGGTGTTGACGCCGGACAGCCGCGTTGCTTTCTCATTTCCGCCGACAGCGTAGAAATAACGGCCGATCGCGGTGTTCTTGGTTATGTAACCGTAGATCAGCAGCACCAGAGCGATCCATACCAGAACACTGGGGATGCCCTTATACTGTGAAAGCTTATAGGTGATCCACAGAATCAGAGCACTGATAATGATCGTTTTCACCCATTCACCGATGGGATTGTCGGAAGCAATTCCCATCTTTTTCCGGACCAACTGGCCGCGCAGGAACAGAAGGACAAGAATCACCACCGCAGCAATACCTACTGCCATACAGGTCAGGTTGAGACCTTCTCCATGCAGGAAATCCGGAACATAGCAGTCAGCGCCGCCACCGAAGATCTTCAGGAAGGATTCGTTGTTTACACCTACGGAGTAACCGCCCAGAATAACATTGGACAGTCCGCGGAATGCATACATGCCCGCCAGCGTTGCGATAAAAGGCGGTACGGAGATCCAGGCGATCCAGAAACCCTGGAACATGCCTACACAAAGTCCTACCGCAAGCATCACCAGCAGTGCCACGACCACGGGAAGGTTCGCTTTCAGCAGCAGCGCACCGATGCCCATTGTAAAGCAGACGACCGATCCCACGGAAAGATCGATATTACCGCCGGTCAGGATACACAGCAGCATACCTGCTGCCAGTACGAACACATATCCGTTCTGGGAAATCAGGTTATTGATATTCTGCGGAAGAAGGATCTTTCCGCCTGTGCTGACAGAGAAGAAGATCACTACCAGGACAAGCGCAATGACCATGGTGTTTTTCTTGATGAAACCGCCAACAGAAGTTTTCATGATCAATCCCCCCTTCCTGATCTGAGGATCGTTGCCATGATGTTCTCCTGAGTCGCCTCAGAAGCCTTCATCTCGCCAACCATTCTCGAAGCGTTCATAATATAGATACGATCGCTCATCGCAAGTACTTCCGGCAGTTCCGAGGAGATCATGATCACGGATTTTCCGGCTGCCGCAAGGTCATTGATGATGCAGTATATTTCATATTTTGCGCCGACATCGATACCTCTTGTCGGTTCGTCAAGGATCAGAACATCCGGCTCAGCAAACATCCATTTTGCAAGCAGTACCTTCTGCTGGTTACCGCCTGAAAGATTGCCCACCAGCTGTTCCACAGAAGGCGTCTTCGTTTTCAGCTTGTCACGGTACTCCTCTGCCACCTGATACTCACGGTCCTTGTCGATGACCATATGGCTCGCAAGGCTGTCGAGGTTGGCCAGCGAAGTGTTCACCTTGATGGACTGGGAAAGGATCAGGCCGTTGCCTTTACGGTCCTCAGTCACATAAGCGATCTTATGACGGATCGCGTCGGTCGGTGACTTTTTCAGATGCACTTCCTTCCCGTCGATCTTAAGTGTACCTCCGGCAAGAATCCCGTAAGACTGACCGAAAATACTCATTGCCAGTTCCGTACGCCCGGCTCCCATCAGTCCGTAGATACCTACGACCTCGCCTTTACGCACATTGATGGACACGTCATTCACCACCAGCCGCTCCGGATAAAGCGGATGGCGCACCGTCCAATGCTCCACTTCCAGATTAACTGCACCGATCTTCACGCCTTCCCTCTTCGGGAAACGGTTCGTCAGCTCACGGCCTACCATACCCTTGATAATGCGGTCCTCATCGATATCGTGGCCTGCATTGTCGATGGTCTCGATCGTTGAACCGTCACGGACCACGGTGATCTTGTCGGCTACATAGGAGACCTCATTCAGCTTATGGGTAATGATGATCATCGTCATTCCCTGCTTCTTGAAGCCCAGCATCAGATCCAGAAGCGCTCTGGAATCCTCTTCATTCAGAGAGGAGGTCGGCTCATCAAGGATCAGCAGCTTCGCATGCTTTGCGAGTGCTTTTGCGATCTCAACCAGCTGCTGTTTACCGGTACCGATCTCCTTGACCAATACCTTGGAAGATTCCGACAGACCTACCATCTTCAGATATTTGTCCGCCTCTGCGTAGGTGGTGTTCCAGTCGATCGCCGCCTTTTTTCCCCGCTCATTGCCAAGGTACATATTTTCACCGATCGACATCTCCGGAACCAGTGCCAGCTCCTGATGAATAATAACGATTCCCTTTCCCTCAGAATCTTTTATCGTGTTAAACTTGCAGACTTCACCGTTGTAACATTGTCAAGAGCCTTCACCCCAGGGAATGTTTTGGTGATATTTTTCATTTCCAGCAAAATCTTTGCCAAAATAACCCCTCCCTCTGACCAAAAATCAGGCGAGCGACGTGGCCCGCCTGATTTCAAAATCACTATTTGATCTCTTATGGATACAGCAGTAGTCCGAATATCGGATTACTGAAGCTGATCCTCGGTATAGTAACCGGAGTCGATCAGGAGCTCTTTGTAGTTGTTTGCATCAGCAAATACCGGCTCGCACAGATAGGACGGAACTACGATCACGCCGTTATCATAGGTTTCGGTATCGTTGACATCAACTTCTTCTCCGTTGAGGATCTGGCCAACCATCTTCACAACCTGAGAAGCAAGAGTACGGGTATCCTTGAATACGGACATGGACTGTTTGCCGGCGATCATGTTCTTGGTGTTCTCGATGTCGCAGTCCTGACCGGTGATGATCGGATATTCTCCGCTGTAGTTTGCTGCCAGAGCAGTCTCAACACCAAGAGCGGTGGAGTCATTGGAGCAAAGCCATACGTCTACATTTGTGCCGTCTGCATAGAAGCTGGAAAGAATGTTCTCAGCTCTGGACTGAGCGGTCTCGGTCTTCCACTGCGGGGTAGCAACTTCTTCGAAAGCGATCTGGCCGGACGGAACAACAAGCTTGCCCTCGTCGATATACGGCTGCAGAACATCGATAGCACCCTGATAGAAGTAACCGGCGTTGTTGTCGCCCGGGTCACCAGCGGTGATCTCCAGATTGAACGGGCCTTCCGCGTTGTCCAGATCCAGAGTATCCTTTACGTATGTACCCTGAACGGTACCTACCATGTAGTTATCGAAAGTTGCGTAATAGGAAACAGCGTCGGAGTTCATCAGAAGACGGTCATAAGCAATAACCGGGATCTCATACTCAGCAGCCATATCCAGAGCTTCACCGAGGGAGTCGCCTTCGATAGCAGCGATTACCAGAACGTCAGCGCCATTACCGATCATGGTCTTGATCTGGTTGAGCTGTGTGCTAGGATCGTTGGAAGCATACTGAAGTTCTACTTCGTATCCTGCTGCTTCCAGTTCTTTCTGCATATTGTCGCCATCCTGGTTCCATCTCTGCAGATCCTTCGTCGGCATCGAAACGCCAACCTTTTCAGCCATTGCTGCGCCGCTCATTGCCGCTACGCTCATAGCAGCTGCAATTGTCAGAACTGCCAATTTCTTCATTTTTGTTTCCTCCTTTTCGAAAACATTATTACTGCTTCATCAGCTGTGCTGATTATACCATGTATTATTCAGGAATTGGTTGCGAATATCAGGAGATTCTTTGGTACTTTTCACAGCCAGGCGGCAAAAAACTGGATTTTTTTGTCATATAAAGACAGAGTGGGACAGGAAACAGTTCTTATGTCCCACCTTCCGCAGACATATTCTGCAAACGGAAAGTGGGACAGGAAACGTCCCCTGTCCCACGTTTTCATTATTTAAAAGGATTCTCGCTCTTGTACGGAAGTGCTGCCGGATGGTTGTATCCGATCTCATCCTGTGCAACACCTATCATCTTGAATACCTCAAACAGGTATTTGCCTACATGGCCAAACGCCACTGCTCCGTGATGCGGATAGCCGCCCTCAATAAGAACATGGCGATAGAAACGTCCCATTTCCGGAATGGCGAATACGCCGATACCGCCGAAGGATCTGGTCGCAACCGGAAGAACTTCACCTTCCGCCACATATGCGCGAAGGATATTGTCGGAAGTGCTCTGCAGACGATAGAATGTGATCTCACCAGGAACGATATCGCCTTCAAGCGTGCCGTTGGTCACTTCGATCGGAAGGCTGCGGGCCATGATCATCTGATATTCCATGCTGCAGCTTACGAGCTTGGAAGAACAGGTGTTGCCGCAGTGGAAGCCCATGAAGGTATCGGTATGCTTATAATCAAACTTGCCTTCGATGCTTTCCCTGAACATATCCTTCGGAACAGAGTTGTTGATATCAAGCAATGTCACGGCATCACCGGTGATACATGTGCCGATATACTCACTGAGCGCTCCGTAAATGTCCACTTCGCAGGACACCGGAATGCCTCTTCCGGTCAGGCGGCTGTTCACATAGCAGGGAACAAAGCCAAACTGTGTCTGGAATGCGGGCCAGCATTTTCCGGCGATCGCAACATACTCACGGTATCCCTTGTGCGCTTCGATCCAGTCAAGCAGCGTCAGCTCATACTGTGCGAGTTTTGCAAGAATCTGCGGCTTCTTGTTGCCTTTGCCGAGCTCTGCTTCCATATCCTTCACAACGTCCGGGATACGCGGGTCATCGGCATGCTTATTGAATGCTTCGAACAGATCCAGTTCGGAGTTTTCTTCGATCTCAACGCCAAGATTGTAAAGCTGCTTGATCGGGGCATTGCAGGCAAGGAAGTTGAGCGGACGCGGTCCGAAGGAAATGATCTTCAGCTTGGACAGGCCGACAACAGCGCGTGCAACGGGAAGGAATTCGTGGATCATATCCGCGCAGTCCTCAGCATCTCCGACCGGATATTCCGGAATATAGACGTTCCCCACATTGCGAAGTTTCAGGTTGTAGCTTGCATTCAGCATACCGCAGTATGCATCGCCTCTGCCGCCCTTCAGGTCATCCTGCGTCTCTTCTGCTGCCGCCACAAACATCTTCGGGCCTTCAAAGTGCTTGGCCAGCAGGGTCTCGGAGATCTCCGGTCCGAAGTTGCCCAGATAAACTACCAGGGCATTGCATCCGGCTGCCTTGATATCTTCCAGTGACTGCACCATATGGATCTCACTCTCAACAATGCAGATGGGACATTCGTAGATATCAGCTGCATCATATTTTTTTGCGTAAGCTTCCACAAGTGCTTTTCTTCTGTTGACAGCAAGTGACTCCGGGAAACAGTCTCTGCTGACCGCTACAATACCAATTTTAACTTTTGGTACATTCAACATTTCCTTCTCCTCCTGTTTTGAAAAACTAATAATTACTCTATGATCTGCAGCCGGATTCCCTGCAGGTCCGGCTGTATGATTATTGTGACCCTGTCTGTCGTGCCTCCGTCGTCGTGGCCCTGTTCCGTCCTTTCGGATCATGCGGGCCGAAAGCGCCTCAGATCGAGAGATTTTCTCCGATCAGGCCCATGGGGCTGCCCTCAGGAAGACCGCCTTCCGGATGACCGATCAGCCATTTATTGACTGCAGTCAGATGGCAGTCTTCGCCGGCATCCTTATGCGCACCGGCCAGATCAAAATTGGTTCCTCTGGGGAGTACGATGACTACCCGGAAGCCGTTACCGTCCGGACCTGCGGGAGCATAGTGAAGCGTCGTTGCAAACACTTCCACTCCCATTCCCTTCGGCAGGAGAAAAGCCTCTGCCTTCGAGGTATCATAGGTCATCTCATCTGTCACATCGGCGCGAAGCCCTACGATCAGAACTGCATCTGTGCCCGCAATGTTCAGTTCGCTGTCGCGATGGTATTCAAGCGCATTCAGCTTCCGGTTATGACCGTTGCAATAGCCGATCTGGATTGGCATTTCGCCGTAAACCTTTCTGCCCAGCACATCCATAGCGTCCGTTGCCTCAAGGATCGGCTCAGATGCTACATAAACCACGTCTTCCGGACACGGCGTCTTCTCCAGTGCCTCCAGAAGAGAGGTGAAATCGATTCCTTCCAGCACTCTGCCATATTTCCGGAATGCTTCATCCGTTACTTTTTTGATCTCCATACCTGTTCTCCTGTCCGTTTTCCGATCAGCTGATCTTCGGGAAAAGTTCCTTGACCGTCGGATAGATCTGACGGAACTTCTCATAGCGTTCGTTGTATTTCTCTACCAGTTCCGGATCCGGATCGATCGAATCCACAACTCTGACGATCGACTCTGCGGCAGTCAGCACATCCGGATAAGCTCCGCAGGCTACCATTGCCAGCATTGCGCCTCCCATGGACGGGCCTTCTTCACTTTCTGTCACATCCACACTGATCCCCAGCACATTTGCGATGATCTTCTTCCAGAGCGGACTCTTTGCCCCGCCACCGCTGATCTTAGTGCGGCTGATCGAAATGCCGAGAGATTTGGCTACCTCAAAGGAATCCCGCAGTCCGAACGCGACTCCCTCCAGGACCGCCTGCGTCATATCAGCCCGGGTCGTATCCATGGTCAATCCGATGAATGTTCCTCTGGCTGCCGGGTCATTGTGCGGAGAGCGTTCACCCATCAGATAAGGCAGGAAGTACACATGATTCTCCCCGAGTTTATCGATGTTCTTCTGCTCGGCAGCATACTCTTTTGTCCCAATGATCTCATCCATCCACCATTTGTTGCAGGAAGCTGCGCTGAGCATGCATCCCATCAGATGGTAGTGACCGTCTGCATGTGCAAAGGCATGGAGCGCATTGTATTTATCCACGCCGAATTTATCGGAAGCGATGAAGATCGTACCGCTCGTACCCAGGGAGATGTTGCATCTGCCGTCGCCGACGGTGCCTGTCCCCACAGCTGCGGCAGCATTATCGCCCGCACCGGCTGCCACCTTTACATCATGAGAGATACCCAGTTCATCTGCGATCTCGCCCTTTACGCACCCTACCGCTTCATAGCTTTCAAAGACCTGCGCGAGCTGTTCGCGCTTTACGCTGCAGATATCCATCATTTCCTGGGACCAGGTGCGGTTCTTTACATCCAGCAGAAGCATGCCGGAGGCATCCGAAACGTCTGTACAGAAAACGCCTGTAAGCCGGTAAGCAAGGTAATCTTTCGGGAGCATGATCTTGCTGATCCTTGCAAAATTCTCAGGTTCGTTTTCTTTTACCCAGAGGATCTTCGGCGCCGTGAAACCGGCAAATGCGATATTGGCAGTATACTCCGAAAGCTTATCCTTGCCGATCACGTTATTAAGATAATCCGTTTCCTTCGCTGTTCTTCCGTCATTCCAGAGGATCGCAGGACGGATCACCCTGTCCTGATCATCCAGGATCACAAGGCCATGCATCTGCCCGCCAAAGCTGATGCCGGCGACTAAAGAACGGTCACAGCCTTCGAGCAGTTCCTTCAGGCCTGCCAAAGACTGCTCATACCAGTCTTCCGGGTTCTGTTCCGACCATCCCGGATGAGGAAAATACAATGGGTATTCTTTTGAAACGATCTTATGGATCTTTCCGGTCTCATCCATCATCAGCAGCTTCACGGCAGATGTACCGAGGTCAATCCCAATATAAAGCATATGCTGGCTCCTTTCTGGATCTCAATCAGTTTACTTCCAATAATAAAATTTTAGTTCAGCCAAACAGCTTTTGCAACAAGCTATTCTTGCTATTTATCTGTAAAAAAAAGCGATTGCATATGAGGATCCTCCTCCAGTTCATCCGGCTGTCTGCCCAGAATAATGGGCAGCGCCTTCGTTAGATTCTCAAGAACTGTGGTCTTATAACTTCCGCCGAATTCCCCGTCAGTCGTCCAGGGAATCTCTTCATCGGAGTAAAATTCCACATGAGACGTCTTAAAAGTGATCACATGCGGATCATCCACATGATTGAGCAGTGCATTGACGATCGCCGGCCAGTCAAGAATGTTTTCCGGGTCCTCGATCAGAGTCACTTCAAACAGCCCGTCATTGAGTGTCACATTTTTCCCGGTAATGCCCTTAAAGCCCCCCACAGAATTGGAGTTGGTGATCATTCCGTACAGAAACTTTCCTTCTCCGCTGCATTCCCTGCTCTCATAGCGCAGTTTCCAGTTTTTGATCGCCGGAAGGCTCTTCATCCCTTCCAGCACATATGCCAGATGCCCCAGCGCGTTTTTACTGTCCTGGCTCGTGGAGTAAGAAACCTCCGTAAACGCTCCAAATGCGGCAACATATATGAAATATTCATCGTTCAGCCTTCCGACATCACAGGAGAACACCTTCCCGCCTGCGATCGATGCCGCTGCATCCGCCATTTCCCTTGGTATTCCCAAACTGCCGGCAAAGTCATTTGTGCTTCCCGCAGGAATATATCCGACAGGTACTTTGAACCCGCCCCGCATCATACCGTCGACCACTTCATCCAGGGTGCCGTCACCTCCGCTGCACACGACCAGATCATAACGGGAGCCTTCCGACCGCATCGTTTCCGCCGCATCCCTGGAACGGATCGTAGGATGGACGGTGATCTCCATGTCATGCCGTCCGAACTCCTCCAGTATATAGGAGAGCATTGTCCGTACGGTTCCCTTTCCGGCCCGCGGATTATAGATAAAAAGCATTTTTTTCTTTGTCATTATTTACTCCTTACACGGCAAGATGCAGAATTCTTGATGCAAGCGTGAAGTAAATCACCATCGAGCATGCGTCCACGATCGTTGTGAGCATCGGCGAGGCCATCAGAGCCGGATCCAGCTTCATTGCTTTCGCAGCCATCGGAAGGATCGCTCCCAGCGTCTTTGCCAGCATGATGGTAAGGAACATGCTGATGGCGACCAGACCGCAGATCAGAGTATTTCCGGGATACTGAATCAGAAGACGGACAAAATTGATCCCTGCCAGGACGATGCCGCAGATCAGTCCGACACGAAGTTCTTTCCAGATGACCTTCAGAATGTCCGTCGGCTCGATCTCATCCACAGCAAGACCACGAATGATCAGCGTACTTGCCTGTGAACCGGAATTGCCCCCTGTGTCCATCAAAGTGGGAATAAATGTTACCAGAAGCGGGACTGCCGCAAAGGCGGTTTCATAATGGTTCAGTATAAATCCGCTCACCATACTGCTGAGCATCAGGACAAGAAGCCAGGGAATGCGGTTCCAGGCCAGGGAAAACACACTGGTCTTCAGGTATTCCTTCTCACTGGGAGCCATAGCAGCCATTTTCTGGAAGTCCTCGGTTGCCTCCTGCTCCATGACGTCCACGATATCATCGACCGTCACGATGCCTACCAGACGTTCCTCCCGGTCTACCACCGGCAGTGCCAGCAGATCGTATTTACTGAAGGTCGATGCCACCTCTTCCTGGTCATCCGTCGTATGGGCAATGATAATATTGTCATCCATGATATCCTCTACGATCGTTTCGTAGGGATTCATAAGGAGATCCTTAAGCGTCACGACCCCCAGCAGTTTTCTGGACGGTGTGATCACATAACAGGTGTAGATCGTCTCCTTGTCCACCCCGTTCTTCCGGATGTAAGCAAAAGATTCCTCTACCGTCATCGCCGGGCGCAGCGCGACATACTCAGCGGTCATTATGGATCCGGCACTGTTGTCGGGATACTGCAGATACTGATTGATCAGACTTCTTGTCGCAGGGGTCGCAGCCTTCAGGATACGTTTTACAACGGATGCGGGCAGTTCCTCCACCATATCGACCGCATCATCGATTGCCAGATCTTCAATGATCTGATGCAGTTCACGGTCCTCAATACTGTTAATGATCGTCCGCTGCTGTTCGATCTCCAGGCACGCAAATACTTCCGAAGACAGATCTTTCGGAAGAAGGCGGAATAACACCAGCGTGATCTCGGGCGAAAGCTCTCCGATCAGGTCGGCGATATCCACTTCATTCATGTCACACAGCTCCTCTTTCAGCCGTTTGAACTTCTTATTCTCTATGAGGTCGTACAGGCTGCTTCTTTCTTCATCTGTCATTGCCATTTTTCCTGCCTCCTCTTTCATTTCTTAAGTAATTCCCTTCGGGAAACGGCAGACGCGCCCCTTCTGGGAAGATGTACTATGTGAAGCTGCCGCTTCCGATTATATATTGTACCTTTTTCCCAAAGTTGCGTCAACGGTGAGTGGAAAAAACAGACCGCGGGAACAATTTCGCGGTCTGTTTCTGTATGCAGTATATACAATATTTCCATTTATGCATCTTCCCCGGCATGCTCAAAAGCAGCCAGCTCGGGATGCTCACGTTTTTCCTTTGTGTAATTCTCGTAGGTCGGCTTCTTATGTTTCTGGCCTGCCCAGATCTCATCCGCGACCGGTCCCCAGCTCTTCGCATATTCATCGCATTTGCTGCACAGATGATCTACGCTTTCCTCCGATTCATCGTTGGTCTGATGAGCACCGGTCTCCTTCACCATCCTGCGGAGAAGTTCCGGGTTCTCCAGCATCGGGCAGGGACGCAGATGATTCCGGTTAAACGGCTGCCCTTCGTGATACGCCATGAACAGAGGGCTCTGCAGCATTTCGAGAATAGAGTTCTCATGGATATTGGTATTGGAAAAATGAATAAATACGCAGGGTTCCGCGTCTCCGTTGGCATTAATATGGAAGTAGTTCCTGCCGCCTGCAATGCATCCTCCGACATATTCTCCGTCATTCTGGAAATCCATCGGATAAAACCCGATATCGCACTGATCGGAGCGGATATAACGTATCTTGTCGATCATTGCTTTACGCTGTTCAACTGAGGGCATAAGAGCAGGAACCGCATTGCTTCCCACCGGCATATAATGGAAAAAGAAACCGTAGCGCGCTCCCTTGTCCGCGATGAACCGGATAAAGTCCAGATCCGTAACTGCTTCGATATTGGCGCTGGTATAGCAGATCGAAGTGCCGAAAATGATTCCGTACTTGCGGAACAGCTCCATCGCATTCATTACGGCATCATAATGGCCTTTCCCACGTCTTGCGTCATTTGTCTGCGGAGTCCCTTCAATGGAAAGCTGGAACATCAGGTTTCCAAGACGGACCACTTCCTGACAGAACGCGTCATCGATCAGCGTAGAGTTGGTATAGAGCGCAAAAACACAGTCATTATGTTTCTCCGCCAGCCGCAGAATATCTTTCCTGCGTACCATAGGTTCCCCGCCGGTCATCATGTAAAGATGCGCGCCAAGCTCTTTACCCTGAGTGACGATCTTATCCATCATCTCAAAGGAAAGATTGCTCTTATGTCCATAGGTCCCGGACCAGCATCCTTCACAGTGCATGTTGCAGGCATTTGTCGGATCAAAAAGTATCAGCCAGGGGATATTGCAGTTATACTTTTCCCGGTTGGCACGAATCGTTTTTGTACCGCGCAGAAAAGCCTCATAACCCAGATTGAGCATCAACATCTTTATAATATGAGGATCTGTCTCACTCATGATCCGGTCAATAAAATTAAACCAGCGGTTTTCCGGGTCGCGGATCGCAGCTTTTACCTTTTCCAGTGTTTCCGGGGTAACTGTTTTTCCGTAAAACTTCCCGGCCGCATCTGTAATCTTCAGGTAAACATCCCTCCTGTCCTCGGCCTTGTCCAGATGTTTCAGAAACCCGTCTATGAAAACGCTGAAAGCCTGCCGCTCCGCAGCATGCGTGAGACCTTTTATCGATAAATCCATATCTCAATATCCCCCTGTCACTCGTCATTATTCCATAATCCACCCGAGAGTGTTATACACCGCTTACGCATCCTCACAGGATGAACTATAATCCGACATAATAGTATACTATTTTTCTATCCTATCGATTGTACTTTAAAAAGGCAAAATACACATTTGATGTCCTGTAGCTTTTCGGACGACAATTGCCATGATATGTCGTCCAAAGATATATATTTCCGTGATCTGACGGACATATATAACTCAAGCCCGGACCCATTCCAGGATCTTTTCCAGTCTGTCCGCCGGAATCTGTCCGGGCGCCGATGCTTCCAGACAGGTTCCGAAGGTGATCGCATTCCCTGTCAGGCTCTCGCTTACTCTGGAAAGCACACCGAGCGGTCCCATTGCCATGGTAACACACGGCCGGTCTGCATACTGTTCTTCCATTTTCACGGCGACACTCAGAAGCCGTAATACATCCAGGCGGTCTTTTGGCATCACGGCAAGTTTGGTAATATCCATCCCCAGATCCTGCATGGTACAGAGGCGGGAAAGCATCTCCTCCTCCGAAGGGGTCTTCTCAAAGTCATGGCTTGATCCGATCACAACTGCTCCCAGAAGATGAAGTTCACCTACCAGGACCTGGGCATTGCCCGCCGCAGTGAACAGTTCCACATCCACCATGTCCACTGCCTGACTGGCTGCTGCACCAAGCAGCAGTTCCCGATACCTTGGACCACCGTCAATACCACGCCCGCCTTCTTTTCTGGTACGGTATGTGAAAAGCAGTGGCCTGGCCCCGATCCTCCGGCGGATCCGCTTCAAAAGATCCGCAAGTGTTTCCCGGTCAGGGATCTCTTCGAAGAAATCCGCTCTCCATTCTACCATATCTCCGGCATGCCCCTCCAGCGCATCCAGAGAAATATCCAGTTCCTGCAGATCCCGGGCAGTGATCGGGACACAGATACAGGAGCGGCCGTTCCCAATATGCAGATTCCGAATATGAACTTCCTGCTTTTTCATAATTATCTCCTCTTTGAATGTCAGCATTGCCGAGTATATCAAAAAACTGGAAACATCGCAAGAGATATGATAGGATGAACCGGACAGTACATTTCAAGAACGCCTCTGGCGTTCTTGCCGCGCCGCGCTCGGGGCAAAGCCCCTTCCACTGGGCGCGGCTGCGATCCGCCGGAGGCTTTAACTCAGTCGGGGATTGTCACCCGCCCCTGAGTATTATTTGTTATAACCCACCGCCTGTAGAGGCGGGGGACTTCCCGACTGAGTTGAAAGAATACGGAGGATCTCTCTTATGATTTCTGGAACGACCCGTCTGGGAGGCCTTCTGGGCTCCCCTGTAGCTCACAGCCTCTCGCCTGCGATCCACAATGAAAGTTTCCGGGAGCTTGGTCTCGACTTTGTATATCTGTGCTTCGATGTCGGAAAAGAAGCACTTCCCTGTGTAGTTGCCGCACTGCGTGAGATGAACGTATACGGCTTTAATATTACCATGCCCGACAAAGAAGCGGTGGTTCCCCTGCTGGACGGACTGACCGAAGCTGCCGGCCTGATCCGGGCGGTGAACACTGTCTGCAATGAGAACGGAAAACTGATCGGTCATAACACAGACGGCGTTGGCTTTATGCGCAGTGTCCGGGAGATCGGCGCTGATCCGGCCGGAAAGGAGATGACTCTCATGGGCTGCGGAGGCGCTGCCCAGGCGATCGCCTTTCAGGCCGCTCTGGACGGGACCAGAGTTCTCCATCTCGCCTGCCGGCATTCTTCATCCTGGAAAAAAGCAGAGGATATCGTTGACCGTATCAACAAAAACACCCCCTGCCGTGCGGACCTGACCGATTTGCAGGATGAAGCAGAAATGAGAAGGATCCTGGACTGCAGCATGCTGCTGGCCAACGCGACCAGTGTCGGCATGGGAGACCACGCCGACAGAATGCCGCTGGCTTTCCCCCGGCTGCTCAGGGAAGATCTGGTCGTTGTAGATGCGATCTACAATCCCCGCACCACAAGACTCCTCCGGGAGGCTGATGCGGCAGGCTGCCGGACTGCCAACGGACTGGGCATGTTTCTTTATCAGGCAGAGGCTGCTTTCCGGATCTGGACCGGAAAAGAAATGCCTGTGGACCATATTCGCAGCATGTTTTTTATCTGACTGCCCCGACCATGTTACCGGAATCAGGCGAATGGGACAGAATCCTTTTTTTTCTTTTCTTTCTCCATTTGAAGATGCGGTAAAAGATAAATCCGATTCCTTCGGCAAAGATCAGATAAGCGACTACCCGGAAAAAGTCTTTCCGAAGCGCATCCAGCGCATAATCAAACAGCTTGTAATATCCGTTGAATTCATGGTGCAGCAGCGGTTCGACCAGTATTCTCTGCTGCGCCAGCGGATCGGATACCATGTGGATCCGGTCCCCCAGAATCATCGTCTTTCTCAGGGCAGGCTCATACGGCTCCCAGTTAACGGCTTTTGTCCCGGGATTCCCGGTCTTTGCAAAATTCACCCACATTTCCTGTACCCGTGCGGAAAGAGCCGG
This sequence comes from uncultured Lachnospiraceae bacterium, assembly GCA_902785635.1. Classification (GTDB taxonomy): domain Bacteria; phylum Bacillota; class Clostridia; order Lachnospirales; family Lachnospiraceae; genus Merdiplasma. Next base: position 14,682 of record CACZZH010000012.1, read on the forward strand.
ATCTGCACGTTCTCCGGTATAGATGGTATCGTCCAGATTTCCGAATATATAAGCCAGCTCCACCGCATGGCATGCACCATAATGAGGAATAGCAGATTCCTTTGTCCAGTAATACATATAAGCCCGGCCGCCGTTCTTTGCATGCTCGGCAGCCTGGAAGATCGCCGGCACACGGAAGATCCAGTCATTGAAGAGCTCTGTGGAATTCCACACCATCTCGTCATCCGACAGTTCCATAAATGCTCTCACATAATTCTGCTCCTTCTCCGGCAGAGAATCGAGCATGCTTCTGTACAGCAGCAGTCCTGCCACACGGTAGATCCGGTATCCTCCCACTTCTCCGATCCAGTAGCGTACTTCATCCGCATTTGTCCCGATCATCATGTCAATACCGGAAGACTTCCCTTCCCGGTACGCAGCGTACAGATCCTCCGGAACGGTCACGCCGTCCCTTTCCGGAAAATTATTATAATCATTCAGTTCCTTGTTCAGTTCCATCAGTTCTTCTTCGGTGAGGGCAAGAAGATCCTCCATGGTCTTCGCTTTTGTTTCCTCCATCAGTTTCGCGGTAAGAGACTGACATTCCTCTCTGCTGAAAGTCAGCGCGATGGACCCGCTCTGGGCGATCACTCTCCGGAAAAGCCCTTTTGCCTCATCAATAAGCGGCAGCAGGGATACACTTCCCCCGCCCGCTGACTCTCCAAACAGTGTCACATTTTTCGGATCCCCTCCGAAACCCCGGATATTATCCCGGACCCATTGAAGGGCACAGATCTGATCCAGCAGTCCGAGATTTCCGCTACGGGAATACTCCTCACCTCCCTTAACTGCAGAAAAATCGATGAAGCCCATGAGCCCGATTCTGTAATTGACAGTCACCAGGACCACATCCGGATGAGCCTCTATAAATTTTTGTCCGTCGTAGAGCGGATCCGCACTCCCGCCCCATCCGTAAGCACCGCCGGGAATGAATACCATTACCGGTTTCCCTTCTGTTTCCGTCTTATCACTCGTCCATACATTCAGCGTAAGACAGTCTTCTCCCTGCACATACAGGGAAGCCCGTTCAGTCTCCGCGTCTGTCTGAATCCCGGATTTCCCGAAATAAAATGCTTCATAAGTTCCCCCATCTTTTTCAGCCGGTACGGGAGGCTTCCAGCGCAGTTTTCCGACAGGCGGAAGGGCGTAGGGAATCCCTTTGAATGAACAGACCTCATTCTTTTCCTTTCCTATAAATGTGCCGTTGCTGCAGGTGACAGCCGGTCCTTCCGGATGGTCTGTATCTGCCAACGGACGGTTTTCTCCATATCTTTCCATTACTTGTATCCGCTCTCTGTTAAGTTGTCTTCTTTCGCTTATAGAGCGCCATGCCCAAAAGAGGCAAATGCTCACTGCTGTCACAGCAACCCACAGCAGAAGTCCTTTCACCAATATCCGTTTCCAGTTCTTTTTTTTCATCTCTAACGTTAGCTGTCCTTTCACATGTTACTATGTTGCCTCTATTGTTTTATACGAAAATAAATGCTGTAATCCATACGGCATCATGAATAACAAAAAACTTAAGGACTTTCCTGTAAGAAAAAGAAAAAACCTCTGCCGGGTACACAGTCACTCACTTTAACTGTACCCGGCAGAGGGTCTATATGGTTCTTACTTACGTATCCGAGCGAAATGTCAGCTTCTTCTCAGAAATTCAGGAATCTGAATATCCTTTTCAGCAACCTTGCTCTCGGGAGCACGAAGCTTTTCGGCACCAGAATTATCGGTGGCAGACACAGTGCTCGTCTGGGCTGGTCTCTGGAAGGAGAATCCTCCGCTGCTTCTGCTGGTCTCGGTGCGGTTGTAACGATAATCCGTCACAGCCGGACGCCGTACTGCGGATTTCTTTTCCGGCTTATTGACATCTTCGATTCCTGTTGCGATCACAGTAATGCTGGCTTCATCTGCATACGTGTCGTCGTACATGGCACCGAAAATAATATTGGCACTGTCGCCGGCAAGCTCCTGTACATAGCTGGCAGCATCGTTGGCATCCATCAGGGAGATATCTCCGGAGATATTGATGATCACATGAGATGCACCCTCGATCGTCGTCTCAAGAAGCGGGCTTGCAACTGCCTGCTTCACTGCCTCGAGTGCCTTGTCATCACCCTTCGCCTGGCCGATACCGATATGGGCAATGCCCTTATCCTTCATAACAGTCTGTACATCCGCAAAGTCAAGATTGATCAGAGCAGGCAGATTAATCAGATCCGTGATTCCCTGCACAGCCTGCTGGAGCACCTCATCCGCGCGTTTCAGTGCTTCAGGCATTGTGGTCCTGCGGTCTACGATCTCAAGCAGTTTATCATTCGGAATAACGATCAGCGTATCGACATTCTCCTTAAGGCGCTCAATACCGGTAAGGGCATTAGTCATACGAACTTTCGCTTCAAAACGGAAAGGCTTCGTAACAACACCGACTGTAAGAATGCCCATTTCTTTTGCGATACCGGCGATCACGGGAGCAGCACCGGTACCCGTTCCGCCGCCCATACCGCAGGTAACAAACACCATGTCCGCTCCCTGCACAGCCTGACGGATCTCCTCCGCGCTCTCCTCGGCAGCCTGCTGGCCGATCTCCGGCTTTGCACCTGCGCCGAGTCCTTTTGTGACCTTTTCGCCGATCTGAATCGTGGTTGGAGCTTTACAGAGTGTCAGAGCCTGCTTATCGGTATTGATTCCGATAAACTCTACTCCTCCGATCGTATCTTCCACCATTCTGTTAACTGCATTATTTCCGGCCCCGCCGACACCTACAACGATTATCTTTGCTGCAGATTCGGTTTCATTCGACATTATTTCTAACACAATGTATCCTCCTTCAGCTGGCTATACAATTAGCGATGCTGTCTCTGATATGATATAATACTGGTATTCTGTCAAAGAATCAAGACTTTTTTGTAACTGCCCGGTACCACCCGGTTCTTCGCAGCTGCAATTTATCGGCCTTCTGAGCAGTTCCACTGTTTTCTACTGTGCCAGCGTTCCGGTCATCGGATCGATCACATTCCAGTAAGCATCCACTACATAGCCATCTTCATTCACACTGCATCCGGATATCGGATTTCCGTATGCATCAAGGACCTGTCCGTTGATCACCCTGGCATCATAACGAAGTGTCCCGTTGGAATCGAAGACCATGAAGCCTTCCACGCCGACGACCTCTCCGTTTCCGGTCTGTTCCGGCTGCTCTGCATTCTGCGGTTCGTCTCCTGAGGGCTCCGGCTCGGCTCCTATTCCGGCCGCTCCCTGGCCTTCTGTCCCTGCACCGTTTTCATTACCACCTGTTTCAACCGGATTTCCGTTTTCATCAAATCCGTATACAGGCTCTTCGCTTCCGGTACTTTCCTGCTGCCACTGCCATGCTTCCGTCTCCGGTTCCGGCCGGGCTTCCTCGAACTGAATATCATCACTCTTACCTGTATAGGATGACAGCTTCAGGGTACCTTTCTGTCCCGCGATCTTCGGATAGATCGTCACCAGGTTGGATATCTTCTCTGCAAGGTATTCATCCTGCCCAAGCTCAATGAGGATATCCCCGACTTTAACGGTAATATTCAGATTCTCATCAAAGTTGATCTCATCCGCTATCAGACCGGACTGGCCCATCAGGCTTGCAACCTTCAGCATAGTGCTCAGGAGCGCGGCATTTGCTACCGGCAGCTTCTGATACAGGACCGGTTCATCCATAGTGATCCCCTTGACAAGCGGAACGTCATCATAATGTGTATCCGTCATCTCCAGCACAAGACCGGTCTCATCAAAATAGATATTGGTACCGCCGTAAGTCGTTCCCCCGACGATCTTTTTCTCGTCAACGATCACCTGGACCGCCCCCGGTGCCGTCATCTTGGCCTGAACGCTGTTCAGGTAAGGTACGGCCGGCTCTTCTCCGGGTGTCCGGTATTTCCATGAGAAATAAAGAGAATTCCCTGTGGCAAAATCCCGGACAAGATCATTGCGGATCTCTTCTGCACTGTGACGGGTATTGCCCACCACCTCAAATTTTCTTATATGAAATCCAACAACCAGAATTCCGATCAGGAGCGCCACGATCAGTATAGCGCCTATTGCGATCCTCATCTGCGTCAAACGGTGTTTCCTTCTCCTGTCCATCTTATTTCCTCATGCTAAGACTTGTTTTATTTCCGATCAATCAGGAAGGTTTCTGACCAGTTCCTTAAATACTCTTCCACGCACTTCATAATTGGGGAACATTCCCCAGCTTGCACATGCCGGTGAAAGAAGCACTGCATCCCCGGGCTGTGCAAGATGCACACACTGCGCGAACGCTTCTTCAAATGTATCCGCCATTACGATATTGTTGAAACCACTCCGGCGGGCAGCGTCCGCGATCTTTTCTTTCGTCTGTCCTACCAGGACAAGCGCCCGGACTTTTCCGTCAAAAGCACGGATCCATTCTTCATAGGAAGAATTCTTATCATACCCTCCGCCGATCAGTACCGTAGGCCGGTCCATTGCCTGAATTCCCTTTATCGCAGCATCTGGATTCGTGCCCTTTGAATCATTATAATAAACGATACCGTTCTTTTCCGCAACATACTCTATACGATGCTCTACTGCCGTGAACAATCGAAGAACATGTACGATCTCTCTGAAGGAAACTCCCCAGGCATGCGTCATTGCCGCAGCCGTCATAACATTTTCATAATTGTGAAGCCCCGGAAGCCGAAGCTCCTGCGTCCCGATCAGATCGGTCTCCACGCCGCCTTCTCTGCAGAGGATGCGGCCGTTTCGCAGGAAAAAGCCATCCTCAAGCTCCCGCAGAGAGCTGAAAAAGCATACCTTCGGGCATCCTCTGCCGCCCGGCGTCTCCTTCTTTCTTCTGCCAAGCTCTTCTCCGAAAGATCGGAGGATCGGATCTTCATAGTTGAGCACACAGACATCCTCTGCTGTCTGGTTCTCGCAGATTCTCTCTTTGACCCTTATATATTCCTCCATCGTATGATGACGGTTCAGATGATCCGGCGTAATATTGGTGATGGCACTAACCCGGGGATGAAAATCCTGAATCGTTTCCAGCTGAAAACTGCTGATCTCCGCCACCGCAGCACTGTGTTCTGTGAGCTCCAGCGCAACTCCCGTATAAGGGATCCCGATATTCCCCACCACATAAACACTGCTGAGTCTGGGATCTGTTCCCTTTTCCATATGGTACTTCATGATCTCGCCCACCAGGGTGGTCGTAGTCGTTTTCCCGTTCGTTCCGGTGATCGCAAGCACATCTCCCCGGCCGCACTGATATGCCAGCTCGACCTCTCCCCACACAGGGATTTTTGCTTTCCGAATCATTTCCACCTGCGGAATATCTGTAGGCACTCCCGGACTGAGCACTGCCAGATCGATCGTATCAAGCAGATCCCCGTCCAGCTCTCCGATCACTGCCTGTGCCTTTGTACCGGCTGATAGTTTTGCCAGTACATCCGCAGGGGTCAGCTTTGTATTACCGTCGAATATCACAGGCAGAGCGCCTGCTTCTTCCAGCAGCTTCGCTGAACCGATCCCGCTGATTCCGGCGCCGAACACCAGCACTCTTTTTCCGGTCAGATCCATGGTTAATCCCTGCCTTTCTTTGTTTGCTGCTTTGCATTCATCTGTTCAGGTTCACGGGAATTCTGCGTCACAGATCAGATTCCCAGCCAGGCTGCAACACACAGCAGCAATGTAAAAATGGTAAATGTCGTAACGATCCTGGTCTCGGACCATCCGCTAAGTTCGAAATGATGGTGTATCGGAGCCATCTTGAAAAATCGTTTTCCGCCTGTTTTCTTAAAGTAGGTGACCTGTATCATCACAGATACGACTTCGACCAGATAGATCAGACCGAAAATGATGATAAAAAGAGGCATTTTCATCATATAAGCACAGGCTGCCACAAATCCGCCGAGTGCAAGTGAACCGGTGTCTCCCATAAATACCCTGGCGGGATGGGCATTGTGCATCAAAAATCCGAGCAGCGCACCGAGCATTCCTGCACAGACAGGCCCGATCCCCTCACCGCGCAGTACAGATACACACAGCAGAAATCCGGCAACTACACTTGTGACAGAAGAAGCAAGTCCGTCCAGACCGTCAGTAAAATTCACTCCGTTGACCGTACCGATCACTGCCAGATAGGCGATCGGTATGGCGATCACACGCCAGACCGTACCGGTAAGTATCTTTCCTCCCGAAAACGGGATCAGCAGATCCAGACAGAAGGGCTCGCGAACCCAGAGCCATACCACAAAAACGGTCGTCACAATGATCTGTCCCAGCATTTTCTGCTTCGGATAAAGACCATCCGAACGATGTTTTACTACTTTCAGATAGTCATCCAGAAAACCGATGATCCCAAATCCTGCCGTAAGAAACAGCACCGGCATAATTCTCGGATGCGTACGGATCACAAAAAGCTGAGGCACAAGAAATGCCACCAGAATCATGATTCCTCCCATCGTTGGAGTCCCGGCTTTCTTCAGATGTGACTGTACTCCTTCAACCCGCTCTGTCTGGCCTACCTTCAGTCGTGTCAGTGCCGGAATCACGACCGGTCCCAGCCCGAAACAGATCAGAAATGAAATGAACAATACCGCTGCATTTACAAGATCCATAATGTTATCCTTCCTCTGCCAGATCCTCATCCGTAACGCCGGCCCAGGTGGTCGCATCACGGTCAGCCGCACCGGACATCTCATCCGGAGGCGCCGCAATATCCGGGTTTTCGGCGGTAGGATCTATGTCCTCCTCTTCCTCTTCGATCCCGGAACTGCTGTTTACACTGATCACATTGCCGTCCGCATCCATCATCGTGTTGCCGTATCCGTCGATCACATGTCCTTTTTCATCCACATATGCGCCTTCTATAATTGTACCATATGTGTTGACGATCTGTCCTTCCCTATTTACAAATGCATCGTTATACAGATTTCCATAACTGTCAAACGCCTGGAAAGAAGGTGTCTTCCGGTTGTTGGACCCATTTTCAGTAACCACCTGGGCCTGGGTCATTCCGAGATACTGCAGCAGATCCGGTGTCACATCTTCCGTGGGATACAGCCCAAGCGCCGGGAACACTTCCGTAGCAATACTGCGGAAGAGTACCTGCGGATAAGTACTGTCTGCCTGGTTCTCAACATTCGGCTCGTCAACGACTACATAGATCACCACCTGGGGATCATTCATCGGGCAGGCCCCGATAAAAGAGACCAGATACTTACCGCCTGCACGGCGTCCGGTCTCGGGATTGATCTTCTCTGCCGTACCGGTCTTTCCTCCTGTAAGGTATCCGGGAACCTGAGATTTTCGTCCGGTTCCTTTCTGCACCGCTGTAGTAAGGAACTGACGGAGAAGTGATGATGTTACGGAAGAGATAGGCTGGCGAAGCTCCAGTCCTTCCACATTTTTTTCTACAGTGCCCTGGGCGTTGCGGACCTGTTTGATGATATGAGGCTGATAATAATGACCCCCGTTGATTACGGTCGAGAAAGCTGCGATCTCCTGGATCATGCTGCACGTAAATCCCTGCCCGAACGTACAGGTAGCCAGCTCCACTTCATGCATGGCATCCCGGTCATAGATCACACCGGCTGTCTCATTCGGAAGATCCAGGCCGGTGGGATTCCCGAAATTAAAAGCTCTCTGATAATTACAGAACACCGGAACCGTCATCTTCATACCGATCTGCATCAATGCATCGTTGCAGGAATTGACGATCGCATATTCCAAAGTCTCATCCCCGTGTCCGTAAATATTGTCACAATGAATCAATGTATCCGTAATGAATTCGCTGCCGTCACAGAAAAAGTGGTCTTCTTCCGTTACCGCCGCACACTCAAGGGCGGACGCGACCGTGATCGGCTTCACAACGGATCCGGGTTCAAAGCTCTCTGACACACAGAAATTGCTCCACATGGAATTGAGCGTTTCAATGTACGTGTCGTCATCCATCGAGCGGATCTCAGCACCGCTGTAGTACGCAGTCAGATCTCTGGGATCATTCAGGTCGAACACTGAATTTGAGGCCATAGCAAGGATCTCTCCGTTATTGGGATTCATCACTACGACGCCGACATTCTTCGCGCCTTTCCCCCTGGATGTCTCTGAGCCATACGTTTCGTCGAAAGCTCTGATGTGCTTTTCCACTATGCTCTGGATATCCATATCGATCGTTGAGACCAGTGTCTTACCGTGATCCGGATCGATCGTTGTCTTCTGAAACTCCGAATCTTCATTCAGATATCCGAACTGTCTCCCGTTCGTTCCGTTGAGCAGACCGTCATAATAGGATTCGATTCCGATCACGCCCTGGTCAAGATCATTGGAAAATCCGATCACATTTGCCGCCAGTGTACCATATGGATAGTTTCTTTTATAATCCTGCTCAAACCATACCCCGCGTACCAGGGCACGTTCCTTTTTCTGTTCTTCTGTAAGTTCTTCTTCTTTGCCGCCTGCATAATCCTCGAAGGCAGTCTTCTGCTCCTCCGTAATACCCTTCAGCAGAACCTGATACTGGCTTTTTTCAGTCTTTTCAGAAGTAAGGATATCTCTTATCCGGTTTTCATCCAGTCCGAAATTAGCTGTGATCGCACGAATCGTAGGTTCCACACACTGCTTATCCACATTTACATAGTTGCAGTCCAGGATCACGTTGTATACCAGGTCACTTTTTGCAAGAACGATTCCGTTGGAATCCAGAATCTCTCCCCTGCGGGCAGGTATCGTCTGGGAATCATAATTCTGCTGTGAAAGGACCTGCCGGGCATATCGGTTCCCGCTTGTCATGGTGATCATTGTGATCCTTCCCAGCAAAAGTGCAAGCACCAATAAAACGAATGCAAATACAGCGGTCAGCTTTCTCTGCATCCGTTTATTAAAACGACGTTCTTTCTTTCCATTCCTGCCTGTCAAAATCTCACCTACCGATCCGGTACTTCCATATACTGCCGGACATAATCACTGCCGGATGCATCGTAGGTCTCGATCTGATCTGCCTTAATATATACCATACCCAGTTTTTCGATCGCAGTCTCTTTGATCTCCTCCAGATTGACAGAAGACATGATCCTGTTGTATTCCCTGTCATTTTCCAGCCGGAGCATATTCAGGCTGCTTTCCATTCGGGTCCCTTCTTTCTGAAGTGCCGTACATGCAGACTGCAGCTTCAGATAATTCACACAGACCATCACTGTGAGTACTGCTGCTATCGTCAGAAACAGAACATAACCCAGATTCATCTGCAGTGTCCGCTCCCTGTTTCTGCTTGTCTGCTCACTGAGCACATGCCCGGTGCTGCTGACAGGCAGATCCAGTGTCCGGAGTGTATTACCCTCCGTATATGACGTCATCGTTTGCTCCCCCTCGTTCAAATACTCTCAGCTTGGCGCTTTTGCTCCTGCTGTTCTCCCTCATTTCTTCCTCTGAAGGAAGGATCGGCTTCCTTGTGATCACTTTCCCTTTGGATCGTCTCCCGCACATGCACACCGGAAACTCCTTGGGACAGATACAGGGATCTTCATTCCTTCGAAACGCATTTTTCACAATGCGGTCCTCCAGGGAATGAAAAGTTATTATGCAAATGCGTCCCCCCGGACGCAGAAAATCGATCAAATCATCGATCGAGTTCTCGAGAACCTCAAGTTCCCGGTTCACTTCGATCCGTATCGCCTGAAAAGTCCTTTTGGCTGGGTGCCCTCCTGTAGCCCGCACTTTTGCCGGAACAGCGGCTTTTATTATCTGAATTAACTCCCCTGTCGTCTCAATACTGCGTTCAGCGCGCGTCCTTACAATGTGCTTTGCAATGTTTTTCGCGAATTTGTCTTCCCCATAGTCTCTGATGATGCGGTAAAGCTCCATCTCACTATACTCATTCACTACATTTCTTGCACTCAGAGGCTGTCTCTGGTCCATTCGCATGTCCAGAGGCGTATCCTCCCGGTAAGTAAAACCGCGTTCGGCATCATCAAGCTGATAGGAAGAGACCCCCAGGTCCAAAATGACTCCATCGACTGATGTAATTCCAAGCTTTGCCGCCTCCGATCGCATATCGCAAAAATTGCTTCGTATAATGCTCACTTTGTCAGCATACGGTTCCAGGCGCCTTCCGGCTGCCGCGATCGCTGCAGCATCCTGATCGATCCCGATCAGATGCCCTCCGTCTCCAAGCCGCCGGGCTATCTCGAAAGAATGCCCGCCGCCTCCGAGGGTTCCGTCTGCGTAGATCCCGTCCGGTTTGATCTTAAGGTTTGCAATGCACTCATTCAGAAGCACAGATCTGTGTTGAAACTCCATAAAACTTCCCCGTCATCCTTTCATTTCTGTCTGGAAGCTCCCCAGGGGATGTCCATCAGATATTCAGGCCCAGCTGTGACATCTGCTCAGCGATATCATCCATATCACCGGAGGCATTGTAATCAGTCCACCTCTGTTTATCCCAGATTTCCACCCGGTTGATCATACCGGTTAATACGACATCCTTTTCCAGTCCGGCAAATTCTCTCAATGACTGTGGTAAAAGAATTCTCCCCTGCCGGTCCAGCTCGCAGCTCATAGCCCCTGCGACGAAAAATCGTGTAAACCTTCTGGCATTACTTTGTGTAAGCGGCAAAGAACGAAGCTGCTCTTCAAATTTCTCCCATTCTCCAAGCGGGAAAGCAAACAGACAGCCATCTAACCCCCTGGTGACTTTGAATTCCTCGCCGAGTCCGTCGCGGAATTTTGTCGGGATGATCAGCCTGCCTTTGGTGTCCACTGTATGATTATACTCACCATTGAACATCCTTTTTGCCTCCAGGACCAGGACCTCCACACATCGTCCTCCTGAGAACATCTCATGGGATTATTATGCATTTTGGAACCACAATCCACCACTTTTTACCACTCACAGCAATATCATAATGCATTCCTCCCAAAAACACAAGAGCGCAAATCGGAAAAAAACAGCACTTATCACACAAAAAAGGACCTGATTTTCAAAGTACCACATCATATAGATCTCCTGTTTAAAGCTTCATACAAGAAAATGTGGTTTGGGTATTTTTAAAAAAAATGTTACAGTTTTATTGCGCACCTGGTAAATATTTTAAAATAAAGAATAAAAAGCCGCAGGCTTTCGGAATTCATATCCGAAATGCCTGCGGCATAAACAACATTTAAAATAACAGAGAATCAAAAAAGCTGCTAACCAGAATCGAACTGGTGACCTCATCCTTACCAATTATGAGCCTCGACTTTTATGCAGTTTTGTGTATGTGAAAAATCCTTTATTTATAGGCTTTTTCGCTGTTCTATGTTTCGTTTATTCACTCTTTTTTTATCTATTTTCGTGCAAATAGTAGTCAAATAGTAGTCAAATAGTAGTCAAATATCATTATGCATAAACCCCTCCCCCTTGAAAAATCTCCTGTGTATTACACCGAGGCAGGCTGGCGCTGTCCGTTTCCGCCTTTTTGCCCTTTTCGATGGGGGGGATACATGAAAAACGCGCCTGGCGGAATAAACCAGACGCGCTTTTCTAACAAGCAACACCTTCCGACTAACCAATCAAAAGGTAATATATTGATAATCAGCCTTCCGACCCTTCCGGATCTGCAGTGGATGTACCGATACCAGTGATCTTACAGATCGCGGACGGACGGACAACCTGACAATCAAGCATAGAATATAACTGGAACGCAACCAGGCCTTTTTTGATGGCCTCATCGGATCCCTCGATAACTTTGATCCGGAGGCTGTTCTGCAGGCCGATCAGCATAGCAGACGGATCGAACACAAGTGCATCACTGCCCACACCCTCAACATCTTTAAGCTGATTGGTGATGATTTTCTGCAGCTCTGAGAACTGCTTAGGCGGCTCCAGGTAATCGCCGCGGAGGTTCTTCTGCAGCGCCAGGACTTCGTCAACGGCTGCATTGATCGCAACCACGGAAGGAATACCGTTCTTCTTACGGATCGCACCTGCAGCGCGGACAAAAGCATCATAATTGCATGCAGAAGACTCGACAGAAAGAATGTCGGCATCATTCATGATCCCTGCCGGCGCGAACTCATCATAGGAGCTGCCGTTGCACTGGCCGTAAAGCATGGCCTGATCGATCCCCTGTGCCACTGCTGCGGCAAATGTTCTCCGGACGACGGCATCCAGGTTCCTGCTGCTCTCGATCGCTTCAAACGTAACATAGCAGTAACCATAGATCGTCTTAGACTTCAGCTCTACAGAGTCAAGTTCGAAGCTGCTCTCGTCAGCTGCAGCACCTTCCTCTTTGAACTTGAACACCGGATCTGTTTTAATTCTGCTGATGGTGAGATTGTTTGTCAGCATCGGCACGGTCGGAACCTTCGCCTGGCCAAACAGGGAAACATCACGCGCCAGATCGATGACCTGTGCAGAAAGGACCTGAGGGATAAGCACACTCGTTCCGGATGTAGTCACCGCGTTCTGCAGCTCTCTGTTCTGCCATTTACCGGTCACAACACCGCGCACCAGATCGCCCAGTGCTTCAGGCTGAGACAGGATCCCTGCAGCATCCGCATTGTTTTCCCTGGCAAAGTCTGTCATAGTTCTGTGATCGCTCAGGAACACAGGATCCTCGTTTGCACGGCCGGTCTGGTAATTGGATCCGATACCGGAGAAAGTCACACCTTCACCGGCTGCCCACGGAGGAACGAAACCGGATGTTTTGTCATTGAAAAGATCTGCCTGTGCCTGACGGTCACAGATCTGCTGCCACTGTTCATCCAGTGCATTGATCCGATCCTTCTGTGCCTGGTAATCTGCCTCTGCAGCTCCATCTGAGATCATCTTCTGCAGAGTGTTAAGCATCTCCTGACGCTTGGAAAGATAATCGTTTTTTGTCATTATATAAACTCCTTTCAATCTGCGAGTGCATCGATCAGCTCGATCTGCAAGTGCTGCAGATGTCCACTGAGGATCCGGAGCCTCGTTGACAGGTCTGCAAGTTCTGCCTGCCTGGCATCATCCGGAGAACACAGAGGAACCGGACGGATCGCAGACCGGAGATCGTCCACTGCGTTTATAAGTTTCGAAATCTGTTTTACGTTACGCATAACTAACTCCTTTCGCTACAAAAAAAATGGAACGATCAAACAGCACTGATGAACTGTTCAATCGTTCCAATTTCCGGAACTCACAGCAGCAGGGATAGATCTGCAGCTGCATCTTTACTACGTTCCTAACCTAAACGAGATGATTCTCGCTTGCTCGTGAGACAAATAGCAAGCGAAGGGAAAAGGTTTGATTTCCCGTTTTTTTACCCTCGCCGACACGGGGGATCACGACCAGTACAAATATTGTATCTCTACCGCTGTCTTTTGTCAAGTGTTTCTACTTGACAACCATCTTTCAGGAACAACTTTATATAGGCCGTTTTTCGGCCGTTCTCGCCGTCTTTTATGCTCACTCGATACTTTAACCCCTGGAGCCTTGAAAGAACGATCTGCAGCTCATTCTCGGCCGTGTATGTATACCGGATAATATTTGATCCCTTCATTCCGTACTCTCTCCAAATACCTTGTAATAGATCAACCTGAGGACTTCATGCCGCTTTTTGAAAAACACCTTCCTGCAGCATGGGATCCCCCGAGCTTCGACAATATCCCATGTCAACGGCTCCGTGATCGCCTGCAGCATGTAGCTCTCCATCCCAGGACAGCATTTTCTGCAGGCATCCTCTATGATCTCCATTTTCCGTTTCAGTTCCGCTTTCCGGATCGCCTGCTTTGCTGTCGGATCGCTGCCGCCGCTGCCTCCGCTGTTACCGTAGCAGATCGAACTCGCAGAAACACATTTACTGTATTCCTTCCGCCATTGCGGATACTGCAGCACATAATAGTGCAGGCAGCGATATTTATTCTCGTTCCATCCTCGCGGCGTCCTCAGAATCCCCATGCAAGCAACCCCCAGACATATTAGATAGTATGCTATCATTCTATCACAGAAGTAAATGCCAGGGAACCGGAAATAATTGGTTCCCTGGCACAGTTCAATCAAAGATCCAGATCAGCCAATCATCTTCCAGATCGTCCGGATCCTGCAGCTGCGTCTGTTCGTCTGATCCCATCGTGTCACCCCCTCACATTCCAAACTGCTTCATGACATTAAGTTTACTCCGTCTTATCCTGTCTGACGTTTGCGGCCTGCTGCCTGGTCATCTGCAGGTCGGTCTGTTTCTTAAGTTCCACGAGAATAGCCTGCAAAAGGCAAAGCATGATCCTGGAACTATCCGAAACATCACCGGCGATCTGATCCAGAAACACATTGTTTTCCGATGCTTCAACCTCCGGAGAACGTTCTACACCTTCAAACACAATTTCATCATCAATGAAACTCTGAACATTCAGCCTGCGCTGCATTATATCCTCGATTGCTTTTGATACTGGATCCAACATAATTAAAATCCTCCTATTGTAGATAAAATTTCTGTTCTCTTTCACAATCACATTCCCTTCTTTCTGTGTTCGGTTTTCTTCTGTTTTTCTCACAGGGTGGAGGATGGTTAAGGCAAAAAACAAGCCTTCTTACGGAAAATGTCATTTTTCACTTTCAAAACTTTTGTAAATGTCTTCAACCATCTTCCACCCTGACCGCAAAATCCTTCTTCCATTGCGCTATTCCATCGGATTTGTCGGCCTGGATCTCCATCTGTCTCTGCTGATAATCCAGGATGGAGATACCGTAATAAACATTTCCTCGCTTTGTTGGTTTCTTTTTGAACCCTGCAGCCTCAAGAGCCTGCGAAAAAGCTGAAGGACTCCGTTTAAATTCTCCTGTGTGGTCACAATACTCTTTGTATCTTTCGTGCAGTTCCCTTCCTGTCGCGTAACGGCCAGGACCGACCGCGCACCATTCAGAAATGAAATTT
>CACZZH010000013.1 GCA_902785635.1 uncultured Lachnospiraceae bacterium
CTGATTCCGTTAAGCGTGTGACCGGTTATGAACTGGAAGGTCATGCAAAAGATGCAGACGGTTTCATGCATCTGATCAACTCCGGAGCTTCTGCACTGGATTTCTCCGGCGTATGCACCGATGAGAACGGCAATGCAGTCTGCAAACAGTGGTGGGATGTGACCGAGGAAGATATGAAGAAGATCACCGAGGCGACCGAATGGGCACCGGCGGACAACGGCTACTTCCGCGGCGGCGGTTATTCCTCCAGATTCGTGACGAAGGCTGAGATGCCCATCACGATGATCCGTATGAACCTGGTGAAGGGTCTCGGACCGGTGCTGCAGATCGCAGAAGGCTGGACCGTTGCACTTCCGGATGAGGTTACTGATACGCTCTGGAAACGTACCGACTATACATGGCCCTGCACATGGTTTGCTCCGCGCTGCGACGGCAAGGAAGGCAGCCCGTTCAAGACCGCTTACGAAGTAATGCGCAACTGGGGCGCCAACCACGGCTCCTCCGTATACGGCCATGTAGGCGCAGATCTGATCACGATGGCATCCATGCTGCGCATCCCGGTATGCATGCACAATGTTCCGGAAGAGAAGATCTATCGTCCGCAGGCATGGGCAGCATTCGGAATGGACAAAGAAGGTGCTGATTACCGTGCATGCAAGAACTTCGGACCGCTGTACAAGGCTTATAAATAATCCGAAGAGCACTGCGAAAAATGCGGTCTGACCGGAAACCGGCGATGAGTCCGTATCCGGAAGGCCAAAGTGGAAACACATATGGGCGGAGAAATATCTCCGCCCGATTTTGTAATAGACCTTAAGTAAGAAAAGGAGAAAAACGATGTTAAAAAATATCCCCCCGATCATCTCCCCGGAACTTCTGAGCGTATTGAATGAGATGGGTCACGGCGACCGCATCTGCATCGGCGACGGCAATTTCCCCGGCGCATCAATGGCGGATGCCGAGGGAGCGATCCTGGTACGTGCGGACGGTCACGGTGTTCCGGAACTGCTGGATGCCATCCTGCAGCTGATTCCGTTGGATGAATATGTTGAGACTCCTGCTATGATCATGCAGGTGACCGAGCAGGACAAGGGCATGGAAGTGCCGATCATCGATGAATATAAGAAGATCGTTGAGAAATACGACAAGCGCGGCGCTAAGACTTTCGGCGAGTATGAGCGTTTTGAGTTCTATGAGCAGGCAAAGAAGTGCTACTGCATCCTTCAGTCCGGCGAGACCGCGATCTATGCAAACATCATTCTGCAGAAGGGTGTCGTAAAATAATCGTTGCTGAATAATTGTTTATCCGGATCGGATCAGAATCGAAAAATCCTGATCCGGTCTTTGACTTCAAAAAGGCTGCCATGCACCAACGTGCATGGCAGCCTTTATGTTGTCTCACGAGGAAAATCCGTCGAATTTCCTATGAGATAAAAAGCCTCCGGCAGGATGCGCAGCTCGCGGCAGGTTTATTTCTGACTCAGGGTCTTGCGGTATTTTTCGCTCTCCCAGTTGTCGATGAAGGAGCGGGCATCCTGTCCCATGTATTGAATATGCAGTCCTTTTTCGGCAAGCGTCTCATGAATAAAGATCACGGCGCAAAGGGTCTCTTCCAGTACCTGTGCCTGGGATTCCTTCATACGGTACGTCACGGTACCTGCCTGAGGATCCAGTACGCAGGTGTTGTCTGCGAGCGCTTCGCCGGACGGCAGGAGCGTGCCTTTGAAGAATACCATCTGATCCGGATAGAGCGGATTGGCCAGAAGCTGATCGGAGGAATAGGACCCTCCTGCAAGCTTTTCCTTCAGGTAAGCCGTGGCGGACACAAGATCTTCCCCGCACTTTGCGAGTGAGGGCTTCGGGAAATCTTCAAAGGTAAGGCCGAAACAGGCTGCGATCCGTTTGTTGGCATCCTCGTGAAGCGCTACGGCTTCGTCTGCATCTTCTGCCGTCACGATCAGACCATGGTTTTTCATTACCACTACGGCCGGTTTTTTGCCGGTCGTTTTTTCAGTTTCCTTCAATGCATCACGGATGATGAACGTAAGCTTTGCACCGGGATCGGTATAAGGTACCACTGCATAGCTGTAGGGAGCATCCGCAAAAGCTTTCGCAAGAATCTCTTCACACTCTGCCGCGCATGCTGCGAGGTTGCAGTAGACCGAATGGGAATGGACCACAAATTTTCCGAGGATGGAATGGAAACCGGCTTCCACGGAAGGACGCAGCGCCGGAAGCTCCGGGATCGTGAGCGTAAGCTCTTTCGCTTTGGTGCTCCCTGTTTTTTCCACATCCTCGAGGGCAGCGGGATCCGTATCCTGATAGAAGGATGCAAGCGGTTCATAATCGATCAGAGCATAAGCATTTTCCGGGGTGATGTCCGACAGCCGGAAACCGGAAGCTTTGATCGCCATCCGTCCGTCGGCAGTTTTGACAGAGGTGTTCCCGCCTCCGCCCTGCACATAATCGGCCCGGTCACCGACGGTTTTTGACATTTGGGCGAATGCTTCAAGTTCTTTCAGATGTTCAGTAATAAAAGACATAGGGCAGACCTCCTTATAAGTACATTCTTTTTTATATCATAGCATTCTTATTTTTGCTGTGTCAATTTTTTGGTGTGTCAATCGTTCGCTTTTTTCAGGCGCCTGGCATCCTGCGGTTTTTCACAGATGCAAAGCGGGCTGTCTTTTCGTATCCCCGTGTGCTATACTGGACAAAAGAACAGTATTGGAACTTCATGGTCTGATCAGGATGCAGAGCAGCTGTCACAGCAGAAAGGGGCCGGTACATGGAAAAAAAGTATATGCTTGGAACAGAAGAGAACAGGGCGTTCCTGAAGGAACTAAGAGAGGATCTGCTGCAGTTCGGCAGGAGGTTCCCGTCCCCGGAAGGCGGCTCTTATTACCTGGGAGATGACGGGACGCCCTGGAAGGAGCGGCCGCGGGAGACCTTCATTACCGCACGGATGGCACATGTATACTGTATGGGGCAGTTTCTGGGTTTTTCGGACAGTGCCCGGCTGGCGGATGAAGCACTGCGCGGCCTTGCGGGAGAATTGAAGGACAGTCAGTGCGGGGGCTGGTATGCAGGCAGGACGGCTGACGGAGGAGTTCTTCCGAATAAGATGTGCTATGCGCATGCGTTCGTGATCCTCGCTGCATCTTCCGGGGTGCTGGCGGGAAGACCGGGGGCAGATGACCTCCTGCAGGAAGCACTGGCGGTCTATGACCGGCGCTTCTGGAACGAGGAGGAAGGGCTTGCGGCAGATCTGTGGGATACGGATTTCACAGTTCTGGATGATTACCGGGGACTGAACGCCAACATGCATTCTGTAGAGGCATTTCTTGCGGCAGCAGATGTGACCGGTGATGAGAAATACCGTATTCGTGCCGGAAGAATCATCGATCATGTGCTGGAATGGGCGCAGAAGAATGACTGGAGGATCCCGGAGCATTTCACAAAAGACTGGAAGATGAATCTGGACTGCAATAAGGAACATCCGGATGATCCCTTCAAACCTTATGGCGCTACGCCGGGACATGGCCTGGAATGGTCGCGCCTGATCACGCAGTGGGCGCTCTCCACTTATCTTCCCGGCAGCGATCCCTCTTCCTTTGATAATACATCTGCCGCACGTTATATAGATGCCGCCCGGCACCTGTTTGAACGTGCAGTGTCGGATGGATGGAATGCCGATGGCGCGCAGGGAATCGTCTACACAACGGACTGGAACGGAAGACCCGTCGTGCATGACCGGATGCACTGGGTGCTTGCCGAAGGGCTTGGTGCGGCATCGGTGCTTTATGGGGTGACCGGGAAAACGGACTATGCAGACTGTTATTCCAGGTTCCTGCAATATGCGGATGAAAAGATGATCGACCATGTTAACGGCTCCTGGTTTCATCAGCTGGACCGGGACAATCATGTGACCGGAAGTGTGTGGCCCGGTAAGTTTGATCTGTATCATGCGTTTCAGTCGACACTTTTCCCGCTGCTACCGCCCGACCTGTCCATCGCACCTGCGGTAAAGGCGTTTTCTGAAAAGAAATGATTGTACAGGCGTGAAGAATAGGGTACAATATTCTGATGTAAGAAGCCATTGTGCTTCGGCAGCTTAAAAGCGAACAGAACCAAAGGAGGATTGGTATTTTATGAGATTTGAACTGCTGCATCCGGCGGATCAGCTGGTGATGATCATGAACCGAATCTATTATTACGGCATGACCACCACGTCCGGCGGCAATCTTTCCATTAAGGACGAGAACGGTGATATCTGGATCACACCGTCCGGCATTGACAAAGGAAATCTTACCAGAGGAGATATGTGCCAGGTGAAACCTGACGGCACGATCATTGGTCCCCACAAACCTTCAGTGGAGCTTCCGTTCCACAAGAAGATCTACGAGATCCGTCCGGATCTGCATGCCATCCTGCATGCGCATCCGCCTACACTGGTAGCGTTCTCACTTGCCCGCAAGATTCCGAACATTGCTCTGATCCCGAACGCCAGCGAGGTGTGCGGCCAGGTGAGCATGGCGAAATATGATGTTCCGGGAAGCACGCAGCTGGGTGAGAACATCGCGGAAGAATTTGTAAAAGGCTACAACACCGTTCTGATGGAGAACCATGGCGTAGTGTGCGGTGCAAAGGATCTGTTCCGTGCATTTATGTCCTTTGAGACACTGGACTTCTGCGGAAGGCTGGAGATCGATGCCAAAAAGATCGGCACGCCCAGAGCTCTTTCAGACGACGATATCAATATGGACAAGAGCATCGTCTCCCCGAATCTGGATGAATTTATCCAGGGCAGCTACAGCTCCGAAGAGCGTGCCTACAGGAGAGAACTGTGCGAGCTGATCCATCGTTCCTACGACCAGAAACTTTTCACCAGCACCCAGGGTACCTTCTCCGTGCGGCTTTCGGACGGTTCTTTCCTGATCACTCCGTACATGAAAGACCGTAAGTATCTGGAGCCCGAGGATATCGTTCATATCAAGCATGGAATGCGTGAAATGGGCAAGGCTCCCAGCCGTGCAACACATCTGCATGAGGAGATCTACAAGGCGCATCCGGAGATCAATGCCATTATCAATGCACATCCGCCTGCAATCATGTCCTTCGCAGTGACGGACGCGGAATTTGATTCCCGCCTGATCCCGGAGAGCTACATCAGTCTGCGCGATGTGAAGCGTCTGCCTTATATGGCAAGCCGCATCGACATCCCCGGAACCGTAGCTGCATTTTCGGACAAGTCTCCGGTGATGATCGTCAACAACCAGTGCGTGATCGTGACCGGCGCATCCCTGCTGAATGCATATGACCGTCTGGAAGTTCTGGAATACAGCGCGGCAGCAATGATCGCTTCCAAGGATATCGGGGAAGTGGTACTGATCACTCCGGACGAAGTGAAGGCCATCGAAGAGGCGTTCCATCTGTCCTGACGGGCCGGATCACATTCAGAATACCGGGCTGAGGAAAGGCTGCGAGACACGGAAGGAGTTCCGCGTTTCGCGGCCTTTTTGGATATCTCCTGCGGAATGTTTGATGAATTTGTCGGCCGCTATTACCGGCAGCTGATTCCGGAGATGAGAAAGGCAGGCGCCGGTAATGTGTTTGTGGATACGGACAGATCAGAGAGCATTTTTAAGGACCTGAGACGTGCGATTGAAGACGGACTGAAGATGGACTGGAGATGGGCTTCTGCCTGGCTCTTGTACATATGATGGGAATGGGGTAAAATAAAAAACAGGCTGAGCACAGCCAGATCCGAAAATTATTATTTCCGGTCCGGAGGTTTAAGATGCGGGAACAGACAAGGAGTATGGATGCAAAGTTTCGTCTGGTGACATCGATCGGCGAATGTATGAAACAGTATCCGCTGGAAGACATTACAGTAGACCAGGTCGCCAGGGGAGCAGGCCTTTCCAGGCAGACGTTTTACCGGCATTTCCGGGATAAATATGACCTGATCAACTGGTATTTCGACAAGCTCCTTCTGGAATCATTTGATGAGATGGGCAGCGGAAGAACGGTACGGGAAGGGCTGGACCGGAAATTTGCGTTTATACAGGAAGAACATCTTTTCTTCTTTGCAGCTTTCCAGAATGACGATCAGAATAATCTGAAGGAACATGATTTTCAGATGATCTTTGATTTCTACAAAGACCTGATTCGGAAAAAGGGAGGTACAATAGACGAAGCCTTTACCAGACTTCTGGAAATGTACTGTCAGGCGTCTGTATATATGACTGTGGAATGGGTCCTGAGAAGGACGCAGATCTCTGCATCAGAGCTTACACAGCTGATGCTTGACGCCATGCCGGAGAAGATCCGGCAGCTGTTTCTGGAGCTTGGGATTCTGGAAGAATGATGTGACAGATAAAAGGAAATGTAACTTTTATTTTCAGATCGAACCTGATAAAATATTGTCAGACTTAAGAAAACGCTGACAGTTCAGTGTTTTCTGTAATATGCGGTTCGCATGAAAGGAGATTGAACATGGCAAACAGGATTTCTTTGAACGGTACATCTTATCACGGCGCCGGCGCGATCGCCGAGATCGTCAACGAAGTAAAGTCTCATGGTTTTAAAAAGGCTTTCATCACCTCCGATCCGGATCTGGTGAAGTTCGGTGTTACCGGTAAGGTGACAGATCTGCTGGACGGCGCTTCCCTGCCTTATGAAGTATATTCCAACATCAAGCCGAATCCGACGATCGAGAACGTACAGAGCGGCGTTGCAGCATTTAAGGCATCCGGCGCGGATTATATCATCGCGATCGGCGGCGGTTCCTCCATGGATACGGCAAAGGCCATCGGCATCATCATTGCCAATCCGGAATTTGAGGATGTCAGAAGTCTGGAAGGTGTTGCACCGACTAAGAACCCCTGTGTTCCGACCATTGCTGTTCCTACCACTGCAGGTACCGCGGCTGAGGTTACCATCAACTACGTTATCACGGATGTTGAGAAGAAACGCAAATTCGTATGCGTGGACACCCATGATATGCCGATCATCGCTGTTGTAGATCCGGAGATGATGTCCTCCATGCCAAAGGGCCTGACCGCTTCCACCGGTATGGATGCTCTGACACATGCCATCGAAGGTTATACCACCAGAGGCGCATGGGAAATGACCGATATGTTCCATCTGGAAGCGATCCGCCTGATCGCTCAGAATCTGCGCGGTGCAGTTGCCAACACGAAGGAAGGCCGTGAAGGCATGGCACTCGGTCAGTATATCGCCGGTATGGGCTTCTCCAATGTAGGCCTGGGCATCGAC
The DNA here is from genome assembly GCA_902785635.1 of uncultured Lachnospiraceae bacterium. Lineage (GTDB taxonomy): Bacteria > Bacillota > Clostridia > Lachnospirales > Lachnospiraceae > Merdiplasma. Next base: position 7,282 of record CACZZH010000013.1, read on the forward strand.
CATTCCATGGCACACACCCTGAGCGCTTACTATGATACTCCGCACGGTGTTGCATGCGCAATGTTCCTGCCGATCGTTATGGAATTCAATAAGGAATACACCGGCGAACGTTATCGTGAGATCGCACGCGCCATGGGCGTAAAGGGCGTGGATTCCATGAGCCAGGAAGAATACCGTCAGGCAGCTATCGATGCAGTTCGTCAGCTTTCTGTTGATGTAGGAATTCCGGTGAAGAACGAGCGCATCCGTGAGGAAGATCTGGACCAGCTGGCGATCGACTCCCTGAACGATGCATGCTATCCGGGCAATCCGCGTGAAGCCACCAAGGAACAGGTGATCGAGATGTTCCGCAAGCTGATGTAAAGATCCTGAACGGATCGCAGCAAACAGATCTGATATAATCTGATGCAGCGGGCAGATGAATTCTGCCCGCTGTTTTTATTGACAATTCTGACAGAATCCGATACGCTCAAAATGAAATATCCGGTCAGAAGTACCGATGACTGCGTTTGGACTTTTATGGAGGAAATGGAACATGAAGGCTTTGTTTATCGGCGGTACCGGCACGATCTCGGCAGCTATCGTGCGGCGGCTCGCAGCGGCACCCGGCTGGGAAGTGTGGTTATTAAACCGCGGCAGCCGGCAGGGCACGGTCCCGGAGGGAGTTCACCAGATCATTGCAGACATCCATGATGAAGCAGATGTGGCGGAGAAGATCCGGGATCTGGAGTTTGACACTGTGTGTGAGTTCATTGGTTTTACGCTGCCGGATGTACAGCGGGATTACCGGCTGTTCAAAGGAAAGACCAGACAGTATATCTATACAAGCTCCGCCTCCGCGTATCACAAACCGGCAGCGGGATATGTCGTCACGGAGGGAACCACCCTTGCAAATCCTTACTGGCAGTATTCCCGTGACAAGATCGCCTGTGAACAGTTCCTGATGCAGAAATACCGGGAAGAGGGATTTCCGGTGACGATCGTGCGGCCCAGTCATACCTATGATGAGCGGCGTATCCCGCTGGGTGTTCACGGAAAGAATGGTTTCTGGCAGGTGATCCGCCGTATGCTGGACGGGAAGCCTGTGATCATACAGGGGGACGGAACATCCCTTTGGACGGTGACCTTTAATGAAGACTTTGCGACAGGATACACGGGACTGATGGGCAATCGTCACGCAATAGGAGAAGCCTTCCAGATCACGGGAGACGAGACGCTTACCTGGAACCAGATCTACGCCACGATCGCTGATGCTCTTGGTGTAGAACTGCGTGCATATCATGTATCTTCGGAGTTCCTTGCGGCAGCAGGCGCTCCTTACGGATACGACCTGAAGGGAAGTCTGATCGGGGATAAGGCAGAAAGCGTGGTGTTCGACAACCGCAAGCTGAAGGCTGCCGTACCGGATATGTGTACGCGCGTCCGGTTCGACCAGGGAGTCCGGATCGCTCTCGATTATATTCTGGCTCATCCGAAAGAGTGCCAGATCGAAGATGCTCAGTTTGACGCATGGTGCGACAGGGTGATCGAAGTGCTGGAGGAAGCAAAGAAAAGAATATAGGGAGAGATATTTATGAAGTTTTCGATCCTCGGGGCGGGAGGGATCGCCCGCAAACTTGCATCGACAGTTAAAGAGATGAAGGATGTTCAGCTTTATGCTGTCGCATCCAGAGACCTGGCAAAGGCACGCAGCTATGCGGAAGAATATGGGTTTGAAAAAGCCTATGGCTCCTATGAAGAAATGCTTGCCGACCCAAAGGTGGAACTGGTGTATATTGCGGTTCCGCATTCTCATCATCACCAGTGGACGATCGCGGCGCTTAGCGCCGGCAAGCATGTGCTGTGCGAAAAAGCTTTTGCTGCGAATGAAGCGCAGGCACGTGAGATGATCGAGCTGGCGGAAAAGAAGAACCTTCTCCTCACAGAAGCAATCTGGACGCGGTACATGCCTTCACGTAAAATGATCGATGAAATACTGGCAGGCGGGGCTATTGGAGAGATCTGCACAGTTTCGGCAAACCTCGGCTACCGTATCGATATGAACGAGCGCATGGTCCGGCCTGAGCTGTGCGGAGGATGCCTGCTGGATCTGACCGTATATCCGCTGAATTTTGTCAGCATGATCCTGGGGGATGACATCCTCAGAATGGATGCCCACTGTGTAATGACCGAAACCGGAGTGGACGGGCAGGATACCGTGACAGTCACCTATAAAAACGGAAAGATGGCGACCATGTTCACAACGATGTACACTCTGACTGACCGTTCCGGATATATATACGGCCGTGACGGGTATCTTGAGGTCGTCAACATAAATAATCCCAGCGAGATCCGCCTGTGGGGAGCAGACCGCAATGAGCCGAAGATTCTGAAAACGTGGCAGGTGCCTGCCCAGATCTCCGGGTATGAATATGAAGTACTCGCCTGCAAAAAAGCGATCGAAGAAGGAAGAATCGAATGCCCTGAAATGCCGCACAGCGAGACGCTCGAGATCATGCGCCAGATGGATGCGATCCGGGCTCAGTTCGGCGTCACATTTCCGGGGATCGACTGAAGAAAGCGGAAGGGGACAGAGTGGGACAGGGGGACGGTCCTTAAGTCCCGGTTGTGCTGTGAAGCAGAAGGGAAGGCAGAAAATGGAAAGGATCGATCCGGGGAAAATACCAATGTACAGCCTGCCGGATGGGGAGAAGATTCCCATGATCGGAATGGGGACTTTCGGAAATGACCGGTTTACTCCGGAGCAGGTGAGCTCTGCAGTAAAGGGCGCTGCACTGGCGGGATACCGCTTTTTTGACTGCGCGGCAGCCTATCAGAATGAAGCGCAGATCGGGGAAGCGCTGAAGGAAGCGATGGAAGAGGGAGGAATTGCGCGGAAGGAACTGTTTATCAGTTCCAAGGTGTGGAATGATATGCACGGAAGAGGCGATGTGCTGATCGCCGCGGCAAAGACACTGAAGGATCTGCAGATCGATCATCTCGACGGATATATGGTGCACTGGCCGTTTCCGAATTACCATCCGCCCGGATGTGCGAGAGATTACCGCAATCCTGCCTCCAGACCGTTTATAATTGAGGAATTCATGGAGACCTGGGAACAGATGGAACGTCTTGTGGATGCCGGGCTGGTACGCTATATCGGTGTTTCCAACATGACGCTTCCGAAGCTTAAAGCGATTCTGCCGCTTTGCCGGATCCGCCCGGTGTTCAATGAAGTGGAAATGCACCCCGGGTTCCAGCAGCCTGAGCTGTACGAATTCTGCAGGGAAAACCAGATCCTGCCGATTGGTTTCTGCCCGCTGGGATCACCGACCAGGCCGGACCGGGATAAACTTCCGGACGATGTGTCTGTGATGGACATGCCCGCAGTGAAGCGTATTGCACAGGCACATGGTGTGCATCCCGCGCTGGTATGCATCAAATGGGCTGTGCAGCGCGGTCATATGCCGATACCCTTCTCTGTGTATGAAGCAGAGTATACGAGCAATCTGCGCGCTGTCACGGAAGATCCGCTTACTCCGCAGGAGATGCAGGAACTGAAGGATGCCGATACGGGCAGGAGAATTATCAAGGCGCAGAATTTCCTTTGGCCCGGGGCTTCCGGATGGGAAGATCTGTGGGACCTGGATGGGACTATTTCAAAAAACGGATGGAATTCATAAAGAGAAAGGGTATGATCATGGGTAAGAATTATCGAGCGGAACTGACGGGCGTATTCGGCGATCCGGTGGACGGCAATCCGACCGGTGTCATGACGGAAGCTGCCTATGAGGCAATGGGACAGAACTTCCGGTATATTACCATGAAGGTGACCAAAGAGGATTTTCCGGATGCAATGAGAGCCGTGAAGGCGCTGCATATGAAGGGCGTTAATCTGACGATGCCCCATAAGCTCAATGTGCTGCCCTATCTGGATGAACTTTCACCGGCGGCGTCCATCATCGGGGCGGTGAATACCATCGTTGTGCGGGAGGACGGAACGCTTTTCGGGGAGAATACCGACGGCAAGGGCTTTATACAGGCGCTGGAAAACGCCGGGGAGAAGGTGAGCGGGAAGACGATCACGATCCTCGGAGCCGGTGGTGCTGCAAGAGCGATCGCGGTGGAGGCCGGACTGGCCGGAGCAAAAAAGATCACGGTCATCAACCGTACCGGGGAAAAGGCACAGGAGCTTGCAGAGCTGATTCGCGGGAATTCGGAGACAGAGGCTGCTGCCGTTGCGTGGGAGGATGGACAGAAGATCCCGGCAGATACCGAGATCCTGATCAATGCCACGCCTGTCGGACTTGCGCCGGATGTCGGCAGCAAACCGGCGATCGACTATGATACGGTCAAAGAAGGAATGGTCGTAAGCGATGTTGTATTCAATCCGGCCATCACGCCGTTTTTGGAGGAGGCAGCCGCGCGCGGAGCGAAAACGGTGAGCGGTCTTGGCATGCTTGCCTGCCAGGGCGCCCGCAATGTCACACTCTGGACCGGACAGGAGGCTCCGCTGGAACTGATGGAAAAGGTGCTGGCAGCGGAATTCTGAAGCCGCCGGGCAGCATAATATGGAAAAGAAAAAGCCACCCGAATGCCGACTGATATGCTACCAGACAGGCAGGAGGGTGGCTTTTATTCTTCCCGGCTCTGCTACACAAACATGCGCGCAAGCCAGATCAAAATGCAGGCACCGACAACGGAGATGAAAAGACTGGCCAGCCGGCCTTTTCCCGTAATCCCGATAAAGTGCAGAACGATAGAGCCGATCACACCGCCGCAAAGTCCAAGGATCAGGTTTCGTATAACGTTTCCGTCGGAGCCCATGAGTTTCCCGGCGATCCATCCGGCCAGAATGCCGAAGATAATATTCAAAATCATATCAACTTCCCCTTTTCTTTCCCGCCGGCAGCAAAAAATGCTGCCCGGTTGACTTGTTGTTATATCCGAAACTAATATACATTGTTCTCGGACCATAGTAAACATAAAATAATGATCCGTTTTACTGTAATCATTTTACGATGAAGCGCACATCATGTCTGCAGGTTCATTAAGGGTGACAAAATGGCAGAATTGTAACTTTCTATTAAGCATGATATTTGCTAAAGTTTAGATGAATATTAGTATAAATGCCCTTGATAAACGGAAAAAGAGAAATGAGGATGGTAATTATTCCCAGTTTTGACAGGAAATCCACATGACAACAAGGGCATTTTGATGTATAATAGTATCGTTGTGAATGAAGATTCGATAAGCAGGCAGTACCGCAACAGACAGGGAGAAAACACGATGAGTGAAACAAAATACTATCTTGCAGTAGATATGGGAGCTTCCTCGGGGCGTCACATCCTGGCCCATATGGAGGACGGAAAAATCGTTCTGGAGGAGATGTACCGCTTCTGGAACGGGAATGACAAGATCGAAGTAAACGGGGAAAAGCACCGCATCTGGGATACGGACCGCCTGTTCCGGGAGATCAAGGCAGGCATGAAAAAATGTGCCGAGGCGGGTAAAGTCCCGGTATCAATGGGCGTGGACACCTGGGGCGTGGATTATGTGCTGCTGGATGAAAAGGGTGATAAGATCGAGCCCTGCTACGGTTATCGGGACCACCGCACGAACGGCATGAAGGAAGAAGTGTATAAGATCGTGCCGGAGCGGGAACTTTACGAACGCACGGGAATCCAGTACGCAACCTTTAATACGATCTATCAGCTGATGGCTGCAAAACTGCAGGAGCCGGAAAAGCTCGAAAAGGCACATACCCTTCTGCAGATGCCGGATTATTTCCATTATTGCCTGACCGGTGTGGCCCGTCAGGAGTATACGGAAGGGACCACGGGACAGCTTGTCAGCGTAAAGACCAATAACTGGGATTATGACCTGATTGAAACACTGGGCTTCCCGAAACGGATTTTCCGGGATGTTTCGATGCCCGGAACCCTGGTAGGCGAACTGCGGCCTGAGGTACAGGAAGAGGTAGGCTTCAACTGCAAGGTGATCCTTCCCGCGACCCATGATACCGGTTCCGCAGTGATGAGCGTTCCATCCGAGGCGGAGAATACGCTGTATATCTCCTCCGGGACATGGTCCCTGATGGGGTGCGAGCTGGAGAAGGCCAACACCAGCGAAGCGGCAATGGAAGCCAACTTTACGAATGAGGGCGGTTACGACCACCGTTACCGTTTCCTGAAAAACATCATGGGTCTGTGGATGATCCAGTCGGTGAAGCAGGAACTGGAGGACGGCTATGCATACGAAGGACGCAGTGATGCAGATGATTATTCCTTTGCGAACCTGTGTGACATGGCATCGAAGGAGACGATCGATTCTCTGGTGTCGGCCAACGATGAGCGATTCCTGGCACCGGATTCCATGATCGCTGAGGTGCAGAAAGCCTGCGAAGAAGCAGGGATGCAGGTTCCGAAGTCTCCGTGGGAACTGGCGAGAGTCATTTACCGTTCTCTGGCCGTGTGCTACAAAGAGGCGACCGAGCAGCTGGAACAGATCACCGGGAAACATTTTGATACGATCAACATCGTGGGCGGAGGATCCAACGCTGTGTGGCTCAATCAGCTGACCGCACAGATCACCGGAAGAACGGTCCTGGCAGGACCGGGTGAGGCAACGGCGATCGGAAATCTGGGCTGCCAGATGATTGCGGACGGAGTGTTTAAAGATCTGTTCGACCTGCGCAGATGTGTATATACCTCTTTCGGTGTAAAGGAATACAAAGCCTGAAAGGAAACGATATCCATGGAACGACACGCATTTGCATTGAAGATCAATGAAGGTTGTTTTACGGCTTTCCGGCAGACGGTCGGTGAGATCTGGGAGGATCTCACAGGACTGCTGGATGAACTGGAGATCCGTAATTTCAGCCTCTGGAATATAGAAGAGCTGGTGTTCGGCTATTATGAGACAGAGAAGGCTCTGCCGGTGCTTTCCGATGCACAGAAGAAGCGTTATGCGGTATTGACCGGTAAGGCGGAAACAGCTGCGCAGTGGATCAGTCCGCCGGAGGCGCAGATGCGCCTGATGTACCATGACTTCGGCATCGTACGGGAGAATAAGGAACTGATCCGGCACAGGGTGTTTGCCACCCGCCTGAAGGGAGATTATCAGGAGGAGTACAAACGCCGGCATGACGCACTTGTGGATGCACGCGGCGGAAAGGTGAACCCCGGGCCTGACAGCAATTTCTCCATATGGAATGCGGAGCGTTACATTTTCGGATATGACGAGATCGATGTGACCATGGAGCAGGCCGAGACAGAAGCATCCAGGCAGGCGACGATCGACTGGGAAGTGAAGATGCTTGAGATCATGGAATGGTACACGGACGATGTGGACTGGATCTCCGGTGCGCACCATAAGCATATCCAGTGCATCGGACACCATCGTTGAGGGAGTGCTCCCGGACACGGAAAGAAGTTCCGTTCCGCACTGGAAACAGAAATAGAAACAGCAGCATGAATGACAGCAGTACAGGAAGGAGAGAGGCATGGCGGAAGAATATGTTCTGGAGCTGAAAGGCATCACGAAGATCTTCCCTGGCGTAAAAGCGCTGAACCGGGTGCAGTTTCAGCTGAAGCCCGGTGAAGTGCATGCTCTGATGGGAGAAAATGGTGCCGGAAAATCCACCTTCATCAAGGTGATCACCGGTGTCCACAAGGCAGAAGAAGGAGAGATGTATCTCTACGGCAAGAAAGTGGACTTCAAGGGCCCGAAAGATGCCCAGGAAGCCGGCATCGCTGCCGTGTATCAGCATGCGACCTCTTATCCGGATTTGACCGTTGCGGAGAATATTTTCATGGGCCATGAGATCATCAAACACGGCATGATTCAGTGGAAGACCATGAATGAGGAGGCCAACAAGCTGCTCAAACGCATGCATGCCGAGTTTGATGCGACAGCCGAGATGGGTACACTGTCTGTGGCTGAGCAGCAGATGGTGGAGATCGCAAAGGCACTTTCCACCAATGCGAGGATCATCATCCTGGATGAGCCGACCGCATCCCTGACCAAGTCGGAGTCGGAGGAATTGTACCGGATCGTGGATCAGCTGCGTGAATCCGGTGTATCAGTCATTTTTATCTCACACCGTTTTGAGGATATGTACCGACTGGCATCACGCGTCACAGTGTTCCGTGATTCCCAGTACATCGGCACTTATAATGTGGACGGAATCACCAATGCCGATCTGATCAAGGCCATGGTCGGACGTGAGATCACCGATCTGTTCCCGAAACCGCAGGTGCAGATCGGAAAAGAAATGCTCCGGGTGGAGCATCTTTCCAGAACCGGTTATTTCAAGGATGTGTCCTTTGAGGTCCATGCCGGCGAGATTCTGGGCTTTACAGGACTGGTAGGTGCGGGCCGTACGGAAGTCGTGGAGGCGGTGTGCGGTGTAACGCATCCCGACAGCGGAAAGGTGTATCTGGAGGGGAAGGAAGTCAACATTAAGCAGCCCTCCGATGCGATGGATCTGGGCATTATCCTGCTGCCGGAGGACCGTCAGAAGGAAGGCCTGATCATGAGCTGGGGTCTGGGAAGAAACGTGACCCTTCCCGTGATCAGCAAGCTTGCAAATGGCTTCTTTAACAATGAGCCGAAGGAACGTGAGCTCTCCAAAGATCTGCTGGAGGAAGTGGATACCAAGGCAGTGGATATCTTCCAGCCGGCAAGCTCGCTTTCGGGCGGCAATCAGCAGAAGGTAGTAGTGGCAAAGGCTCTGGCACAGGAAATGAAGGTCGTCATCATGGACGAGCCCACCAAGGGCGTGGATGTCGGCGCGAAAGCCGAGATCTACAGCATCATGGGCGATCTTGCGAAGCAGGGCTATGCCATTATCCTGATCTCCTCCGAGATGCCGGAGATCCTGGGCATGGCGGACCGCATCCTGGTAATGTGCAACGGCCGTAAGACCGGAGAACTGAATAACGATGAGGTGACACAGGAGATGATCCTTGAGCTCGCCATGGAAAAAGGAACCACTACGAAAGGAGGAGCAGCGTCATGAAACAGAAATCAACATTGAAAAAGCTCCTGGGCTCCCGTGAGTTTCTGCTCCTGGTGATCGTGATCGCCATGTTTCTGATCGTTTCCGCGATCAACCCGGCCTTCTTCTCGTTCAAGGCTATTTCGGACATGATGAAGAACAACGCCGTGACCATGGTGATGGCATTGGGCATGCTGTGTGTCATGCTGGTGGGCGGCATCGATATTTCCTGTATGTCCGCACTGGCACTGGCAGCCATGTCCATCGGCATGCTGTTCAAATACGGCGGACTGACCAGCACGATCCTGGCATTCCTGATCGCGACCGCGATCGGTACTGCCTGCGGTTTTGTGGTCGGCCTGATCATTTCCCGCGCGGATGTTCCTCCGATCATCGCGACGATGGGCTTTATGTACATCTGGAGAGCCCTTGGTTATCTGGTATCCTTCGGCGGCGAGTGGGCCGGTGCGAATGTACTCGGTACTTTTCCGAATTTCGGTACGGGATCCCTGCTCGGACTGAACAATCTGGTGTGGGTGATCATCATCGCCTACGTGATCTTCTTTATCTTTATGAAATGGTTCCGTCTGGGGCGCAAGATCTACGCAGTGGGAAGCAACCCGGAGGCAGCGCAGGTGTCCGGTATCAATGTACGCAACATCAAACTGCTGGTGTACACCATCATGGGCGTACTTTCCGGACTGAGCGGCGCACTGTATGTGGCGACTTATGCATCTGCACAGCCGAACATGAATGAGACTACAGGCGCCATGGATATCATCGCAGCCTGCGTAATCGGCGGCGTGAGCATGAGCGGCGGACGCGGCACCGTGATCGGGGTTCTGCTGGGTTCCTTCATCATGGCAATGATCCCGAAGGCACTGCCGCTGCTGCATATAGATGCACTGTGGCAGAACACCATCAAGGGTGTGCTGATCCTGGTAGTAGTTGTTGTCAATGCGGTACTGCAGAGAGTTGCTGACCGCAACGCACTGAGCAGAAGGGAGATGTGATCATGGCTGGAAAATCCGGAAGAACAATTAACAATGTCCCTGAATCCTCAGTAAAGCGCATGATCCTTTCCTGGGAAGGCATCCTGGTGCTGGTTCTGATCGGAGTGAACATCTTCTGTGCGTTCTTTTCCGATGTATATAATGTAGCCAATCTGCTTCGTCAGATGCCGTATTATCTTGCAGAGATGTTCCTGATGATCATCATGGCCTTTATCCTGGTGATGGGTGAGATCGATATCTCTGTCGGCGCGACCGTATGCCTGTGCGCGACCGTTTCCTGTATCGTGTGCAACACCGGGGCCCCGTTTATCGTCGTGATTCTTGCCACGCTTGTTACCGGTACGCTCTGCGGAGCCCTGAATGCATTGATCCTGACCATCTTTACGGAGCTGCCGCCCATGATCGTTACGCTGGCAACGCAGATCATTTTCCGCGGAATTGCCGAGATCGTACTCGGCAGCGGCGGATCGATCTCTGCCTCCAACACCCAGGGGTTCAAGATCCTTTCGACAAAGATCAATCTGGGCTTCGGAAAGGTCCCGATCATCCTGTTCCTGGTGCTGATCATCGGCATTATCTTCGCGGTCATCCTCGGAAAGAGTACCTTCGGACGCCGCGTGTACGCTGTCGGCACCAATCGTCTGGCGGCACATTATTCCGGAATCCATGTACAGAAGATCCGCTTCATCATCTACACGATGATGGGGACAGCTGCTGCGATCTGCGCGCTGTTTTATGTTTCCAGTTCCTACGGTGCCAATACCACCACAGGTAACGGTTATGAAATGGATGCCATCGCCATGGCGGTATTCGGAGGAATTTCCTCCACCGGCGGCAAAGGAAATCTGGCCGGCGGCATTCTGTCCGCGTTCGCGATCGTATGCCTGCGGGTCGGCCTGGGTCAGAAAAATGTGCATGCACAGGTAGTGCTGCTGATCGTCGGCGCTCTTCTGGTGGCAGCGGTAGCGCTTCCCAATATTATCGGAAGCCTTCGCAGAGCCGTGAAGAAATCATGATCGTCTGAAGAAATTAATTTTGCTGAGACATATATTGAATCTATATGTCACGGAAAACTCTGAAGGATTTCAAGCCGCAGGGGCGGCATGAAATAGAAACTATTTTTTCAAAAGGAGGAGACACCATGAAAAAAACACTCATTGGAGCAGCTGTTGCAGGATTGATGGTTCTGGGTACCGCCGCTTCCGCATTCGCAGGTTCCGCTGACGGAATGAAGATCGCTCTGGTCGGTAAGAGCGCGGGCAACGCTTTCTTCGAGATCGCTGCTGATGCATTTGTTGCAGCTGCAGAGGCTGAGGGAGCTACCGTTGACGTAGTTTATCCGGAAGCTGCTACCGCTGACGCTCAGATCAAGGTTCTGGACAATCTGATCTCCCAGGCTCCGGATGCGATCTGCATCTCCGCAAACGATGTGAATGCTCTGCAGGCTAAGCTGGAAGAAGCTATGGATGCAGACATCAAAGTTTCTTCTTTCGACTCCGCTCCGAATCCGGACAGCCGTCAGGTCTTCATCAACCAGGCCGGTACCAAGGCAGTAGGCCAGGCTCTGATGGATGCAGTCTGCGATCTGGCAGGCGGCGAAGGCCAGTGGGCTATTCTTTCCGCTACTTCTCAGGCAGCTAACCAGAATGCATGGATCGCTGTTATGGAAGACCTGGCTGCTTCTGATGAAAAGTATGCGAACCTGGAAGAAGTTCCGATCGCTTACGGTGATGACGAACCGCAGAAATCCACCGACCAGACTCAGGCTCTTCTGGACAACTATCCGGATCTGAAGGTCATCTGCGCTCCGACGACTGTTGGTATCGCTGCAGCTGCAAAGCTTCTGCAGGATTCCGGATCTGCTGTTAAGCTGACCGGTCTTGGACTTCCGTCCGAGATGAAAGAATACACCGGCGCTGACGATGCACACAGCTGCCCGTATTTCTTCCTGTGGGATATGCAGGGCCTTGGAAAACTTTCCGCTCTGACCACCATCGCTCTTGTTAACGGCGACATCACCGGTGCTCTGGATGAGACCTTCACAGCCGGCGACCTCGGCGAATACACAATCACTGAAGCTGATGACGGCGGCACAGAGGTCGTTCTTGGCCTTCCGCTGGAATTCAACGAAGAGAACATCGAAGAGATGGCAAAACTGTACTAATTTACAGTAAAAAGATCGTATTGTGCAGAAAAGCATTCTGTGCATATCTTCTGAAGGAAGGGGAGCACGGCTGCTCCCCTTTTCCTGCGAAATCAGGACAGATCCCATCATCCGGTCATATTTTTCTGCTTTCACCGGAATGAAAACGGCCGGACAGAAAAACAGAGAATAAAAAACAGAGAACAAAAAACAGAGAACAGAGAAAAGAAAACAGGAAAGCTCTCTGCGAAAGAAAGAATACAGATATACTGAACAAAACAGTGTAATACAGGTATTTGAATGATCGCAGAATCATATATAATAACGTTACAAATTAAAATGTGTGAAAGGGGAATGATCATGAGTGTTGACATGAGTAAATGGACAGCAATTGCAAAAGAAAAGATTCATCAGCGCCCGGCAGGAGAAGGCCGTCTGGCAGGAAAGATCACCATTGTCACCGGTGCGGCTCAGGGCTTCGGCAAGGGCATTGCAGAGGAACTCTATAAGGAAGGCGCAACGATCGTGATCGCGGATATGAATTATCCTCTGGCACAGGAAGTTGCACAGCAGATGGGTGAACGTGCCTTCGCGATCAGTGTGAATGTATCCGATGAGGAGAGCGTTGCATCCATGGTACAGCAGACAGTTGAAAAATTCGGCGGTCTTGACATTATGATGGCAAATGCAGGTGTTGTACGTGCAGGAGGTCTCGCCACTTTTGAAAAGAAGGACATGGATTTTGTGACATCGATCAACTACACCGGTCTGTTCCTTTGCTGTAAATATGCAGCCATCATCATGGAAGCAGAGCATGAAGCGGATCCGGACAAGACCTTTGATATTATCGCAATGTCCTCCAAGTCCGGTCTGGAAGGCTCAAAGAATAATTTTGCCTATGCAGGTTCCAAATTCGGTTCCATCGGCCTGGTACAGAGCTTTGCTCTGGAACTTTGTGCCTACAACATCAAGGTGAATGCGATCTGCCCGGGCAACTATCTGGATGGACCGCTCTGGAGCGATCCGGAGAGAGGACTTTTTGTACAGTATCTTGCGGCAGGCAAAGTAGCCGGAGCCAAGACGGTAGAAGATGTGCGCAGATATTACGAGTCCAAGGTTCCGATGAACCGCGGCTGCCTGCCGCTGGATGTAGCCCGTGCAGTTATGTACTGTGTAGAGCAGCAGTATGAGACCGGCCAGGCGATTCCGGTGACCGGCGGTCAGGTCATGCTGAACTGATCCGGCTGAAACAAAAACATAAAACGACCTGGATGCGGCCCCCCGGATCTGACAGATCCCGGACCTGAAAGCTCCGGGTCGGACAAAGACGAAGCATAAAGAATTATTGATTTAGGAGAGTTAATCTGTATGATCGATATTGCAGTTCTGGAGCAGCTCAATGCTCCGACAAAAGAGGAACGGCTGGAGAACCTGAAGCGGATCGCTGCACAGACACAGTTCCCGCCGGAGGTCCCCCAGTATATCAATAATCATATTCATACCACCTATTCCTTTTCACCCTATTCTCCGACGGCAGCGGTGTATGCTGCACGTATGGAGGGACTGTGCACGGCAGGAATCATTGATCATGACACCATTGGCGGTGCCAGAGAGTTCCTGGAGGCAGCTGAGGTGATCGGCATGCCGGTGACCATCGGTATGGAGTGCCGGGTGTCTATGAAGGGCACCGCACTGGAAGGGCGCAGGACCAATAATCCGGATCAGGTCGGTGTGAGCTATATGACCATTCAGTCTGTACCGCATGATAAGATCGACCGGCTGATGGAATTCTTCCAGCCATACCGGGAGGCAAGGAACCGCCGAAATCAGGCGATGACGGAAAAGATCTGTGAAGTTGCCGGTGTGGAGATGGATTTTGAAAAAGATGTCCTGCCCTGCTCATGGTGGGATAAAGGCGGATCGGTCACCGAAAGGCATCTGATGTATGCGCTTGCGAAAAAACTGGTACAGCAGGCTGGTAAAGGCGAGGGCATGGTGCGTAAACTTGCCGAAATGGGTGTGACGCTTTCCGAAAAGCAGAAAGCGCAGATGATGGATCTGGAGTATCCTTTTTATGAGTACGATCTTCTGGGCATCCTGAAGAGCGCATTTGTTCCGAAGATCTACATCGAAGCGGATGAAGAGTGCCCGAAGCTGGACCAGATGGTCGCGCTTTGCAAAGAGATCGATGCATATCTGTGCTACGCTTATCTTGGGGATGTGGGCGACAGTGTTACCGGAGACAAAAAGGCGCAGAAGTTTGAAGATGACTATCTGGAGGATGTGTTTGAATGCCTGAAGGATGCCGGTGTGACCTGTATTACTTACATGCCCACCCGCAACACGCCTGCGCAGCTGGAGCGGCTTCGCGGACTTTGCAGACAGTACGGGATGTTCGAGGTCTCCGGAGAGGATATTAACACGCCGAGACAGAGCTTTGTGATAAAGGCCATGGAAAATCCGATGTTTGCCAATCTGATCGAAGCGACCTGGAAACTGATCGAGCATGAGAAAAATGCATGATAGTAAGAGGTAGCTTCTGAAAAAACAGTGGAAATTGGAACAAAAAGAATAATAGATCAGGAGGTTCATATGAAAACAAAAGCGGTAAGACTGTACGGAAAAGATGATCTTCGTCTGGAAGAGTTTGATCTTCCGGAAGTGGGTCCGGACGATGTTCAGGTAAAGATCATTTCCGACAGTGTATGCATGTCTACCTACAAGGCATTAAAAGAAGGCGCTGATCACAAGCGTGTTCCGAACAATGTAGCCGAGAATCCGACGATCGTCGGCCATGAATTCTGCGGCGACATCATTGCAGTAGGAGAGAACTGGAAAGATAAATATAAGGTTGGAGATCATTTTTCGATCCAGCCGGCACATTTTTACAAAGGATCCCAGGAGGCTCCCGGATATTCCTACCATGACTGCGGAGGATCTTCCCTGTATGCGAACATCCCGATCGAGACCCTTTTGATGGACTGCCTGCTGCCCTATAATTCCGATACGTATTTCTATGGTTCACTTTCTGAGCCGATGAGCTGTATCGTTGGCACCTATCATGCAATGTACCACACCAAGGCAGGAAGCTATGTACATGAGATGGGTATCAAAGAGGGCGGCAAGCTTGCACTGCTTGCATCCGTCGGTCCGATGGGTTTGGGCGCGATCGACTATGCGCTCCACTGCGACCGTCGTCCGTCCCTGCTGGTGGTCACTGATATCGACGATGCACGCCTGAAGAGAGCAGAGTCCATCTACACGGTTGAGGATGCTGCCAAAGAAGGCATCGAGCTGCATTATGTGAACACCCGCATGGAGAATGCAACGGAATATCTGCGCAGCCTGACCGGCGGCACAGGTTATGATGATGTCATCTGCTTCGCGCCGGTCCGTCCGGTGGTAGAGCAGGCCGGCGACATCCTCGGTTACGACGGATGCCTGAATTTCTTCGCAGGCCCGACCGACAACCAGTTCAAGGCAATGTTTAACTGGTACAATGTTCATTATCTGTATACCCACGTGGTTGGTACTTCCGGCGGCAATACCGAAGATATGAAGGAAGCGATCCGAATGATGAATGAAGGAAAGATCGATCCCAGTGCGATGGTCACCCATATCGGAGGCCTGAATGCTACGATCGATACTGTCACCAACCTTCCGAAGATCCCGGGCGGCAAGAAGCTGATCTACAACCATATAGATCTTCCTCTGACCGCGATCGATGATTTCGGAAAGCTGGGCGAGACAGATCCGATGTTCGCTGAACTGGATCGTCTGTGCAAGGCACATAAGGGACTGTGGAATGCGGAAGCAGAGAAATATCTGCTTGCAAATGCAAAACCCATAGAATAAAAATGAAAGATCCGGCCTTCACGGCCGGATCTTTTTGCAAATGCATATGTTTTTCGCAGGTGGGACAGGGGGACGGTTCTCTCTGCCGGGCCAGATGGCACAGTTCACTCTGACATCTGGTTTCTTTTCGTCAGCGTTTTACAGGCTGAGGATACTCCTCTCCAAAAGTATCGACTGTCATCGATGCGATTTTCTGCTTGTTCAGCGGACGATCCCGGAAATCTGTGGATTCATTTGCGATCCGGTCTACCACGTCCATGCCTTCGATGATCTTCCCGAAAGCAGCATACTGCCCGTCCAGATGAGGAGAAGTCTGGTGCATGATAAAGAACTGGGATCCGGCGGAATCCGGATGCATGGCTCTTGCCATGGAGAGAACACCTTCGGTATGCTTCAGATCATTTGCAAAACCGTTCGCGGAGAACTCACCTTTGATGCTGTAGCCCGGGCCGCCTGTGCCGGTTCCGTTGGGGCAGCCGCCCTGGATCATAAAGCCGCGAATTACTCTGTGGAAGATCAGACCGTTGTAAAAACCGTCCTGTACCAGAGAAATAAAATTGTTGACCGTATTCGGAGCGATCTGCGGATAAAGCTCCGCCTTCATAACGTCGCCGTTTTCCATTGTGATGGTTACTACTGGATTCTGTGCCATTTTATCTGACCGACCTTTCTTTTTTTATTCGTCTTCGTACCAGACTCTCAAACGGGTTTGATATTCATTATTGTATCACGTTTCCGAGCTCCAGCACAACTGCCTGATATCCTTCCAGGTCGATCTGCCCGTTCTGTATGGATACATTTCCCGTGTTTGCCAGCAGAATCCTGTTTACTTTACCCGGCAGAGGCAGAGTCTGCGGCTGCGTCTGGTAGTTGGCGATCACAAGGATGGTCTGATCATCGGTTCTGCGCAGATAGGCCATCACGTTGTGATGATCCTCAAGATAAGGGATAAACGCGCCATAAACCAGGGTTTCCTGATATGCAGGATCTTTGCGCAGCCGGGAAAGGGCACGGTAGTACTGGAATATGGAATCGGGGTCATCTTTCTGCGCGGCAAGATTGATCTGTGTATAGTTTGGATTGACACGCAGCCAGGGAGTGCCGGTCGTAAACCCGGCGTTCTCGGATGCATTCCACTGGAACGGTGTGCGGGCATTGTCACGTCCGTACAGCTCGATCATATGAAGCGCTTCCTTTTCTGACACTCCTGCAGCCAGGGCTACTTTGTAGTTGTCGATGGAAGAGATATCGTCCACTTCATCGATGGAATTAAGTTTAATGTTTTCCATCCCGATCTCCTGACCCTGATAGATCCACGGAAGGCCCCGAAGCAGGAAATAGACGGTCGCCAGCATTTTTTTGGCGGCAGGAGTGGCCTCTCCCTCAGGAATGTAGCGGGATACGCCTCTGGGTTCATCATGGTTTTCAATGATGTTGGAGATATATCCGATCTGCCCGATCTTGCGCTGCGTAGCAAATACACAGTTACGGTAATCATCCGGGGTGATTCCGGAAGACGCATGCCAGCCGTCGCCGCTCTGCCCGAAAACCGTTTCAGCAAAATCGAACATGGAAGAGAAGTACCCGTCATCCCCGATGAAATCAGGAAGCTCTTCTTCCTTTTCGTTGAATACTTCACCTACGGAGAAGGAATTGTGCGGCTTAAAGGTGCGGTCGCGCATTTCTCCGAGGAAAACACCGACACCCTTTGCCTCGTGGAGCATGTTGTGGACCGAGCACAGGCCATCTTCGCGGTCTGCAGGGTAATCTTTGAACGGAAGAGCTTTTTTGATATTGATGATGGCGTCGATTCGGAATCCGGCCAGACCGCGGTCAAGCCACCAGTTCATCATTTTGTAGATCTCTTCCCGAAGCTCCGGATTTTCCCAGTTCAGATCCGGCTGTTTCTTATGGAATACATGCAGGTAATAAAGATCATCGTGACCGGGCAGTTTTTCCCACACCGGACCTCCGAAATAGGAGCGCCAGTTGCAGGGAAGCTTACCGTCCTTTACCTGTTCGATATAGAAATATTTTCCGTATTTTCCGAAGGGATCCTCACAGGCTTTTTTAAACCACTCATGTTCATCAGAACAGTGGTTTACCACCAGGTCCATGAGAATATACATGTCTCTCTTTTTTGCCTCTGCGAGGAGCTGGTCCATGTCTTCCATGGTCCCGAAACGGGGATCGATCGCATAATAATCTGCGATATCATATCCCTGATCCGCAAGGGGAGATACGTAACAGGGAGAGAGCCAGACTATGTCAACGCCGAGATCCTTCAGATAATCCAGTTTCCGAATGACGCCCTGCAGATCACCGATGCCGTCCCCGTTGGTATCAAAGAAGCTCTTCGGATAGATCTGATAAGCGGTTTTTCCATGCCACCATTGTTTTTTCATATGATTATTATTCCTTTCTGTCTGCAGGATCTTTTTCAGACCAGGTCCTCCGATAGTCCAGCGGGGTAGTTCCGGTTATATTGCGGAATTCTGTGATAAAATGACCCATATTGCCAAATCCGCATTCTGAAGCCACATCAGCAACGGACACGGAATGGTCCTGCTGCCTGGTCAGCATCAGTGCTGCATGCCGGATCCGGATCTCATTGATGTAAGAGACAGGTGTTTTCCCGGTGGTCTTTTTGAAGAATCTGCAGAAATACTGCTCATTCATATTCATGATCTGCGCCAGATCGCGCAGATATATTTTTTCGGTGTAATGCTTCTGGATGTAAAGCATTACTTTCTTCAGGGCATCGATCCGTGGATCCGCATCCTGGCGGGAGATGTTCAGAAGATCATTCTCGGACAAAGCAGCAAGCATGTTCAGGATACATGCGCGTACCCGCAGTTGGGAAGCAGGAGTCTGCAGAATTTTCTGGTCCGAATGTGCCTTTCCGGTCTCGGAAAAGATTTTCTGCAGCCGTACAAATTCTTCCCGGATCTCCTCAAAAGCCGTGTTGCTGCGGTCCAGGATGAGGGGGAGCCGCAGGGTCCCCTGCAGCAGCGGGTCGATCAGCATTTTGCCGGCTTCATCCGGGTGAGATGCAGCCAGGAAAAAAGGATCAAACAGCAGAGCATATTCCCGGTAATCTCTTTCACTGTAGATCGCATGAAGGCTGCCGCTCTCTATAAAGCAGATCGTTTCCTGACAGATCTCCATCTGCCTGGTATTGACCGTGAGCTGAAAAGTTCCTCTGCGAAAGTAAAGGATCTCAACCGCATCATGCCAGTGCAGCTTTGTGTAAAAAGGAACGGTCCTTTCCAAAGCTGACGAATCTGCCGTGTACATTGTACAGGGGAAGGTCACAGATCCCTGCAGTCGTGTTTCCTGAAGAGAAGAGGGATATTTTTTCTGATCCATAATTATTCTTCATCGCGTAATACCCGTGACTTCAGTCATGGAATACGCGCGTAGCAACAAACTTGTATTCATCGTGTAGTTCAAGCCCGCGATGAAGAATAAAAGCCTCCGGCGGGATGCCAGGGCTGCGCAAAGGAAGGTGCCAGCGGAGCTGGCGCGCAGCCCGGCAGCAAGAACGCCGGATGGAACGCCGGATGGCGTTCTTGACTTATTCATTCATCAGGCCTGTTCCTGAAGCCACACTCTTGCTTCAAACGGGGCAAGGATGCCGTCTTCATGCTGTGGGTAATTGGAGATCAGTTCCCTGCCGGACAGACCGTCGAACAGCGTGCATGGCTGTGGCTGGTCACTCCAGTTGCAGGCAACCGTAAGGACACAGTCTTCCAGCCTTCTGCGATATGCATAAATGCAGGAATCCTCTTCCAGCAAAGGCTCAAACACGCCATACACAATAACCGGAGTCTCATGGCGCAGACGGATCAGTTTCTGGTAATAATAGAATACGGAATCCGGATCCGCCAGGGCAGCTTTTGCGTTGATCACCGTATAATTTGGATTCACCTTGATCCAGGGTGTGCCGGTGGTAAAGCCGGCGTTCTCACTGTCATCCCACTGCATCGGAGTACGGGCGTTGTCACGTCCCACCGTGTTGAAGCAGGCCATCATTACATCCGAAGGAACAAGCCGGTGTTCTTCCACATATTGGCGGTAAGCGTTCAGCTCTTCGATATCGCGGCATTCACTGATATCTTCAAAGATGGTATTCGTCATGCCGAGTTCCTCACCCTGATAGATGTAAGGAGTACCCTTCATCATATGCAGGCAGGTGGCCAGCATTTTCGCAGAAAGAACGCGCCATTTTGGACTGTCGTCTCCGAAGCGGGACACGACGCGTGGCTGATCGTGATTATCCCAGTAAAGGCTGTTCCAGGCTTTTCCTTCCAGCTGAATCTGCCATTTGTTCAGAATCGCACGCACACTGCTCATGGACGGTTTCTTCGTTGTCCACTTACCGATCACGCTCCCCTGCCCCTGCAGAGTATCCATATGCTCAAACTGGAATACCATTCCCAGTTCGGTGCCTTCATTGTTAGCGTATTTCTGGGCTTCTTCGATCGTAACGCCGGCAGCTTCGCCTACTGTAAGCAGGTCATAGCGGGACAGTACACGGCGGTTCATCTCCTGCAGATATTCATGTACGCGGGGTCCGTTGCATACATAGGGATTCAGGTCCCCGTAGATTCCGTCTTTATCCGGTCCGTCCGGGAAACGCTGGTCCTTGGAGATCATGCTGATCACGTCCATACGGAAACCGTCAATTCCCTTCTCGCACCACCAGTTCATCATATCAAATACTTCATCGCGTACCTTCGGATTTTCCCAGTTCAGATCCGGCTGTTTTTTGGAGAAGCAGTGAAGATAATACATTCCTGTGGCATCATCAAACTGCCAGGCGGATCCTGAGAAGCAGGATTCCCAGTTGTTTGGCTCCTTCCCGTTTCTGGGTTCCTTCCATATATAATAGTCACGGTATGGATTGTCT
>CACZZH010000014.1 GCA_902785635.1 uncultured Lachnospiraceae bacterium
TAGTCATCCATGCTCTCGGCGGGAGTCTGCGGCTCCGGAGCTTTTTCTTCCTGCACCGGTGCTTCGGGAACAGGCTGTGCGGATACTGCTTCATCCGCTGCCGGCTGCGCTGCGGGAGCAGCCTGTGCAGGTGTTTCCTCTACCGGCTCTGTAGTGAGGATCTCTTTCTCATCCATAATGATCATCTCTCCTTCCCTGAACAAACAGATATGAATACTACTATCAGCAGCTTTGCTGCTTCCGATAAGATACACTATACCATAGAATGATGACGAGGTCAAAAGGTCGTTCAGCGGTCGTTCAGCCCACTGCAAACTCCTGAGTCCCGGACGGCCATACTGTCTCATCGGAACTGAAAATGGTGATTCCTCCGGATGGATCCTGCCAGGTCCCCTGCGGATCGGACTGTACCGGGTTCCCGTACTGCGGATCATATTGTATCGGATTCTCGTACTGTGGATCGGGCGATATCGGAACTTCCTCCTGCAGATCAGGCTGGATAAAATTCTCTTCCGGATAATAGGACGGATCCTGGCTGGCCGGAAGCTGTTCCTGCACGGGTTCCGGCGAAACGGGAGCCTCTTCCGGCGCGGCGCCGTTCTCGAAGAAGGTGACCCAGCCGTCATCGGAAGCCATGCCGTTTTCCTCGGAGAGGTCGATCACGCCCTGCTGGGAGGTGTTTCCGGAAGCACTTCCGGCAGGATCTCCGGAAGCATTTGCTGCCGGGTTTCCGGACGCGGGTGTCTGGCCGGAAGATCCTGCATTGGAACTGACACTGCTTTGGGAGCCGGAGTAGGCGCTCTGATAGGTTCTGCCGTCCCCGTGGACAGAGCAGAC
Organism: uncultured Lachnospiraceae bacterium; assembly: GCA_902785635.1. Lineage (GTDB taxonomy): Bacteria > Bacillota > Clostridia > Lachnospirales > Lachnospiraceae > Merdiplasma. Next base: position 838 of record CACZZH010000014.1, read on the forward strand.
ATGAGAGGGCAGGTTATCTTTCGCAAACAGTTCATCCCCTGTGGGACATCTGCGGGAGGCAGCATCTCCGGTCTGGGTGCACACGCGCTCGGTGACGATATCATAGGGCATGGAAAACCGTTTCGCCGGCAGATCTTCATGGATCTTCTGCATGATCGAATTCCACAGTTTTTTCTGGTAGGTGTGGCCGATGCCTTCCGACGGGAGCACATCGTTGTTGTCGTAGCCGCCCCAGACACAGCAGGTGTAGTAGGGGGTGTAGCCGGCAAACCAGATATCACGGTAGCTGGAGGTGGTTCCGGTCTTGCCGGCAGCGTCCATTTCCCCCAGATCGATCTCACCGTAGGCGGTGCCTTCCGGGTCTGAGATGACGCCGCGCATGGCGTCGGTCAGGAGATAGGCAGTAGAGGGCTTCAGGACGCTTTTTGTCTGGAAGGAGGCGGCATCCAGCAGCACTTCTCCATACGGGCCGAGGACCTTGGTATAGAATTTCGGAGCGCGCCAGGTACCTCCGTTCGCGATACATGCGTACGCATTGCACAGCTCCAGATTGGTCACTCCGTTGGTGATGCCGCCAAGAGCCAGAGCCGGCACAACATCGCTGAAGGTCTCCTTATCTGTGACATAGTGATCGACCAGTGAGGTGATTCCCATGGACTTTGCATAGGAGAAGCCAAGAGCGGGGGAGATCTCGGTAATGCAGCGGACCGCAGCTGTGTTGACGGATCGGACGATCGCTTCGCGGATGGATACCGGACCGGCGTCGGCGTTCAGATCCCAGTTGCTGATCACGGAACCGTCGCTCAGCTGATATTCACTTCCGTCGTACATGGTGGCAAGCGTTTTCCCGCCTGCATCGAGAGCCGGAGCGTAGGTGGTAAGGATCTTGAAGGTGGATCCGGGCTGCCGGGTGGTGTAGGTGGCCCGGTTCAGGGTCAGGGAAGCTTCCTTTGTGCCGCGTCCGCCGATCAGTGCCTTTACAAGCCCGGTGGACTGGTCCAGGATGACCACACTGGCCTGGGGCTGCGCGGTGACTGTGACCCGCTCTCCCAGGACTGTGTCCGTTTCGACGGTCATTGCCCCGCGGAACCGGGCGGCAGCGTCTCTTGCTTCCTGCTCGGTATCAAACATGAGGTTGAAAGCGGGATCATCCGTTTCCCGGATATATTTTTGGAGATCTCCCGTGCCATAATGTACGACCTCTCCGCTGGAGTGCTGGATGCTGAGTGCATAATCGATACCTACCAGCGTCTCCTCCGGGAAATTGGAAGGATCGGCGAATACCTCGTCACAGACCGCCTGTATCTGATCATCCTGAGCGGAATAGATCTGGAGACCGCCGGTATACACGGCCTTGTAGGCCTGCTTGCTGGTATATCCCTTTTCATTGATCAGGTCGTCAAGCACCTGGTCGATGAGGGCATCCTGATAGTAGGTATAGATCGAGGAATATTCCTCCGGCGCCACTTCATTGGACTGAATGCGGTCGTATACATGATCAGCCATCGCCTCCTGATAATCCGTCTGGGAGATATAGCCCTGGGCAAGCATCCGGTCAAGCACAGCCTTGCGGCGGGCGGCATTTGCTTCCGGCGAGCGCCGCGGGTCATACCGGGACGGGTTCTGGGTGATCGCTGCGATCACAGCCGACTCGGACAGAGTGAGCAGCGAGACATCCTTTCCGAAATATTTATAGGAGGCGGACTGGACGCCGTAGCATCCGGCTCCGAGATTGATCACATTCAGATAATCCTCCAGGATCTGTTCCTTTGTGAGAAGCTTCTCCAGCTTCAGGGCAAGGTACTGTTCCTGAATCTTGCGTTTTAGGCGGTCGTCAAAGGTGCTTTCCGAGGTCCAGCCGGTAAAAAGGCTGTTTTTTAACAGCTGCTGCGTGATGGTGCTGGCGCCTTCCGAGAAGCTGCCGGTGCGAAGTCCCGTGAGAAATGCGCGGGCGATGCCCGGCAGGTCAATGCCGTTATGCTTGTAATAACGGCTGTCCTCGATCGCGACAAAGGCATTCTGCAGGTATTCCGGAATACGGTCAATGCTGACAAGATCACGGTTTGACTCGGGAAGCGTGAGCTTCTGGACACGCTTATTGTCCTGGTTGTAGATATAGGTGGCAGCTGTGGAAGGTATGATCCGGTTCAGGTCCAACTCGGGGGAACCGGCGATCACATTGCGTATATAAAAGAAGAAGCCGGCGCCTGCGATCAGTGAGACGGCAAGGAGGATCAGGAAAAATCCCCTCAGAAACCGGCGGACCGGATGGCGCTTTTTTCGAACAGTATATGCAGACATAAGATCACTCCCCGTTCAACGAATAACTTGTAAAACCAGCTCAACACTGCTATTATCTCTTATGATACTTCTTATGATACACAGAGAATCCTTCAAAAGACACAGGGATTTTCTTAAGGAAACACTGTTTTTTCCTTCTGAAACAGTATGAAAGCCCTGCTTTCACACATGCTGAAATGGCTGCGCGAAGAGCCGGCCGGGCAGAGGGAATCATAATGGATCAGGAATAATATGGACGGACAGAAGATCGTTTACCGGGGCGGCGAGGGCAGGATCGAGGAGAAGAAATCCCGTTTTATCGCGACGGTCGTTCCGGTGAAAAGTGAAGAAGAGGCGCTGGAGTTCATCGCGAAGATGAAGAAAAAGTACTGGGATGCCACACACAACTGCAGCGCATTTGTGATCGGTGAAGGCGCCCGGCTGCAGCGATGCAGTGATGACGGTGAACCGCAGGGCACGGCCGGGAGGCCAATGCTGGATGTGCTTCTCGGCGCAAAGATCTACGATGCGGCGGTCGTCGTGACAAGATATTTCGGCGGGACCCTTCTGGGAACGGGAGGTCTGGTACGGGCGTATTCGAAGGCGGCAGCGGAAGGGCTGGCGGCCTGTGTCGTGCTGGAGATCAGCCATGGGAGCATTCTGCGCATACGTACGGATTACAGTGACTACGGAAAGATCCAGTATCTTCTGGGAACCGAGGAGATACCGGTCCTGGATACGGAGTTTACGGATCTGGTGGATCTGGAGGTGATCCTTTCGGAGGAAGAGCTTCCCAGGATCAAAAACGCAGTGACGGAGGCGACCGGCGCCAGAGCGGGCTTCCTGTCGGAGAAACCGGTGACCTATGGGATCCGGGGAAAGGAACGGACGATCCTTTCATAGCCCGGTTCCTGTAAGAATACAGATGTAATTTATGAATGAAAGACAGATAATGACAGAGAAGATCCTGGTCCGGATCAATGGCTCGGAGCGGGACGGAACATACCGCAGGATCGGGAGTACAGACTATGTGCATTACCGGGAATACGCAGAGGAAGAGAACGCGCGGAAAGCGGGAGAAGAGCCGGATCAGGTCCTTATGAAGCTTTCGGGAAGCTCTCTTGAGATCGTGCGCAGCGGAAAGATCCGTTCCCGGATGATGTTTGAAGAAGGAAAATGTATTCCGGCAGAGTACGAGACTCCTTACGGAAGGATCGAAATGGACGTTGCAGGGCACCGGGTGCATATCAGCAGGGAGGAAAGCAGGATCCTCGTAGATATGCAGTACCGGCTTTTAAGAGCCGGGGAGGAGATCAGTCAGAACACGGTGAGCATTGAGATCCTTCCGGTATGAAGACGGCAGGCAGGAGCGGGGGATCATTTGGGGACAGAAGACGGTTAAGAATAAAAGCATTGGATATAATGACATGGAAAAAACGAACAGAAGAGACCTGCCGGTCGGGGTGATCGACTCCGGTGTAGGCGGGATCAGTGTACTTCGTGAGCTGGTGAAGCTCATGCCGGGGGAGGATTTCCTCTTTTTCGGAGATTCGGTGAACGCTCCGTATGGAACTAAGAGCCGGGAATGGATCTGCGAGACGGTCCTTTCCCATACCGCAAGGCTGCGGGAGAGAGGAATCAAGGCGCTGGTGGTCGCCTGCAATACAGCGACAAGCGCCGCTATCAAAGAGCTGCGGGCGGTGTATGACGACATGCCGGTGATCGGAATCGAACCGGCACTGAAGCCTGCCGTGATGGTAAAAGAGCATCCGAATGTCCTGGTGCTTGCCACCCCGGGCACTGTCACGGGGGAAAAGTTCCAAAATCTGATGCAGGGCTTTGCGGGGAAGGCGGAGATGACGGCGCTGCCGTGTCCGGGCCTGATGGAATTCGTGGAGGCAGGCGAACTCGACAGTCCGCGGCTTCATCAGTATCTGAAGGATCTGCTGAGCCCCTGTCTGGGGAAAAAGATCGACGCGGTGGTGCTCGGATGTACGCATTATCCTTTTATCCGCGGAGCGCTGTCAAAGGAACTTGGAAAGGATGTCCCGATTCTGGACGGAAGTGAGGGAACGGCCAGGGAGACCAGGCGCAGACTGCTTCAGGAAGGGCTGCTTCGGGAGCGCAGTGCGGGGGGAAGCGTAACATTTGAGAACAGTCTTCCGGAAAAAACAGAGCTTTGCCGGAAGCTGATGGAGATGGGAGAAGCTTTCTGACTGCGAAATATCGTATGGTGCAAAGCTTGTCCGGATGCTTTTGACGAAAAGGACAGAAAAAAGAGAAAAGAAAAACGGCAGGCAGCGGAGCGTTACGCTCCGGCTGCCTGCCGGCTTTTCCGGTAAAGATCCTTTCGGTGAAGATCCTTCCGGAGATCAGTTCTTTTTCGCCTTTTTCACAGCATTTGTCTTCTGGGTGCCTTTACCGGCGGAAGCGGCGGTGGCGTTTGCCTTATTGCGCGCACCGGTGAGACGCTCTGAGATCCTGGCCCGCAGACCTTTCTTTTTCTCGGGGACTTCGAGCGGACCGCGGATGCCGCGCACGTCCATGATATAGATGCCGCTTACGACAGCTTTGACTTCCTTTTTCACGGGAATGATGTCATAGATCTTATTGTCTGCGACAAGCGTCATGATCCTGGGACCGACCTTTGCCTTGACGATCGGAAGCTTGTTGCGGCGCATGAGCTTGGGCGTCTGATCGATGACGACCTGCGGCAGACCGGAATCTTTCAGCCGCATCATTTTTTTATCGATGATCAGCATGGTGACGGTCTGTTTTGCAGCTTCCATCTGCTCCTGCTGGGCTTCCTGCTTTTTCTGAAGCCGGCGGCCCAAAAAGTAGAGCACGACCAGAGCTACGACCAGGACAATGAGAATAATCAGCATTACCGTTAAAAATGTGGACATAGGCTCCTCCCTCTTTTGCATAGAATCGCATGTACCAGATTTTACCATTGTTTGGTTTAAAGTGCAATAACAGAAAATTTCTGTTCAGACACAAAAAATACACAAAGGAAGAATATTATGTTATAATACTCCGGTTGACAGGGCGTGAATGAGAATCACCTCCTGCCGGAACAGAATTTTTACGAAGGGAAAGAAGACAGATGAAGAGAAAAGCATTGTTAGCAGTACTCCTGGCAAGCGCCTGCCTGATGGCCGGCTGCTCTTCCTCCAAGAAGGAAACGGAAGCACCTGCAAAGGCAGAGACCGAAGCGAAAACAGAGGCAGTAAAGCAGGAAGAAGCAGCAACGGAAGCAGCTGCAGCTATTGAAGAAGCAGCGACGGAAGCAGCGGCAGCCGCTGAAGAAGCGGCAACGGAAGCAGCGGCAGCCATCGAAGAAGCAGCGACCGAGGCAGCGGCAGCTATCGAAGAAGCAGCAACGGAAGCGGCAGAAGTTTCAAGCGAAGTGGAAGCGGCCATAGAAGAAGCGATCAGCGAAGCAGAGGCGCTCGCAGTGGAAGAAGCGATCAGCGAAGCAGAAGCAGTCGCGGAAGAAGTGCTCAGCGAAGAAGAAGCGACCGAAGCAGCTGTCATTCTGGAGGAGACCGAGGTAGAGGAAGCTGCTGTAGAGGATATCGCAGGCGTAGCATCTGAGACAGAGGAAGCTACCGAAGCCGTTTCAGAAGAAGCAGCAACGGAGGCAGCTGTTGAAGAAGCAGCAACAGAAGCAGCGGAAGAAACCGAAGAGTCCGCCCTGGAAGAAGCCGTGGAAGAAACGGAAGCCGTTGAGGAAGCTACCGAAGCACTTGAAGGCGAGACCGAGAGCGCCGGTGCAGTCATCGTCGAACTGGGCGAGAGACCGGAATACAAGGCTCTGGATTATGTGACGGTCGGCACCTACAAAGGCCTTATGGCAGAAGTGACAAAGACCGATATTTCTGATGCGGATGTCGAAGGGGAGATGAACATCGACCTTGAGATGGCCGTAGAGGAAAAGGCTCTGTTCGAGCAGGTCAAGGAAGGCACTGTAGCAGACGGCGACATCGTCAATATCGATTATGAAGGAAAGATCGACGGCGTAGCCTTTGACGGCGGCACAGGCAACTATGATCTGGAGATCGGCTCCGGCAGCTTCATCCCCGGATTTGAGGAGCAGCTGGTCGGCATGAACGTAGGCGATACGATCGATATCAATGTTACCTTCCCGGACAGCTATTATGAAGAGCTGGCTGGCAAGGAAGCCGTATTTACCGTAACCGCCAACTATATCAAGAAGACACCGGAGACCACCGATGAGCTGGTAAGCAAGGCTACAGACGGTGAGTACGAGACCATTGAAGACTATCTTGCCTATGAGAAGCAGAAACTGACTGATCAGGCAGAAGAGTCCAAAAAGAGCGAAGCTTTCAACGAGCTGATGACCCAGCTGTTCAATACCTTCACGATCAACTCCATTCCGGAGGATCTCGTGGACTACAGCCTTGGCAGCGCACGCAATCAGTATATCCAGATGGCACAGATGTATGGCATGACCTACGAAGACATGATCGCATCCTACGGCGTGGATCAGACTACCTTCGAAGGCTATCTGAGGGACGACATCGAGAGCAGCCTGAAGCAGGAAATGATCCTGAACGCGATCGCCGAGACCGAAAACCTCACACTCTCTGATGAGGAGTACAAAGAAGGTGCACAGCGCTACGCCGACACCTACGGATATGAGTCTGTGGAATCCTTTGAGGAAGCTTATCCGCAGGGCGACATCCGCAAGTCTCTTCTGATGAACAAGGTGATGGAATTCGTTTATGACAACGCCGTGATCACAGAGGTGGAGCCTGAGGCGGAGACCGATGAGCTGGTTCTGGCAGAGGCAGAGACCGAGATCGTTGTCGAGGAAGATCTTGTGGACGAGACCGAGACGGAAACCGAAACTGAGACGGAAGCGAAATAAGAGCTGAAATAAGAATTGAAACGCTGAAAAGCATTGCAGGACCCCCGTTTGCCAAAAGGCAGACGGGGGTTTGTCTTCTGTTTTTCTGACAGATTTTCTGCTTGCATGCTTCAATCTCTTCCTATATAATGTTCAGGGTTTGGCTATTGATAACAGCATAATTCAAAGGAGGATGAAGATGAATCATTCAGACGGTGCGATTCGTAACGCCAGGGCTCTGGGAGTTCCGAAGATGCTGATTCTCGGACTGCAGCATATGTTCGCGATGTTTGGCGCGACGATCCTGGTCCCGATCCTGGTAAACACATATTTTCAGCAGGCGACCGGTGAGCCGCTGACAAGAGGTCTTACCGTTTCTATTACACTTTTCTGTGCCGGCGTTGGTACACTTCTGTTTCATGTATGTGCAAAGATGAAGGTCCCGGCGTTTCTTGGTTCATCTTTTGCATTTCTCGGAGGATTTTCCACAGTTGCCAATCTGAATAACGGAAAGTATGCAGGAATGGGCGCGAATGAAAAAGTGGCCTATGCATGCGGCGGTATTGTCGTGGCAGGACTGCTGTATCTGGTGCTTGCCGGAATCATCCGGGCGATCGGTGTGAAGCGCGTGATGCGTTACCTGCCGCCGGTAGTGACCGGTCCGGTGATCATCTGCATCGGTCTGAGCCTTGCAGGATCTGCGATCGGCAATGCGTCTACCAACTGGTTTCTGGCACTGATCGCGCTGGCTGTGATCATTATCTTCAATATCTGGGGCAAGGGCATGTTCAAGATCATCCCCATCCTGATGGGCGTTGTGATCTCCTATGCAGTGGCACTGATCATGACCGCAAGCGGCATGAAGAACCCGGACGGAAGCGAGATACTGGCGTTTACGTCTGTCGCGCAGGCAGGCTGGGTCGGCCTTCCCACCTTCCAGCTTGCAAAGTTTGATATCACTGCGATCCTGGTGATGGCTCCGATCGCGATCGCGACCATGATGGAGCATGTAGGCGATATCTCTGCGATCTCCGCGACCGTTGGTGAGAATTTCCTGGCGGAGCCGGGACTGCACCGCACTCTGACCGGTGACGGCCTTGCAACCGCACTGGCAGGTTTTATCGGCGGCCCGGCCAACACGACCTATGGTGAGAACACCGGCGTGCTGGAACTGAGTAAGGTCTATGATCCGGAAGTGATTCGTATCGCGGCTGTGTTCGCAGTTCTCATCAGCTTTATTCCGAAGGTTTCGGCTATCATCAGCACAATGCCGGCATCCATCATCGGCGGTGTCAGCTTCATGCTGTACGGCATGATCTCCGCGATCGGCGTGCGGAATGTGGTAGAGAATAAGGTTGACCTGACCAAGTCCCGCAATCTGATCATCGTTGGAGTGATCTTTGTGTGCGGCCTGGGATTTTCGAATGGAATCACCTTCACGATCGGAAATACGTCCATTACCCTTACGGCTCTGGCGATCGCGGCGATCGCAGGGATCCTGCTGAACATTATCCTTCCGGGCAACGATTATGAGTTTGGTGTGAACCCGGTGGGAGACCAGAACAGGGGAATTCATCAGTAACTGTTTCAGAAGCAGATCAGGAACTTAGATCATTGAAAAAAGGCTGCAGCATTAAGTCTGAATGTACTTAATGCTGCAGCCTTTTTTCGGTACCTCATAGTACGGCTTTGAAGGTGATCATTCCGTCTTTCCAGCCGGCATCGATCGAGCCATGATATTTGTTCACGAGGGTCTCGGCGATGGAAAGACCGATCCCATAGCCGCCGCGGTCGGCATTGTGGGATTCATCCTGCCGGTAGAAACGGCCGAAGAAACGGGAATAGTCGATCTCTTTTCCTTCCCCGTAGGAGTTGCTCACCTCGAGCCGGATCTGACGTCCCCGGGAGAGGGCGGCCAGAGTGACGCGGATTGTGCCGTGCTCATCGCAGTACTTAATGGCGTTGTCGATGAGAACGGAGGAGAGCTGACGGATATCGCTCTCTTCGGCGGTCAGCAAAATTCCTTCGGGGACAGAGATCTCGAACTGCTTGCCGTCCTGCTGCGCCACCGGCAGGAAGGTATCTGCAGTTTCACGCACCAGTTTTGAAACATCGAGCAGAGTCATCTCCCCGGCGTCTTCTTTTTCCTCTGCACGGGCGATCATTACCAGATTTGCGATCAGCCCGTTCATACGGTCCACCTGGCGAAGCGTGGACTGGTTCCATTCATTCTCCCCGTTGATCATCTGCTCGAGCTCTGTGTTGGCCCGGATCACGGCCAGAGGTGTTTTCAGCTCATGGCTGGCGTTTGTGATAAACTGCTTCTGCAGCTGCGCGTTGCGGATCTCCGGCTTGATGACGGAAAACGAGAGCGCGCGCATCACCAGCAGTACGGCGATGCTGCCGAAGCCGATCAGGATCAGGGCTGTATAAAACAGCCGGTTGCTGTCATTGATATTGCTGCTGACATCCAGGAATACGACAATGCTTCCGCCCGAGCTGCGCTCTGTAACAAGGTAGGAAAACACATCGTAGGTGCCGTATCGCTTTGAAAGACGCAGCGGTCCTTTCCGGGAGGCATTTTCGAGAACTTCCTGTGCTGCCTCCAGGGCATATTCGGAGGAGGGCAGTTCCATCAGATTCGTGCGGATCTCTTCGAAGGCCATGTCTTCATCGTAGAGGACGGCAAAAAACCGCATCGTCAGCCGGGATTCCGAGAGCTGGCGCAGATATCCTTCGGGGCCGAAGGCCTCATAGAACGTGGGGGTATGAAAGACGGTGTTCTCCTCACCGGAAGACGGATCGCTGTCCTTCCTGACGGAACTTTTCGCGGAGCGGGTCTCAGCCGTGGATCGGGTCTCGCCCGTGGAGCGGGTCTCGTCCGAGGAACGGGTCTCGCCTGTGGAGCGGGTCTCATCCGCGGAATGGGTCTCGTCCGAGGAACGGGTCTCGTCCTGAGAGCCGATCTCATAGATGTTGCCGTCTGCGGCAGCGATCCGGCTGAGCGTAGCGCGTATCTGGGAGCGCAGAACGATCTGGTTGGTGGTGAACATTACGCCGCCTACGAACAGGATGACGAGAATAAAAGCGATCGAGGAGAGCAGGAAGAATTTCCTGCGCAGTTTTTCGATCTGGCGCTGGTTCATAATGCGCTCCTTTCCTTCAGAGTGAAGGATCCTCCTTTTTCCCCCTCAATGCAGGCGGTGGAAACGACAGCCGTCAGTTTCCTGCGCAGATAGGAGATGTAGAACCAGATCGTTTCATCGTCGGCATCCGGCTCGGAAGCCCAGATATGGTCCAGCAGCCATTTGCTTTCCAGCGGGCGGCCGGCGGAGAGGATCAGCTCCTGCATCAGTTCGAATTCGCGGGTGGAGAGGCGGACGCTGTTCTCACAGGCCAGTTCAAAGGTATCGGCAGAAAGACGAAGTGTGCCGAAGGTAAGAATGGAGGATCCGTAATTTGTTCTGCGCCGGATCAGCGAGCGCACCCTGGCCAGGAACTCTTTCATGGCAAAGGGCTTTGTGAGGTAGTCATCCGCTCCGGCATCCAGTCCTGCGACGCGGTCGTCGACCTCGGATTTTGCCGTAAGCATGAGGACCGGCGTGAGGATATGCATCGAGCGCATGTCCCGGAGAACTTCCATTCCGTCTTTTTTCGGCATCATGATGTCCAGGATCACAGCATCGTAGCTGTCTTCGAGAATATGAGAATACGCCTGTGCGCCGTCCAGACAGGGGGTCACATCATAGCCTTCGTGGGTGAGGATCGCCGTCAGGGCACGGTTCAGGTCAGCGGTATCTTCCGCAAGCAGCAGTTTCATATCGTTTCCTCTTCAAGAATCATATCCCGGATGGTCTGCATGGACAGGTCGGTCGATGCCAGCTCGTCCGCACATCGTTTGAGCTCCGCTTCAATGAGCGGAAGATTCCGGGAGATCTTTTTTTTATAGCGCATATGGTGTTCCAGCGCAGCCCAGGTGTCCATGGAGATGGTGCGCAGCTGGACCTCCGCATACCATTTTTCATCACAAAGGAGGATGAGATGCAGGCTGCGGTAGCCGTTGGGCTTTGCGTGGCGGATATAATCTTTTTCTTCTGTGATTCGCAGACCGTTCACCTGGGAGAGGAGATCGCGGATCCGGTAAACATCACTTACAAATGCCGCTACTACGCGGATCCCGATGGCGTCGTGGATCCGGAAAAGAGCGGAATCCACAGTCTCGGGAAGGCCCTTCCGGCGGCACTTTTCACGCATGCTCTCCTCGGTCTTGATCCTTGAGAGACAATGCTCCACGGGATCCATGCCGAGGCGGTCCGAAAGATCGGTGCGGATGCGTTCGATCTCATCCATGAGACGGGTCCGGACCTGCTCAAGCTCGGGAAGATAAGGCCCGTATATGGAATTATCTGAGTTATTGATCATTTTATTTCCTCTTCAATGGTCTGAACTGTGCGCGAGTCCTGACTTAAAACCGATAAAAAAAGTAACTACAAAGCAGTTACAGGACCAAAATCATTGTAACACTTCCATGATTTGAATACAATGACGGAAAAGCGGATGAAATCCGGCGGACATGATCGAAAAGCCATTGAAAACTGCTTGTCGGATAGTGTAGGATATAACTATATTATAAATACTTACATTTAAAGAAGCTTGAAAAAGACGGAAGAAGCGCGACCTGATGGAATGGATGGAGGTACCGGAATGAATGCGGAAGAAAGGCAGAGGTTGAAACGAATCATGGAGATCACAGCCGGTCTGGCGGTGACTGTCTGTCTGATCGTTCTGATTTTTTTCCGTACAGAGATCTTTACGAAAGGGCTGAGCAGGGCGGTCGGTATCCTGACGCCATTTGTTTACGGTGCAGTGATCGCCTACCTTCTGCATCCGGCATGCAGTGTCCTGGAACGCTGGCTGCTTCGCGCCGAAAAGCGTATCTGTAAAAAAGAGCATCCCGGACTTCGCAGGATGCTGTCCATATTGCTGGTGCTGGCAGCGTTTTTTGCCATTCTGATCGTGCTGCTCATGACCGTACTGCCGGAACTGATCAACAGCATCTCGGGGCTGGTCGCGCAGCTGCCGGAGGCGCTGGAACGCTTTCAGGCATGGATCGCGGGACTGGACAACGGTGAGGGTTCCCATGGGGCTGTGGTCTATATCGAGCAGATGGTCGAGACCCTTACGCAGCGTCTGGAAAATTTCCTGCAGACGGATCTTCTTCCGGAAATGATGAACCTGATCAGTTCCGTCACATCGAGTTTTGTGGGCATTCTTTCGGTTCTGAAGAACTTTGGCCTGGGATGTATCATTGCGGCCTATTTTCTGGGAGGCTGGGAGAAGTTTGTCGCGCAGGCGAAGCTCATTGTGTACGGAGTGTTTCCGACGCACATTGCGGACTGGATCAAAAAGGAGATCCTTTTCGCAGACCGGATGTTCAGCGGGTTTATTCACGGAAAACTGGTGGATTCGCTGATCGTCGGCCTGATCTGCTTCGTGTTCTGTGCGCTCACAAATATGCCGTATGCTGTACTCGTGAGTGTGATCGTGGGAGTGACGAATATAATTCCGTTTTTCGGTCCCTATCTCGGAGCGATCCCGTCGGTGCTTCTCATTCTCACCGTTTCTCCGATGATGAGCATCGTGTTCCTGGTGTTCGTTATTATTCTGCAGCAGTTCGACGGTAATGTGCTCGGTCCGAAGATCCTCGGGGATGAGCTTGGGCTTTCCGGCTTCTGGATCCTCTTTGCCATTCTGGTTGCAGGCGACCTTTGGGGGCTGGTGGGAATGCTTGTAGGTGTTCCGCTGTTCGCCGTGATCTATGATCTGATCCGCAGTTTTATTATGAAACGTCTGAAACAGCGCGGACAGGAAACGATGATTCAAAATTATGAGGATGTCCACCACAGTCCGGAGCCCGAAAAACAGGCAAAACCGGCAAAGAGACCGCGCAAAGGAAAAAAGAGATCCTAGAAAGAGATCCCGGAGCCGGTACCTGTCTGCCGGGGCGGTGGACAGGCACAGCTGCGCGGACGGGGTCAGGTGTGACTGCGAAGAAATTCCGAGAGAGTCTTCTTATATAATACCGGGTCGGTCAGCACGGAATTGGCATGGACGGCTTCCGGGACCAGGCAAAGCTGCGTATAGCCTGCAGATCTTTCCATCATGCGGCGGCTGTTGTCCGGGACGATAAAGGTGTCCTTTTCCCCATGGATGAACAGGAGAGGCACTTTGTTGCCGGCCAGGGCATCGACAGGACGCATCTGAGAGAAGGAGTACCCGTAAAGAATACGGGATGCAAAAGAAGCCGGATAGAGCACAGACCCGGGCACGTGCATTTTTCGAAGGCCGCCCTTCAGGACATTCAAAAGATCGGCGAAGCCGCAGTCTGCCACGGCGAATGCCAGATCCTGGTCACAGGCCAGTACGGCGACGGTGGTGGATGCGCCAAGAGATTCTCCGTGCAGGCCCAGGAGGATATTTTCTCCGTAACGGCTGCGGGTGTCCCGGATCAGCTCGTGCAGATCCCTGGATTCCCGGATGCTGTACGTACAGATCGCGGGTTCGTTTTCTCCGTGGCCGCGAAGATCATAGATCACACAGTTGAAGCCCTCGTCCAGATACATCTTCATGTATTTGAGGCAGCCATAGCGGTTGTCGGTATATCCGTGGGTGAGGATCACGTATTTTTCCGAAGGCTGAGGGCATTTGCAAAACTGCACATGCAGTTCATAACCGTCAAAGCTTTGTACGATGTAGTCTTCTTTTTCAAGCGGCTCATACCAGCTGATATCATATTTGCTCTTCTGCCATTCCAGTGCTTCTGCCAGAGTCTGGCGTTTTCCATGCACGACATATGAGGCAAATCCGGCACTGATTGCAAAGCCTGCCGGAATCAGGATGCCGACAGTAAGAAGGGCAGCGGTCTGGATTTTCATAATGCGGATTCCTTTCAAAGTGACGGGTGAAACAGCATACGCGGGCAGTTCCTTCGGAACTTCCGCTTAGATACAGTATAACACATTCTTATGGAGGAAAAAGATGGATTATGCGACACTGGCTGCCCAGACGGAAGAGTATCTGAAGACGGAGCCGTATTTCGCTGCAGTACTGAGCAACATCAGCGCTCTGCTGATGTGTTCGCTGGAGGATCTGAACTGGGCCGGATTTTACATTATGCGCGGAGGCCGCCTGGTGGTCGGTCCTTTCCAGGGGAAGCCTGCATGTATTCACATTGCGCCGGGAAAGGGCGTGTGCGGGACCAGCGCGGCGTCGGACCGCACGATCGTCGTGCCCGATGTGCATGCCTTTCCCGGCCACATTGCCTGCGACAGCGCATCCAATTCTGAGATCGTCATACCGCTGCACCATGGGGGTGAAGTGGTTGGTGTTATGGACATAGACAGCCCGCTCACCGGCCGTTTTTCAGAAGAAGACCGGGAAGGGCTGGAACGAATCGCTGCGATCATTGAACGCGGCATTTGCTGGAAGTAAGGAACAGGAGGGATCAGATGGAGATCAACCGGGAGGACATGCTGGAGCTTACGAGACGCATGACCCTGAAACGGAACTGCTTCACCCGGATCGCCGGAGCTTATGTGGATGAGGACGGCTTTGAAGACGGTACCTTTAATGTCCATTTTCTGAAGCTTTCACCGGCGCATCAGAGCAATTATCTGAAGATCGCTAAGACGGTGCCTTTCGCGGATACGAACCGGCAGCTGCGGCTGTTTCCGTTCGGAGGACAGAGCGAGATCTCCCGGCAGACAAAGCAGTGTCTTACGGAACTGGTCCGGTGCGGTCTGAAGGATGACGGCCTGCTGTCGATCCTGTATGAGGTGATCTCGGAAGCGTGGAATCCGGGGAAGGATTATGGGATCATTCTCCTTCACGGCAGCTACGATGTACCGCTCAAGGCAGCGGACCATAAGCGTCTGTGGGAGTCTGAGGAAGTGTATGATTTTGTGATCGGGTGTATCTGCCTGCTGGCGGGAGAGTATGAACCGGAGAAACCGGAATGGGGTTTTCTGTATCCTGCATTTACAGACCGGAGCCGGGATACGGGGCACATCGCGGTGTTTGAAGCCCTGCCGGAACAGCCGCATACGGAGCTGAACCAGGGGGTTCTGGGCATCTGACCGGCGCGGAAGTGCCGGTCAGCGTGAAAGACAAAGGAAACGTCAAAAGGAAAATGTTTGTCGTTTGCTGTTGATGACAGGATGACTTTAACATGCTATAGTAAACGTCTGAAGCATTTGCCGTTTATGTGGCAAGCTCTGCAGGAATAAACACGGATCGCAGAGGGAGGACCGGAAGTTGGATGCGAAAGAGCGTATTATTGAACAGAGAATAGCGAAGCGGCGGAAGAATGCACTGATCATGCGCACTCTGATCGCTGTGATGATCGTACTGATCGTTCTTTTTGCAGTGATCCTTATCCACACGGGAATCCGCAGCGGCTCTTTTCAGAAAGCCTGGGATGATTTTATCCGCGTGATGACCGGGGCAGACACACAGGAGCAGACGGTGGATCCGAATGCACCGGTGGTCTCACCGGTGGAAGGAGGAGAAGCCGGCCTGCCGCAGGCTTTTGCAGATGAAGATATTCAGATGATCCTTGCGGACGCAGCCAGGCTGGCCGCACAGTACAATTATTCGGAGGCGGTCTCGCTCTTAAAAGAGAGTCCGGGATACAATACGAACCCGCAGATGCAGAATGCGGTGGCTTCCTATCAGGCGCAGAAGGACGCCTGCGCAGCATATCCGGTGGATCAGATCACACATGTGTTTTTCCACACACTGGTAAAGGATACGGCGAAAGCCTTTGACGGTGATGCAAATGAAGCCGGATACAATCAGGTGATGACGACCATTGACGAGTTCAACAGCATCATCTCCCAGATGTATGAAAAAGGATATGTGATGGTGAGCGTCCACGATATGTGTGAGGTACACGAGGACGGCAGTGTATCAAAGAAGGAGATCCGGCTGCCGGTCGGGAAGATTCCCTTTGTGCTCTCCCAGGACGATGTGAGTTACTATCATTACATGGTCGGCGACGGCTTTGCCCAGAAGCTGATCGTGGATGAGAACGGAAAGGTCAAAAATACGTACATTGAGGATGACGGAAGCATCTCGGTCGGGGATTATGACATGGTGCCTCTGATCGATACGTTTGTGGAGGAACATCCGGATTTCGCTTACCACGGACACAAGGGCATCATAGCACTGACCGGGTATGAGGGAGTGCTGGGATACCGGACCGACGAGGTGTACCGGACCCGCCAGGAGGACCGCCTGACCGCCTATCAGAGGGCGTTTCTGGATGCGACCCCGGATTTTGACTGGGATAAGGAAGTGGAGGAAGCCAGAAAGGTGGCGGATGCGATGAAGGCAGAGGGCTGGGAATTTGCCAGCCATACCTGGGGCCACATTAATCCGGTCGGCTACGGCTATGACGCTACCGTAAAGGACACCGGGCGGTGGCTTGAGAATGTTGCGCCGGTGGTAGGGGATACGGATGTGCTGATCTTCGCCTTCGGCGCGGATATCAACGACTGGACGCCCTATACACAGGAGAACGAATTCTTCCGGTATCTGAAGGAAAAGGGATTTTCCATCTACTGCAATGTGGACGGCAGCCAGAAGTACTGGGTGCAGTTCGGCAGCGACTATATGCGCCAGGGCAGGCGCAATCTGGACGGATACCGGATGTATTATAATCCGGAGATGCTGGAGGACCTTTTCGACGTCAGTCAGGCCTGGGACGAAGCCCGGCCGACTCCGGTACCGGAGATGTAAAAAAAGAATGTGAGAGGTGGTGTTCAGAAACCGGGAGGGTTCTGAACAGCTGCAAAAAGGAGGACGCGCTATGATCAACAAACTGATAGAACAGATTCGAAAAAAACAGGCTCCGATCGTGGTGGGACTGGACCCGATGCTTGGCTATATTCCGAAACATATCCTGGATGCGGCATTTGCGCAGTTCGGGGAGACCCTTGAAGGGGCCGGAGAAGCCGTGTGGCAGTACAACCGCGCGATCGTGGACGCGGTATACGAGCTGGTGCCGGCGGTAAAGCCGCAGATCGCCATGTACGAACAGTTCGGCCTGCCGGGACTGGAAGCGTTCCGGAAGACGGTGGACTATTGCCGTGAAAAGGGCCTTGTGGTGATCGGGGACGTGAAGAGAGGAGATATCGGCTCCACCAGCGCAGCTTACGCGGCAGCACATCTCGGCAGAGTGCAGGTGGGATCTGCGTCTTTCACTCCCTTTGGAGAGGATTTTGCCACTGTAAATCCCTATCTCGGGACTGACGGGATCAAGCCGTTCCTCGATGTGTGCGCACAGGAAAAGAAAGGAATCTTTATCCTGGTAAAGACGTCAAATCCGTCCAGCGGGGAATTTCAGGACCGCCTGATCGACGGAAGGCCGCTGTATGAGCTGGTCGGCGAAAAAGTGAATGAGTGGGCTGCCGGCTGCATGGGAGATACGTACAGCTATGTAGGCGCGGTGGTGGGAGCCACTTACCCGGAGATGGGAAGAACGCTCCGCCGGATCATGCCCAGGTCCTATATCCTGGTACCCGGATACGGTGCCCAGGGAGGAAAAGGAAAGGATCTGAAACCGTTCTTTAATGAAGACGGTCTTGGGGCGATCATCAACAGCTCCCGCGGGATCATTGCCGCGTACAAACAGGAAAAATATGCCGCCTTCGGGGAGGCTGGCTTCGCGGATGCAAGCCGGGCGGCTGTGCTGGATATGAAGGAAGATATCATGCAGGCGCTTGGCTGAGAGCTGCAGGACATCATCCGGGTCACATTCGAAAGCACAGACACGCGATAACACAGACCCGCGAAAATACAGACACGCAGAAGTACAGACTTGTGAATCAGTAATGCAGAAGGAGCATATAAATGGAAGCGGAAAAAGTGTTTGCCAGAGCGCTGGTCCTTGGACAGGAGAGTGTCGGGACACAGATCTTCAGCCTGCTGCTGGAGGAGAAAACGGTCGCGGCGCTGGCAAAACCGGGACAGTTTGTTTCGGTGTATTGTCATGACCGGAGCAGGCTGCTGCCGAGGCCGATCAGTATCTGCGAAGCGGATCCGGCTGCCGGGACAGTGCGGCTGGTCTATCGTATCGCGGGAGAAGGCACCAGAGAGTTTGCCGCTTTGAAGACGGGGGATATGGTGGAGATCCTGGGACCTCTCGGGAACGGCTTCCCTCTGGAGGAAGCAGAAGGGAAAAGAGCCTTTCTGATCGGAGGCGGTATCGGCATACCACCTCTGGTGGAGCTTGCAAAGCGTCTGCCCGGGAAGAAACAGATCATTGCCGGATACCGGGATGAACTGTTCCTGACACAGGAATTGTCCCGCCGCGGGGAGCTGTTCATCGCGACGGAAGACGGGAGCACCGGTACAAAGGGCAATGTGCTGGACTGCATACGGGAAAACGGACTTACGGCGGATATCATTTTTGCCTGCGGACCTACTCCGATGCTTCGCGCGCTCAAAGCTTATGCCGAAACGGAGAAGATCCCCTGCTATCTTTCGCTGGAGCAGCGTATGGCCTGCGGTATCGGAGCCTGTCTGGCCTGTGTTTGTCATACGACGGAGAAGGACGAACACTCTCAGGTAAAGAATAAAAGGATCTGTGCGGAAGGGCCGGTATTTGAAGCCGGGGAGATCGTGCTGTAGGAAGGGAACTGCCATGACAGAAAAGTTTGAAAGCGATGCTTTCACCCGTTCGTCCACAGGCGCGCACGACGCGGGCAGGACGGAGGAGAGAAATGAGAACAGAAAAGTCCGTACGGCAGTTGAGATCGCCGGCGTGACTTTGAAAAATCCGGTGATGACAGCCTCCGGGACTTTCGGGTCCGGTATGGAATACGGGCAGCTGACGGATCTTTCCGCGCTGGGAGCCGTTGTGACCAAAGGAGTGGCGAATGTGCCCTGGAGCGGAAATGATGTTCCGCGGATCGCCGAAACACCTTCCGGTATGATGAATGCGATCGGGCTGCAGAACCCCGGGATCGATACATTTATCCGCAGGGATCTGGCATTTCTTGAAAAAGCGGACACCAGGGTGATCGTCAATGTGTGCGGAAGAAGCATCCAGGATTACTGTGAGACCGCAGAGCGGCTCTCCGGGGAAAAGCGGGTCGATCTGCTGGAGATCAATATTTCCTGTCCCAACGTAAAGGAAGGCGGGATCGCCTTCGGACAGGATCCGAAATGTGCGATGGAGGTGACTGCGGCGGTCAAGAGGGTCGCAAAAGTGCCGGTGATCCTGAAGCTCAGCCCCAACGTGACAGATATTGCGGAGATGGCAAAGGCCGTGGAGGCGGGCGGAGCGGACGCGGTGTCGCTGATCAACACACTCACGGGAATGAAGATCGATATTCACCGGAGGACCTTTGCGCTGGCCAACCGGACCGGCGGAGTGTCGGGACCGGCGATCCGGCCGATCGCGGTGCGGATGGTGTATCAGGCGGCGCACGCCGTGAAGATCCCGGTGATCGGGATGGGAGGCATCACCTGTGCGGAGGACGCGCTTGAGTTTCTGATGGCGGGAGCGAGCGCGGTGGCAGTGGGTACGGCTCATTTCCGCGATCCCTTTGCTTCTGTGAAGACTGCCCGGGGAATCGCCGCGTTTATGGAAGAGGAAGGCATTGAGGATATCCGGGAACTGATCGGATGCGTGGACTGACGCTGCTTCGACGGCAGGGATGTGTGGACAGCCACTGTTCCGGCTGACGGAGAGTAATACAGGGATATGGACCGGCAGCGGCATCCGGAAGGAACTGCCGGAGAGACGGAGGATGTATGGAGCAATACAAGAAAGAGTTTATCGACTTTATGGTGGAATGCCAGGTGCTGCGTTTTGGCGATTTTGTGACAAAGAGCGGAAGGAAGACACCGTTCTTCATCAACACAGGGTTCTACCGCACCGGTTCGGCACTGCACCGACTTGGAGGATACTATGCCAAGGCGATCGAGCAGAATTTCGGTCTGGATTTTGATGTGCTTTTCGGGCCGGCTTACAAAGGAATCCCGCTGAGTGTGGCAGCCTCCATCGCCATCAGTGAGAACTACGGAAAAGATGTCCGTTACTGTTCCAACCGGAAAGAGATCAAGGATCACGGAGACAAAGGAATCCTGCTGGGCAGTCCGCTGCAGGACGGCGACCGGGTGGTGATCATTGAAGATGTGACTACTGCCGGCACTTCGATCCGGGAGACGATGCCGATCCTGAGCGCACAGGGTAAGGTGCAGCCGGTGGGCCTGGTGGTCTCTGTGGACCGTATGGAGCGGGGCACCGGGGAAAAGAGCGCTCTGGAGGAGATCGAGGAAAATTTTGGGCTGAAGACGGCGTCGATCGTGACGATGGCAGAAGTGACCGAATATCTGTACGGGAGAGACTGCGGCGGCAAGGTGCTGATCGATGATGCGATGAAGGCTGCGATCGATGCATATTATGAGCAGTATGGAGTGCATTAAGGACGCTGCGAAGCCGTGTACCCGCGTGGGGCATGAGCATGACAGCCGCAGACGAAACAGAGCATGAGGAGGAGTTATCTGATGAACCAACAGGAAAAACTTTACAATACAGTTCGTACATCCGGAGTGATCGGAATCGTATCAGGCGCAGTAGTGATCGTCTTCAGTGTGGCAGCCGGTGTGCTGATGATCGTGAGCGGCGCGAAGCTGCTGTTTGCGAAGAAAAATGTTCTGATTTAAGGAAGATGATATGGATACGGAATTTGACGAGTTATTTTCGTTTAAGGAATACAATCATTCACCCGACGGGATCCTGGCAACCGTGCTTGGAGGCATTTCGGCGGTCGTGTTCGTGACGCTTTCCGTCATCTGCATGATGCTGGACGGCAAGGCGGGAGTGTGGACGGGAAGTTTCGGTTTTACAGCACTTTTTCTGGCATTTCTCGGAATGGTGCGCGGGCTTCACAGCTTTCAGGACCAGTGCAGATCCTATCGGCTGAGCAAGATCGGGACGCTGCTGAGCGGCATTATGGTCGCCATCTGGTTTCTGACTTTCTGCGTGGGGCTGGCTTCCTGATCCGGTCATGGAATGTCCAAAAGCTTCGGGACAGAAGGCAGGAATACCAAAGCATTCTTGAATACTCGCTCGCGTGCATTGCGCGATGAGGAATAAAAAAGCAGAGGGGAAGGACCTGTGTATGAGTAAAGAGTTAGGGGAACCCTCCTTTGAAGTACTGCAGGAGCGGTATGATCTGGCAATGGGAAGGATCCGGGAGATCGCTTTGGATCCGGCTTTAGAGGGGGAATCGGGAGACTATTTTTCAAAAATGGCGCAGCATCTGCAGATGCTCGGACAGACGCGGGAGTGGCTGCTTGAAGGAGCGGCGGATACGGCGGACGGGGAGACCTTAAGGGTGCGCAATCAGGATCTGTACCGGGATCTTCTGGAGGATCATTATGCCCGGTGCTGGGCAAATCCCCGCAGGGCAGCGAAAGCCTTCGGATCAAATACGGGAGCACTGATGGCCATGCTCGCTGCGGAGCTGTATGAATTGCCGGGTCTTGTGTATGAGAGCGCTGCGGTCCGTGTTCCGGTTCCATACTGGTCCCTGGCTGCCCTGGAAGAGCTGACCGCATCACTGGAGCTTTTCATAGAGATCTTCAGTCTGTTCACATCGTCGGCAGAAGAAGGGAAAACTCCTGCGCCGGCAAGGATCCGGGAGACTCTTTACTGGTTTTTCAGTGATTATACCGATGTGTTTGCTGCCCAGAGGGTCCTGGATGCCATTGATCCGGGGCGGGACTTTGCCGTGCGGATCGTGATGGACAGTGACCTTACGGATCTGCGGTATCTGTACCGGTACGGGGAGTACGTCACGGACAATGAGCTGGATACGGCCCGGTTCCTGAACAGCCGTACATCGGAGGAGATCGAAGCGATGGCCCGTACCTTTACCGAAGGATATCGGACGGGATTTGTAAAAGCCGGCAAGGATCTGTCCCGGAAAAAGACGGTAAATATCCGTTATCAGCTGGGCTTTGAGCGGATGGTGCGGGAAGCTGTGCGGCAGTTTGAGGCAATGGGACTGCAGCCGGTGATCTACCGGAGGGCACTGAGCCGGATCTGCAAGAATCAGGTCGCACGGACCGGTTACAGCGGAGCCCTGGCGAATCCACAGTTTGACTATGATCACAAGGAGGACCAGGCACTGTTCCTGGACAAAGCCTATGTGCACCGGAAACTGGATGTGATGCGCACGGCTTATGAAGCAAACCGGGAAACAGCAGGGGAACATGCCGGCCCGGCGGTGATCGAAGTGTTCGGGGAACCGCCTTTCACTCCGAAGGAGTGTCCCGGCGCGCTCCGGCTCGGACGCAAAGGACAGGCACTGTCTGCCACCCTGCTGCAGCAGACAGCGCAGCTGACGAATACCTACATCATCGGGGAAGAACGCAGCTTTACGATCATTGCCTTTCCTTCGCCGCGGATCGGTCCGGCTTTTGAAGAGATCTTCCGTGACACCATGGCAGTCAATACCATGGACAGCCGGAAATATGAAAAGATCCAGCAGTTTCTGATCGATGCGCTGGATCAGGCGGAGAGCGTGCATGTGACAGGCCGGTGCGGCAACCGGACTGACCTTACGATCGCTCTGGCGCCTCTTGCCGATCCGGAAAAGCAGACGAATTTTGAAAACTGTGTGGCGGACGTGAATATTCCCGTGGGGGAGGTGTTTACTTCACCGCAGCTGGAGGGGACCAACGGTGTGCTGCATGTATCCCAGGTATATCTGAACGGCCTGGATTATCATGACCTGAGCCTGACATTTAAAGACGGCATGATCACGGATTACGGGTGCGGCGGCTTTGAGAGCGAAGAAGCCGGACGGGAATATGTGAAGAATACCGTGCTCTTCCATCATGAGACGCTTCCGATGGGGGAATTCGCCATCGGTACGAACACGGCGGCTTACGCCATGTCCGTGCGCTATGGAATCGGAGCACAGCTGCCGATTCTGATCGCAGAAAAATGCGGGCCTCATTTTGCAGTGGGAGACACATGCTACAGCTGGGAAGAGGATGTGCCGGTCTTTAATCCCGACGGCAAAGAAGTGACCGCCCGGGACAACAGCGTATCCCTGATGCGCAGGGAAGATCCGGGCAAAGCCTATTTCGGCTGCCACACGGATATTACGATTCCCTATTCCCAGCTCGGCAGCGTGGAGCTTTGCTGCAGGGACGGTTCGAAAGTGCTGCTGCTTTCGGAGGGAAGGTTTGTGCTTCCCGGAACGTTGGAACTGAACAGTCCGCTGGAGGGACTGGAATGATTATGAAAGAATGATCCCGCAAGGGACGGAAAGGGGCGCTTATGAAAACACTTTTGCGGAAATCTGTGAGGATGAGTGGAAAGGGATCCCGGCTGCGGCTGCTGGCTGTTTTGTGTATGGCTGTGAGCCTGCTTGCCTTGCCTGCATGGGCGGATTCGGCTTGTTCTGTACCATACATGGAACTGGGCATTATTGGGGTCGAATACGAAAGCAAAGGAAATGTCGAAGTGAACTTCAATCAGAATGTCCGGTATAAAAATGTAAAAGTCAAAGTGAAGGATTCCGCCGGGAAAACGGTACCGGCTGTGATCACCGGTAAAGCCAGGGATGACCTGGATTTCCGAATCAAAAAATACAAGATGGGGGAGACTTACACATTTAAGATCAGCGGTGTGAGCAGATGCTCGGAGGAGATTTATCAGACCATCAAAGGAAAGGTCTATATAACGGTCGTTAACGGAAAAGTTCCCGTAAAGACCATTGGATATGATGAGAAGGACCGGGAAGTCGAGTTTTCATTCGCAAAAGCAGTTCAGTGGAAGGCTTCGAAAGTGGAGATCACGGACGGGAAAAAGAAGTATTCCGTGAAAATCACGGAGAAAAACCGCAAAGAGCTGGAAGTGAAAGTGAAGAAGCTGAAAAAGGGAAAGGTCTATCAGTTTACGATCACAGGCATCCGGAAAAAGGGAGATACCAAATATACAAAGATCAGCGGTTCTTTTGTGGCATAAGAACCATGGGGACAGGTTCCTGTGGTCTGAGGTGAAGCAGGATCTTTCCGGAACGGAATATGGCAGGGCGGGAGACGATCGTCTCCCGCCCTGTTTGATCTGTCAATATTTTCCTTCCTTTTCGAGGATCTCGAATACTGCGTCCAGGTTTTCCGGCTTTGCGTTTTCGAGCGATCCGTTAAAGTCGAACAGATAGCCGCCGCCCGGCATGCAGGTATCAAGCAGGCGCTTCATTTCTTCTTCCACATCATGTTTTTTACCGAATTCCAGGTTGCTGATGGAAAGGTTTCCGCAGATCGCGGCGGTGTCGCCGAGTACGCGTTTTGCCTCCGCCATATCCACTTTCTCGAAATGGTAAAGCACTTTGCCTTTGGGTACATCGGTGAGGAATTTCAGCCTGGAGCTGTAGGGACCTTCCGTGTAGATATAAGGCGTTACGCCCATGTCGATGAGGGCGAGGATGATCTTGCGAAGCGGTTTCCAGTAGAAGCGCTCGAACTGTTTGTCATTCATGAAGCCGTCCATGGCTTTATGCAGCGGGAAGAATACGCGTTTGACTGGCATATCCACGAAACGGAAATACTGGAGAGCCTGGATCTGCTGGTCCGCGAACATGTCGCAGGCCCGGTCGATATACTCCGCCATATCCTCATCCACCAGGTCTTCAAAGATGCCCATGGTTCCGCGGAAGTAATCTCCGAGGATATCGTAGGGAGCTTCGGAGATGCCTGTCATGTAGGGCGGGAAGCCCATCTCAGCGAGGATCTGGCCATACTTGCCGGTGGCAGCTCCTGCTTTAGCGTCTTCCGCCGCGATCTGTGCAAGCTTTCCGTAGTATTCCTGCGCCTGCGGGCTGTAAAGCGGTGTCAGAAGACTGGTGCTGAGCACGACGGTCGGGGTCATTTTCAGATTTGCCGCTGCACCGAGATTCTTATAGGCGCGGGGGATGTATTTATTCATCATGAACCCGTTGAAATCATTGAGCATTTCCGGGTATTCCTCCTGCAGCATCATCTCCCGCTCGATGACCTGATGGGAACTGTACTTGTCGACGATACTGCCCGGTCTTCCGGGCCAGTCGATCATGGTGGACCCGGCGATCTCATTGGCTTTTCCGCTGGTAAACTGGGGAACCAGTGCCACGTCCATCAGGGGATGATCGCGGTGGAACTGTACGGCGGCATCGCCGGCCTTTTCAAAATCATAGTAGATATCCGCATAGCTGGATCCGTACATCCTCTGGACATAGGATGCAACAAAGCAGAAGCAGGGGACCCGGTCCGGTTCTTTCAGCGCGATCGCGTCATCCACTCTTTTCAGCCGCTCCGCAAACAGCTGCTGCTCTTTCGTCAGGGTGTTTTCACTCATTGTACATACCTCCTCATTGTGATTTAGAACCGTTCTTTTCCTTTATTATAAAGGAAACACGGAATGCAGAACATACGCATAGTGGTGCAAGATCAACGGCTTGACGCTACACTTTGCAGCGAGGTATGATAACAGCGTGCAGCCATGCACATGCCGCCCGTTTTGGGACAGAGGGCCGTCCCGTGTCCCGGCTGCGGAAAATCATATATGTTTTTCTGCAGACGCAATTTTACTCAAATTGACGGCATGCGCACCATCGGGGGCAGGGATCATTTCCGCGAAACCCGGACCCACTCCGCCGAGCTCTCATCCAACTTCGTCTAAGGCTCCGACGCATTCGCGCATAGACGAAACGCTCTTACGTCGGAGCCTAAGACTGCGTAGGGTGCATATCTCGTCTGCGTTCCTGGCGTAAGTCAGACAAAATGCGTGGGAAACACCGTGCAAAGTGCGAAAAGATTGCTATCTTAAATCTTTTAAATACGAATTTACACGTGATACATCACGAACCTGCAGAAAATGTGAGGCGCTGAGTGTCAGAAGCGGCTGACGGGACAGGATTCCTCAGCCGGTCGTATCTTGCAGTCCGCATAAGTTCTTGGCGAGACAGCAAGAAAACATGGGGTCGAAGCCAGGCTTTCAAAGCCTGGCTGCAGCGCCATGATTAGGCGCGTAATCATCAGGATTACGCGGCGTATCTTGGTGTTGCCCCTGTTTTCGAAGCTGACGAGCCTTAGAACTTGCGGCCCCTGCAAGTTTTAGACAGGATGAGGAATCCTGCCCCCGAGGCCGCAACATACACCAGCAGTTATGCGTGTGTGCGGAAAAACATATGATAAATTCGGACCGGAGGAAAAAGACATGCGAATGACAGCGGAAATATTCTTTACCGTATGGGAGCGGGAGCACAAAACGGCCCGGGCAGCAGCGGGGCGCTCCCCGGTGATCCTGCGGCATATTCAGCTTCTGAATGAAAAAGGAGATCCCCGCCTTTACGAGGAGGACGTGCTTTATGTGTGCGGGAGTGAACTGTTTACCGGAGATGAAGACGGACCGTCCTGCGCGGTGGATGAGAAGCTTTCAGGCGCAACGCTGCTGTCTGCTGTGACGGACTGCTGGAACCGGATCTTTGCCTGGGATCACCATATCTGTGAGAGGATCCTGAACGGACAGAGCGCGGAGAAGATTCTGCCTTTGGGAAAGGAGTGCCTGCCATATCCATATATGCTGGTAGACCGGGAGATGCAGGTGCTTTACAGAACAGCGGATTACCGGGAGGAGATCGGAGAGCCGGAAGAGACTTTCCTCCGGGGAAACATGATCCCGCCGGAGCTGGTGCAGTCGCTGCTTTTAAGTAAAAAATTCCATGAAGCCGCTCTTCGTCCGTCTGCTTTCTACTATTATGAGAACCAGAATGACCGCAGGAATTACTGCCGGAATATTTTTCTCGACGGACAGTATTATGCACGTCTCCTGATGCTGCTGCCGGAGAATGCGGAACGGTTCCTGCCGGGGGAGGAGGAGCTTTTTGACCTGTTCGCGGACCGCACGGAACAGCTGTGCATGCGCGATGCCCGGCTTCTGCGCCGGAAACGCGCAGACAGTCTGCATCAGGTGTGCAGTGCACTGGATGCCGGAGAGGACATCAGCATGGCGATCGCAGAAGCGGCCATGCAGCGGTCCGGATGGATGCCTGCCCATACTTTTCTTGCGGGGACACTGGAGTTCTTTTCAAAGCCCGGATGGCATACCCAGATCGAATATACACTGCCGTACCTGGTCAGCTGCATAGAACAGACCTGGCCGCATTCCTGTGCATGGATCCGGGAGGATAAAGTATGTTTTGCGGCAGATCTTACACTGACTGCGCAGGCTGGAAGCAGGAAGAATAAAAAAGGAGAGACCGCTGAAAAGGCGGGCCCCCGGGAAAATGAAGGGCAGAAAAAGAGATCCGCACTCCGGGATTTCTGCGCGGAGCTGGCGGTGCTGGTACGGGAAAACATCTGCCGCGCGGGCCTGAGTTCCTGTTTTAACGATTTTTTGAAGCTGCCGGATGCACTGGAGCAGGCACGAAGTGCACTGCGGCTCGGGCAGCAGAGAGCTCCCCAAAGGTGGTATCACCTGTTTGATGATTACCGTATGGAGTATGTATTGGAGATGCTGCGCACGCAGGGAAGCATGTGCCTGATCCCGCATCCGGCCCTTGGAATCCTCCGAGCGAGTGATGTACAGTACGGGACAGAATACATAGAGACGCTGCGTGCCTATTTTGAAGCAGGGCGCAATATGACCGCCGCTGCAGACCGGATCTTTATTCATCGCACTTCCTTCTGCCGCCGGATGGACCGCATCCGGGAGCTTTCCGGAATCGACCCAGGTGACAGTGATGCGATGCTGGAGCTGGAGCTGGCTCTGCGCCTGGAGGATCCATGGGGACAGATCCCCCGGCTCCCATAGGAAAGAGGTACGGGAAAGAAGAGCCACGGGGACAGGTTCCGAGCCGCGGAACCTGTCCCCGTGGCTCGAACCAGTCCCCATGACTCTTCAGCCGCCCTGGGTCTCGTTCATTTCGTTATATTCTGCAAGTCCGATTCCTTCCAGTACTTCCCGTGCCGCTTCCAGGGCAGAAGAGGGAACATAGATCTCGATTCCGGAGTTTGTGAACATTCCGAAATAGATATTCAGGAACTGTCCTGCTCCGAGATCCTTGCGATAACAGGGAATGCCCTGCTCTTTTAAAGCTTCCGTGACCAGCTGGGCTTTCAGACTGTCACTTGTCACAAACAGCAATTCTTCCATGGTTCATTCCTCCCGCATCAGTATAGCATGGCCGGGCACTGCCGCAAAACCACTTTTTTTCTTCAGGGCATTTTGCTATACTTTGAGTTGTGACTTGATCATGCTTTGAGAGGACCGTCCGGCCGGATCGGGGGAATGCTTTGGAACTGTCAGAACTGACGGCTTATGCCGAAGAAAAATATAATATCAGGGAACAGCACAAATGGGCTGATTTTCCGGGATTTTCTGTTCTGGCAGAGCCGTCCACGGGAAAATGGGTCGCTCTTCTGATGCGCCAGTGGGATTATGATCTCGGGGAGGAGATCCAGCGGTGCGATATCAAATGCGGGGAGCAGGCACTGCACGGCCTTCATGTATCCTGGATATCGGCGCCCTTCCGAATGAAGGGGGCAAACTGGGCTGGTGTCAAAATTGAAAGGAACACGCAGCCGGAGGCAGTCTTCCGGATGCTTGATGCGGCTGTGCGCATTGAGCGTGAACGCGCGAAAGGCATCACGATCGTGCTGGATGACAGCCGGGAAACGCAGGGGGGACAGGGAAAAGCGTATCAGGATACTCTGCTTCCGGGCAGAGACAGCGGGTCCCGGAGAAATGCGGGAAACATACTTGGCCGGAGCGGAGGGGGCCGGAGCGGAGAGATCCACATCCCGCGCCGGAACGTACATCATACGGACAGAACCCGCCAGCCAGGCAGCCGGCAGGAGGACAGAACCCGCCAGCCAGGCAGCCGGCAGCAGCCGGCATCTGCTGCGGGCACAGGCGGAGAGGCAGGGCAGGACAGACAGAGACAGGACAGACGGGGGCATTCCTTCGCTGACTCCATTCTCGGGCGTTTTACGGAGACCCTGCGGTCTTATTTCAGGACCGCCCGGGAGGATCCGGAGCCGTCTTTTCCGCAGAAGATCCATGAGATGCTGCAGCTGTTTGAATACGGAGACAATTCCCTGAACTGGAAGAGCAGGATCTTTGTCCGGCAGGCCAGATTTATGGAACAGTATGAGGATGACGCCCCCTGGGAGGGAACCTTCCGCCATTATTTTCCGGTGTATCACGATCTGGGAATCCGGCAGCTGCGCGGATACTTTACCTGGCGGACCCGGCTTCGCAAAGGAAATTATGAGCCGGTATGCGTATCCTTTGCTTATATCTATCTGTATGAACTGCTGTGCGGGATCGGTGTGAGATCTCCGGAGGAAAGTCTGGAGAAAATGAAGGAGTTCGAAAAGCGGTTCCTGGACGCCGGTTTCGGGGATGAGGGAATGCGCAGAAATCTGCGCCGGTGGATGCTGGAGTTTGCCATACTGCATGATATTCCTGCGGAGGAAGCGAGGACTTTCGCAGATCCTGCCGTGATGGAAAGGGATCATTCGCTCCTGGTGCTGCGGAATCCCGGGAATTATACGGACCAGGAGGTCTTTGCCGCTATCCGTATGTTTGCGGGAGAGAAATTTGCGCAGTCTCTGATCGTCAGCCGGGACAGGGCTCTGGCGGAGCGCCTGTTCGCACAGGTATGGCGGACAGCGATGACGGCGGGGAATGATAAGGATAAGACGGATCTGTTTACTCTGTGCTTTGGCCGGCAGATGACGTTTACCTGGCATCCCCTTGCCAATGCGGTTTACTGGGAGGAAAAAAAGCAGGAAGACCGGGAATATGAACTGAACGGGTGCAGAAGCTACATTTGCCGCAGCGGCGAATGGCAGGAACGGCAGTTCGGCAGCCTGCATTTCGACCGGGACCGTTTCCGCGGACTGTGGCATGAGACGGATCGTCAGCTCCGCAGATTTCTGAAGACAGGTCACTATCTCCATGAAAAGCCGGAGGAAGCCTGGGCAGCGCCGTTCGCTGCTGCGGTGATCGAACAGGAGAGGAAGCTGCAGGAAGCCGAAGCTGCTGCAAAGAAGAAGGCGCAGGAGGAAGCGGCAAAGCCGAAGATCACGATCGACCTTTCTGCGCTGGACCGGATCCGGCTGGACGCAATGTTCACACGGGACAGCCTGCTGACAGAAGAAGAGACGGATGCTCCTGCTGCTGAAAGAGATACGGAAGCGGCGGATGCTTCTGTTCCGGAAAGAGAAAGAGAAGCGGCAGATATTTCTGTTCCGGAAAGAGAAAGAGAAGAGGCGGATGCTTCTGCTCCGGAAAGAGAAAGAGAAGCGGCGGATGCTTCTGTTCCGGAAAGAGAAAGAGAAGAGGCGGATGCTTCTGTTCCGGAAAGAGAAGAGGAAGCATCAGATGCTCCTGCTGCGGAAAGCGACGAAGCTGCAGAAATAAGAAAACCGGTTTCGGGATCAGCTGCGCCAGGCAGAGAGACCATACCCGGGCTGGATGAGCTGCATTCCCGGATTCTTTACTGTATTCTCCGGGGAGAGGACGCCGGTGCGCTGATGCGGGAGAACTTCCTGACGCCCGCCCTTGCAGCGGATACGATCAATGAGGCGCTGTTCGACGAGATCGGCGACAATGTGCTGGAATGCACGGATGACCGGATAACGCTGGTGGAGGATTACCGTGAGGATCTGAACAGAATGCTGCAGACCTGAAATGCGAACGCTGCACCGGGAAAAGAGACAGGAAGAAAAAATTTCCTGTATGAAGAAGAAAAAAGGATGCTCCGGGAAAGCACGGGAACAGATCGAAAATGCAGAACATACAGGAAAAGAAGTTCCTGAGATAAAGAAGTTCCGGGAAAAAGAAGCTCCGGGAAGGAGCGGGAAGAGGATTCGAGGAGGATAGAACTGGCGGATGGCAGAGAAACAGACGAGGCCAATGAAAATAAAGGTGCCCAGACGCATCTCGCAGACGGTGCTCAATTCCCTGAAGGGAGGCGTTGTGCCGAGAATCGGGCTGCCTTATATTGCCGTGGGAAGGAAGAACGAGATCGCAGCGTTGCTGCATGATGTCGATATCATTACGGAAGGAGGCGCATCTTTCCGGTTTATCGTCGGACGGTACGGTGCCGGAAAAAGCTTCCTGATCCAGACGATCCGTAATTATGTGATGGAGCGGGGGTTCATCGTCGCGGACGCGGACCTGTCGCCGGAACGGAGGCTGCAGGGCACCCGGGGGCAGGGACTGGCAACTTACCGGGAGCTGATCGGCAATCTGTCCACGAAGACAAAGCCGGAGGGCGGAGCTCTGACGCTGGTGCTGGACCGCTGGATCGGCAGCGTACAGGCGCAGGCCATGCAGGAAACGGGTCTGACGCCGGGGGATCCCGGCCTTTCGGAGGCGGTGGACCGCAGGATCTATGAAGTAACGATGGCGGTGAGTGAACTGGTGCACGGGTATGAGTTTGCAAGACTTCTGTCCCTGTATTATCACGCCTATCTGGAGGGTGATGACGGGACGAAGGGGAAAGTGGTGCGCTGGTTCCGCGCCGAATATACCCTGAAGCGGGAGGCAAAGGAGGAGCTGGGGGTCAGTGTGATCATCACGGATGATGACTGGTATGATTACCTGAAGATCTTTGCCGTGTTTTTCCGGCATGCCGGCTACGCGGGAATGATGCTGATGATCGATGAACTGGTCAATCTCTATAAGATTCCGAACTCGATCACCAGGCAGTACAATTATGAAAAGCTTCTCACCATGTACAATGATACGCTTCAGGGAAAGGCCCGCTATCTGGGGATCATCATGGGAGCAACGCCCCAGGCGGTCGAGGATAAGCGGCGCGGCGTCTACAGTTACGAGGCTCTGCGTTCCAGGCTTGCAGAAGGGAAGTTTTCCAGGCCCGGCGCCAGGGATCTGCTTTCCCCGGTCATTCGTCTGGAACCGCTGACTCCGGAGGAAATGCTGGTGCTGTGCGAAAAACTGGCGGAAATGCATGCCGGGCTCTATGAATATGAAAGAAGCATCGGCGCGGAGGAACTTGCCGGGTTCATTCAGATCGAGTACGGCCGGATCGGAGCCGATCAGAACATTACGCCTCGTGAAGTGATCCGGGACTTTATCGAGCTGCTGGACCTGATGCTTCAGAACCCGGAGATGAAAGCAGCGGATCTTCTGCAGTCGGAAGAATTCAGCTATGCGAAATCGGAAGCCGTATCCGACCGGGCAGCAGAGGAGTTTGCGGAATTTACACTGTAGAGGAGTAAGCGGAATGAATGTATTTGACCGGTATGCCCCGTTTATCCAGGATTATATTTACCGCAGCGGCTGGCAGATGCTCCGCGGAGTACAGAATGCCGCGGGTGAGGCGATCTTTGCCGGGCAGGAGAATGTCCTTCTTACAGCCTCTACCGCATCAGGGAAAACGGAGGCTGCTTTCTTTCCGATTCTGACACTGATGGATGAGGATCCGCCGGGCAGTGTGGGCGTGCTTTATATTGCTCCCTTGAAGGCTTTGATCAATGATCAGTTCCTGCGGCTGAACGAGCTGTGCGAGGAGGCTGGGATCATGGTATCCCGCTGGCACGGAGACGCGGCGCAGTCCGGAAAGAGAAAGCTTCTGAAAAAGCCGTCCGGAATCCTGCAGATCACGCCGGAATCGCTGGAATCACTGATGATCAACAAGCATATGGAGATCCCCTCTCTTTTCTGGGATCTGCGCTTTATTGTGATCGATGAGGTCCATTCTCTTCTGCGCGGCGACCGTGGAATGCAGACTTTCTGCCTGATCGAGCGGCTGTGTGCCCTGGCAGGGTGCAGGCCGCGCAGGATCGGCCTTTCCGCCACGATCGGGAACCCGGAGGCGGCAGGAGAGTTTCTCGCGGCAGGGAGCGGACGGGGAACCGTGATTCCGAAGATCGAGGGCGGTAAAGAGGTGTGGCGCATCTCGATGGAGCATTTTTTCAACACCGATCCCCAGGCAGACGAAGGGGCTGCGGCAGTTACGGCTGCACCGGAGATCGAGCCCGGATCTGATCCGGCTCCGCGGGAAGCCGATCCTGGGATCGGTTATATTTTTTCGCATACACGGGGAAAGAAATGTCTGGTGTTCACCAACTCCCGGGAGGAGTGCGAGACCGTGTGCCAGAGTCTGCGCCGGTACTGCGAAGCCAATCATGAACCGGACCGTTTTCTGATCCATCACGGAAATCTTTCGGCCTCCTACCGGGAGAGTGCGGAGGAGGAGATGAAGGACGAGGATTCCCTTATGTCCGTGTGCGCCACAGCTACGCTGGAACTTGGCATCGACATCGGGAAACTGCAGCGGGCATTTCAGATCGATGCACCGTTCACGGTGTCCGGATTCCTGCAGCGCATGGGCAGGACGGGAAGGCGGGGAGATCCTTCGGAAATGTGGTTTGTCATGCGGGAAGATCATCCGGAGCCGAGAGCCATGCTGCCCGAGATGATCCCGTGGTATCTGATCCAGGGGATCGCCCTGGTGCAGCTGTATGTGGAGGAACGCTTTGTGGAGCCGCCCCGGACGGAGCGCTGGCCTTATAGTCTTCTCTATCATCAGACGATGAGCACACTTGCGTCATGCGGAGAGATGACACCCGGCGAGCTGGCCGGCCGCATCCTGCCGCTGGCATGTTTCCGGCAGATCTCCAAAGAGGATTACGCCGTTCTGCTGCGTCATCTGCTTAAGACGGATCATATCAGCCGGACGGAAAACGGAGGCCTGATCACAGGGCTCACCGGGGAGCGCATCGTAAACAATTACAAATTTTATGCAGTCTTTCAGGAGAACATCGAATATTCTGTGCGGACCGGTTCCGAGCAGCTGGGCACGATCGTGAAACCGCCGCCTGCAGGCGACAAGATCGCGATCGCCGGCCGGGTGTGGGTCGTGGAGGATGTGGACCACAAGAAGCGGGAGGTATACTGTTCACTCGTAAAAGGAAGCATTCCGGCTTATTTCGGTGATGTGGCAGGTGATATTCATACCCGCATTCTGGAACGGATGCGGGGTGTACTGGCGGAGACAAAGAGCTATCCCTATCTGATGCGTCATGCGGTATGCCGGCTGCAGGAAGCCAGACAGAGTTTCGGAAAGTCGGGGATGGCAGAGCGGCCGCTGGTACATCTTGGGGGAAAGATGTGGGCTTTGTTCCCCTGGCTGGGGAGCTTCGCCTTTCTTGCACTGGAACGGCTCCTGAAGATCCGCTGCGCAAAGCAGCTGGGACTGAAGGGCCTGAATTCCTCACGGCCGTATTATATGCAGTTTACCATGGAGGCGGATGAGGATACGTTCTACCGGGTCGTAACGGAGGAAGCGGGAAAGGAGTTTGACCCGCTGGAACTGGTCTATCCGAAGGAAGTGCCTGTGTTTGAGAAATATGACGTATATGTGCCGGCAGAACTGGTGCGCAAGGGATTCGCAAACGGCGTTCTGGACATCGACGGGATGAAAAAGAGACTCCTTTCCTGGACAAAGGATTAAATTTTTCGAAAATCCATACGCTGCGGCACTTTCGGTCAATCTTCTATGTTATACTCAAAAAAACAGGTTTACGATCCGGGTATGCATCTCTCCCTCCCATACGCTGCGAAGCTGACGCGTCCCGGAGACAGACTCGCGAAAACGTGGTGTATTTATGAAATTAAAGACCAGACTCCGGATAACATTTGCAGCAATGGTGGTAGGGCCGATCGTTCTGCTGCTTGTTTTGCTGGCAATTTTCGGAAGATTAAGGATTCGTTCCCTGGAGCGGGAATACGGAATAGAGATGACGATGGGCAATCTGATCAATTCCGTTCAGATGCTTAACGAAACCACGACCCGGGTATGGGAAGAGATGACTGCCCAGGCGGAGGAGGATACGGACGAATTCCTGCGGTTTTCCTACCTTCAGCATCTGGACGAAGAGCTTGAGAGCAGGCTTTCGTTCCTTGTTCTGGTAAAGGACGGAAAACTCTACTATCAGGGGAATGAGGAGGAGGATCTGCACCTGCTGCTGCGCCGGCTGCCGCCTTATGGAAGTGCAAAGGACGATGATAAAGAGAATGGTGTCTACATCGGAGGCCGGAAAAGAGCCATGGTCAAGCAGATCGATCTGGATTTCTCCGACGGTTCCAGGGGCAGTGCGTACATTGTCACAACGGACTCGGCAATAGTTCCGCAGCTTTGGTTTATGCTGATGGAGGTGGGAGCCGTCATAGTTATCGTCCTTGTGATAACGGGACTGATCATGACACTCTGGATCAATAACGGGATCAACCGTCCGATCCGCAGGCTGCAGGAGGCTGCCCGGAGGATCACGCAGGGGGATCTGGATTTTACGCTGGAGGCCGAAGGAAAGGATGAGATCAGTGACCTTACCCGGGATTTTGAGACCATGCGCCGGCAGCTTGTACAGACGGAAGAATTAAAACGCAGATATGACAGTGAGAGCAGGGAACTGATCAGCAACATTTCCCATGATCTGAAAACGCCGGTCACGACGATAAAAGGATACGTGGAAGGCATCATGGACGGGGTGGCGGACACTCCGGAAAAGATGGACCGGTATATCCGGACCATCTACAGCAAGGCAAACGAAATGGACCGCCTGATCAATGAGCTGACTTTTTACTCCAGGATCGATACGAACCGCATACCCTACCATTTTACCAGGCTGAATGTCTATGAATATTTCAACGACTGCGCGGAAGAACTGAAGATGGAGATGGACGGGCTCGGCATACAGTTTACTTATGAATATCTGGCGAATAAAGACACGCTGATCATTGCGGATCCGGAGCAGCTGATGCGGGTGATCAGCAATATTGTGGGCAACTCGGTAAAATATATCGGCGGAAAGAAGGGAGAGATCAGCCTGCGGGTGCTGGATGTCGGCGATCTGGTGCAGGTAGAGCTTGAGGACAACGGTCCGGGAATCGCGACCGAGGACCTGGCTGCGATCTTTGACCGGTTCTACCGCACGGATGAATCACGCAGTTCTTCCACGGGAGGCAGCGGCATTGGACTGTCCATCGTGAAAAAGATCATAGAAGATCATGGCGGGAAGATCTGGGCCAGCAGCCAGCTGGGACATGGAACAACGATGCATTTTGTATTGCGTAAATACAGTACGTAGCTGTTCCTGCGTTCGGGCAGGATCTGAAAGAGAGGCGGGGTGCGGATATGGAGCCGAAGAAAATATTGATCATAGAAGACGAAGTAAGCATTGCCGAGTTGGAGAGGGATTATCTTGAGCTCAGCGGCTTTTCCGTCATTACCGAGACAGACGGGAGCTCCGGGCTGGACCGTGCGCTGAATGAGCGCATGGACCTTGTGATCCTGGACCTGATGCTCCCGGGAGTAAACGGATTTGAAGTATGCCGCCGGATCCGGGAGGAACAGAACACTCCGATTTTGATGGTGAGCGCCCGAAAGGATGACATCGACAAGATCCGCGGTCTCGGACTGGGAGCAGATGACTATATGACAAAACCCTTCAGCCCCAGTGAACTGGTGGCAAGGGTCAAAGCGCATCTGGCCAGGTATGACCGGCTGACCACTGCTGCACAGCAGCGCAATGAGATCATCGAGATCCGGGGGCTGAAGATCGACAAGACAGCCCGCAGAGTGTGGGTCGACGGAAAGGAGAAGATGTTTACGACGAAGGAATTTGATCTTCTGTCGTTTCTTGCTTCTACGCCGAACCACGTGTTTAAGAAGGAAGAACTGTTCCGGGAGATCTGGGACATGGAATCCATCGGAGATATCGCGACAGTGACGGTACACATAAAAAAGATCCGTGAAAAGATCGAGGTTCCGGGAGCAAAACCGACCTATATCGAGACGATCTGGGGAGTCGGATATCGTTTTAAATTGTAAAGAGGCCATTCCCGCGGCAATCATGTCAAGACCCGTTCGCGGGTCTTGCGCGATGAAAGGGTAAAAATATAAGGAAACTGTGAATGAAAGAGAAAAAGAGGGAAGAGAAAATGAAGGAAGTCGGAAAAGGAACTCAGTGTGTGCAGGCGGGATATCGTCCGGGGAACGGAGAACCCAGGCAGGTACCGATCATTCAGTCGACCACATTCAAGTATGATACCAGCGAAGACATGGGAAAGCTGTTCGATCTGGAAGCAGAAGGTTACTTCTACTCCCGTCTGCAGAATCCGACCAATGACTATGTCGCTGCAAAGATCGCCGTTCTGGAGGGCGGAGCAGCAGGCATGCTCACTTCCTCCGGACAGGCTGCAAATTTCTTTGCGCTGTTCAATATCTGCAGCGCGGGAGACCATATTGTTGCCTCCTCTTCCATTTACGGCGGGACCTTTAACCTGATTGCGGTGACGATGGCCCGGATGGGGATCACAGCCACCTTTGTCTCTCCGGACTGCACTCCGGAGGAGCTGGACGCAGCATTTACGGAAAAAACCAAAGCGGTGTTCGGCGAAACGATCGCCAATCCTGCGCTTACCGTTCTGGATATCGAGAAATTTGCCGCGGCAGCCCATGCCCATGGTGTTCCTCTGATCGTGGATAACACGTTCCCGACGCCGGTGCACTGCCGTCCAATCGAGTGGGGAGCGGATATCGTGACGCATTCCACCACAAAGTATATGGACGGACACGGCAGCGCGGTCGGCGGAGCGATCGTTGATTCCGGCAAATTTGACTGGATGGCGCATGCGGACAAATTCCCGGGACTGACCACGCCGGATGAATCGTACCATGGCATCACCTATGCGACGAAATTCGGACCGGGAGCATTTATTACCAAGTGCACAGCCCAGCTGATGCGCGATTTCGGGTGTGTCCAGTCTCCGCAGAGCGCGTTTCTGCTGAACATCGGCCTGGAGTCCCTTCATGTCCGGATGCAGCGGCATGTGGAGAACGGCCTGGCGGTCGCCGCATTCCTGGAGAAGCATCCTAAGGTGGAGATCGTGCATTATCCGGGACTTGAGAGTGATCCCTACTATGAGAGAGCGAAAAAGTATATGCCAAAGGGCGGCTGCGGAGTTGTCTCCTTTGAGCTGGAGGGCGGAAGGCCTGCGGCAGAGTCCTTTATGAAACGGCTGCGCCTGGCAGCGATCGAGACCCATGTGGCGGATGCCCGTACCTGCTGCCTGAACCCGGCCACTTCCACGCACCGTCAGATGAATGATGAGCAGCTAAAAGCAGCCGGTGTTCCGGCCGGGCTCGTCCGGATGTCCTGCGGACTTGAGGATGCGGCGGACCTGATCGCGGATCTTGAACAGGCGCTGCAGTAAAAATACATATGCCTTTACGGCCGCCCCCGGGGCAGACCGGGCAGAGGAGATCAATGAAGATCATATATGAAGACAGGCATATGCTGGTGTGTGAAAAGGATGCCGGCGTGCCTGTACAGACAGCTTCGGTGCGGGTGAAGGACCTGACGGATGAAGTGCGCGCACATGTAAAGGGCGGCGATGTGTGGGTCGTCCACCGGCTGGATCAGCCGGTGCGGGGAGTTGTGGTGTTTGCATTGACGCAGAAGGCAGCAGCCGTTTTGTCAAAGCAGGCCGGAGGAGCGGCAGCTGCTGTGCCGGGACGCAGGGAAAACGCACCGTCCATGGAGAAGACATATCTTGCCCTTGTGCGCTGCAAAAGGCTGCCGGGGAATGAAACGGCGGGAAAAACATTGCCTGGCGGAGAGGAGGACCGCAGAGTGCACAGACTGGAGAACTGGCTCCTGCGAGATCCTAAGACCAACCGTTCCGGTGTGGTATCCGGCGGGACAAAAGGCGCAAAGAGGGCAGTCCTGGAATATACGGAAGCGGGCAGATGGCTTCCGGACGGAGGACGATGGATCGCGGATCCTGCGAGTGTGTGCGACCCGGAGGCTTTTGAAGCCGCCGGGCGGATCTTTGCG
Organism: uncultured Lachnospiraceae bacterium; assembly: GCA_902785635.1. GTDB lineage: Bacteria > Bacillota > Clostridia > Lachnospirales > Lachnospiraceae > Merdiplasma. The sequence goes on from CACZZH010000014.1 coordinate 39,935, forward strand.
GAGGAACTGAAGCAGGAAGAACCGTGTGTATTAAGAGCGGCATTGCAGAAGGGGACTTCCGGACTGCCCCGGGACGGTAAAGAATGCCTTGCCGCCCTGCGGATCCGGCTGCTTACCGGAAGACATCATCAGATCCGGGTACAGCTTGCCGCAGCAGGAATGCCGATCCTGGGAGACCGCAAATACGGGGACAGCGGGTCGGAATCCGGAGAGAGCGGAAAAAGAGAGACTGCTTTCCCTGCGCTGTGTGCCTGGCGGCTTACACTGGCACATCCGGCGGACTTAAGGGCAATGGAGTTTACCTTTCAGGAACGGACCGGAGAGAGTGAGACATAAAAAATGAGAGGAGTCTGCGTTTATGCCCAAAAAAGATATCGAGGGGCTGCTGGCGGACAGCTTTAAAGAGCTGGCTTTGGAAAAGCCGATCGAAAAGATAACGATCAGGGAGATCACAGACAGAGCCGGAGTGATCCGTGTCACCTTCTATAATCATTTTCAGGACAAGTATGAACTGATCGAGTGGATCCTTCGCAAAGAAGTCATGGTGCCGGTCCAGATCCTCTGGAGCAATCAGATGATGGATGAGGCGCTGACGTTTCTGTTCACCACCATCCTGCGCAATAAAGAGTTTTATATGCATGTCTCCAGGCTGGAAGGACAGAATTCCTTTGAGGACATGGTGCGCAAATGCTTCGGGGAGGCGGTCACCCAGTATCTGAAGACCTTTGCGCGCGGCCGGCAGAAGCATCCGTGGCTGACGCAGGAGCGGGCGGGAGAGTTCTGTGCAATGGCGCTTTCCTATGTGCTGATCGCCTGGATCCGCAGCGGCATGCATGAACCGCCCGAAGAAATGGCGGAGATCTACCGCTTTATGACAACGCATTCTATGATGGATCTGACCGAAGAAGTTTAGAAATTTAGACAGATCGGGAAAAATGTCTTCGAAAGAAGACATCATCTGGAGATTGGATATTTTCATATCCGGTCTCCTTTTTTATTGTAAAGATTATTCTTGAAGAGGAGGAGAATTCAGACGGTATGAAAAATTTCGGGAAAGCGGTCGTTGCTTTGCGGATACCGATTCTGATCGTTTCGGTCCTGCTTCTGATCCCGGCGGCGCTGGGATACATCCGGACCAGGACGAACTATGATGTTCTTTCTTATCTTCCCGGTGAGATCGAGACAATGATCGGGCAGAATATTCTGGAAGACGAATTCGGTACCGGTGCTTTTTCCATGGTCGTTGTGGAGGGCATGGACTTCAAGGACGTGTCGGCCATGAAGAAAAAAATGGAGGAGGTCGATCATGTAAGATCGATCCTCTGGTATGACAGTGTTGCGGATGTGTCCATTCCGCCGCAGCTGCTGCCCGAACGCCTGCGCAATGCCTTTATTCAGGGAGATGCTACCCTGATGGCAGTGATCTTCGATACGACGATGTCGTCAGATGAGACAATGGATGCCATTGCAAAATTGCGGAAGATCGCGGACCGGCAGTGCTATATCAGCGGAATGTCGGCGATCGTAACGGATACGAGGGATCTGACAGACCGGGAGGCGCCGATCTACGTGGCACTGGCCGTAGCGCTGTGTACGCTAGTGCTGGCCCTTACGATGGATTCCTTCCTTGTACCGCTTTTTTTCCTGCTCAGCATCGGAATGGCTGTCGTGTACAACATGGGTACGAACCTGTTCTTCGGACAGATCTCCTACATTACCAAGGCACTGAGTGCGGTGCTTCAGCTGGGCGTGACGCTGGATTACTCCATTTTTCTGTGGCACAGCTATGAGGAACAGCAGAGGGTCTGGCCGGATAAGAAAGAGGCCATGGCGCATGCCATCGGAGCGACCCTCACATCGGTTGCCGGCAGTTCCGTGACGACCATTGCCGGATTTATCGCACTGTGCTTTATGAGCTTTACCCTGGGCATGGATATCGGGATCGTCATGTCGAAGGGTGTGATCTTCGGCGTGATCGGCTGTACGACGATCCTTCCGTCCATGATCCTGCTCTTTGACCGGGTGATCGAGAAAACGAAGCATCGCCCGCTGCTTCCGCATTTTCAGAAAATAGCGGATCTTGTCCAGAAAGCGTACCCGGTGATCCTGATCGCATTCGCGCTGATCTGGATTCCTGCGGTCAGGGGATACAACAATACACAGATCTATTACGACCTGGCAGCAACACTGCCGGAGGATCTTCCGTCGCGTCAGGCCAATGCGAAGCTGGAAAATACCTTTGCGATGAATACGACGCACATGGTGCTCTGTGATTCACATCTGCCGGTGAAGGATACGGCGGCGATGTGTGATGAACTGAAAGGTGTGGACGGCGTAAAGTCGGTGCTCGGCCTGGATACGCTGATCGGAGCGGAGATACCGAGAGAGCTGCTGCCGGAAAAGCTTACGAAATCTCTTGAAAACGAAAACTGGAAGCTGATGCTGATCACCAGCGAATACGCGGTGGCTTCTGATGAGGTGAACGTCCAGTGTGATGAACTTGAGAAGATCATTAAAAAATACGACCCGAAGGGCATGCTCATCGGGGAGGCACCCTGTACCAGGGATCTGATCGAGATCACCGATCATGATTTCCGTACCGTGAGTACCGTTTCCATCGGCGTGATCCTGGCGATCATCCTGCTGGTGTTCCGATCCGTGTCGGTCCCGGTGATCCTTGTGGCTGTGATCGAGTTCGCGATCTACATCAATATGGGCATACCCTTTTACACCGGCACACAGATCCCGTTCATAGCGTCGATCGTCATCGGAACGATCCAGCTGGGGTCTACCGTGGATTACGCGATTCTGATGACCTCGCGGTATCAGTCCGAGAGAAGGGGCGGAAAAGGCCGGAAGGAGGCTGTGCGGATCGCACATGAGACATCGATCCAGTCGATTCTGGTGAGTGCCCTGAGTTTTTTTGCTTCGACCTTTGGAGTGGGTCTGTACTCGGAGATCGATATGATCAGTTCCCTGTGCATTCTGATGGCCAGAGGGGCGCTGATCAGCATGGTGGTCGTGATTTTTGTGTTGCCGTCCATGCTGCTGCTTTTTGACCGGCTGATTCTGGCCACCAGCATGGGTTTCCGGCCGGATAATAGAGAATAAGGAGGAGTAAAGATGAAGAACCGTACAGAATACAGGTTGCGAAAGATCGTCTGCGCAGCGGCAGTCTGCGCGATGCTCAGTCCTGCAGCGGCATATGCTGCGGATCAGTCAGACGGCGGACAGACGGCGAATGCGGTCCGGAAGGAGGAAACGGTCTACATTTTTACCGATGCCACCGGAAAAAGCACGGAGGTGCTTGTCAACGACCGGCTGAAAAACAGCAGCGGGGAAGATGTGATCGAGGATGTCTCCACGCTGTCGGATATAGAAAATGTAAAGGGTGACGAGACTTTCTCACAGGAGGATCAGACGCTTCGGTGGAATGCCGGCGGAAAGGACATTGACTATCAGGGGACCACACAGGAGGAGACCCCGGTGACTTTGTCGATCACCTACGAGCTGGACGGGAAGGAGATCTCCCCGGAGGAGCTCGCCGGAAAGAGCGGTCATGTGGTGATCCGTGCCCACTATGAGAATCACGAGGAGCGGGAAGTGGATGTCGAAGGAAAGCTCCAGAAGGTGAAGGTCCCCTTTACCGTGCTCTCGGCCCTGATCTTCGACACGGATAAAGTAGAGAACGTGCAGGTAAGCACCGGAAAGGTCCTGGAAGAGGGGAGCCGCACCATCGCGGTGGGAATTGCTTTCCCCGGAATCCGTGAGAGCATCGGGGCGGAAGACATGAAAGAACTCTCCTTCGAAGAGGAGCTCCCGGAAGATGTGGAGATATCCCTGGATACGACCGGATTTGCCACGAATCTTTCCATGTCGCTGGTACTGAACGATACGCTGGAGGATCTGAACCTGGCTTCGCTCACGGACAGCTTTCATGAGCTGGAAAAGAAAGTCGACGCCCTGTCGGATGGCGCTGACGAACTGTCGGACGGGATGGGTGAGCTGTATGACGGCATAAAGGAACTGGATGACGGAACGGGTGAGCTGTCGGACGGGGCGAAAGAGCTTGCGGAAGGCATCGTTTCCTATACAGACGGAGCAGCGCAGGCAAAGGATGGCGCGGACGCGCTGCAGGATGGCGCGGATGCGCTGCATGAAGGAAGCGCAGAGCTGTCGGATGGTGCAAAGGCGCTGGCGGAAGGCGCTGCGGATGCCGACGCGGGAGCGGATACTCTGTCAGAAGGAGCGAAGGAACTGAAGGATGGAATCGGTTCAGCCAGGAGCGGAGCCCAGAGTCTTGCTCAGGGTGCCGGACAGCTGAAGGACGGCATGGATACGCTTGCCGGCGGTGCAGGGACCCTTGCAGAAGCCGTCGGGCAGCTGGCAGACGGAGCGGCAGCGGCGGATGCCGGGGCTGCATCCGTTAAAAGCGGCGCAGATCAGCTGAAGGCAGGTTATGCAGGCAAAAACGGCGCAATAGCGGGAACCGATGCTCTTTATCTGGGTACCTACACGCTGACGAACGGACTCCGGATCCTGAGCGCCGGAACTGCGGAGGCATATCGGGGAGCGAAGACCCTGAAGAGCGGGATCCGGGCAGCAGACAAAGGTGCAAAAGCCCTTGCCGGCGGCGCTGCGGATGCGGCAGCCGGAGCCGGGGAACTGGCAAAAGGTGCGAAGACGCTTCTGGCGGGCGCCGGAAGTGCGGATGAAGGAGCAAAGCAGCTGGCTACAGGCACTGCAGACGCGGCTGCCGGAGCGAACGGCCTGTCGGCCGGAGCAGCGAAGCTGTATGCAGGCATTCAGGCTCTGCATAAGGGAACCGGTACATTGCACACAGGAGCAAGATCACTGGAGGACGGAGCCGGATCCCTGAGCGCCGGAGCAGCCGTGCTGGCCGGAAAGCTGGAGGAAGCATCGGAAGGGGCAGCGGCGCTGGCCGGCGGGATCACGTCCGTGCAAAGCGGAGCGGAGGCGCTGGATCAGGGAGCAGCGCAAGTGCTGGCCGGTGGGAAAGAGCTTCAGACCGGGATCCGGTCCATGAGCGGACAGCTTACCGGTGTAATGGCTCTTCTTGCGGCTGACTATCAGCAGGTGACGGGCCAGCCGATCGCAGATGCATCGGGAGCATCGATGACAGCTGCGGCGCAGGATCCGAAAGCCTCACCGGATGTCGCAGAAGAGGAGACGGATGCAGGCCGTATGGCTGCTGCGGACAGCGTGAATGCGGCGGCATCCGCTCAGGCATCGGGAGAGGCACAGCAGGCGCTCGAAGCGGTATCCGCGGCCGGTGAACAGGCTGCCGGCGCGGCGCAGGCAGCCAGAGAGAGCATGGAAACGGCAAGAAATATTCATGAAAGCGCCCTGGCGGCAGCACAGGCAGCAGGTGCGGCAGGAACGCAGGCATCAGACGAGTACCAGAGCACATACAGCAGCTTTTCCGGAATGGCGGCAGCGCTGAAGCTTGCCATGAATGCTTCCGGGAAAAGCGAGTATGCCGGGATTCTGGACAGTGCGATGGGCAGCGCGTCTTCCCTGAGCAGTGCATACGAAGGAGCGCTGTCCTCCTACAGCGGAGCAGGCGATCAGTACGAGCAGGCCTTTGCGGCCTGTGAGGAAGCCGCCGGGCAGTATGCACAGATGCAGGAGGCTTACGAGGCACAGATAGCTGCTTATGAAGAGGAACTCGCCGCCTGCAGGGAGATGATCGCGGCTTATGAAGGGCAGACGGTGCAGGAGGTAACGCAGCCTGCAGCAGATACCCGGCTGTATGCAGGAGCGGATGCGGATCCTTCGGCTGTTCAGACGCTGTGTAAAGATGTGGCGATCGCCTATAATGCGATGGAGGCGGTGGGAAATGCCCTGAACGCACCGGCCGGCGGACAGAGCGGCGCAGGCGCTGTGGATGCGCTGACTGCAGGACTGGAACAGCTGAGCGGGGCCGCTTCAGCCCTGGCAGAGGGAACACAGACGCTGGCAGACAGAGCGGGGACTCTTGAGAGCGGTATGCAGGAGCTTTGTAAAGGAGCATCTTCCCTGAATGAAGGAGCAGCCCGCGTGTACGATGGTGCGAAGACGCTTTCGACAGGCGCAGCGACACTGGATTCCGGTGCGAAAGATGCAGAGGACGGCGCAGAGGCTCTGAAGGACGGGACAGCCGCACTTGAAAGCGGCGCGGACAGGCTTTCGACCGGTGCGAAGGCCCTTTCCGAAGGAACAGGAAGTCTTCTTGACGGTGCGAAGGCCCTTTCGGAGGGAAGTATGTCTCTGGCAGAAGGAAATGCACAGCTCGCGGATGGCGCGAAGGAACTCAAAGTCGGTACAGGCAGGCTGAAAGACGGAAGCAGCAGCCTTGCACAAGGACTTGACAGTCTGGACAAAGGAGCGTCGGATGCGGAAGAAGGCGGAGAACAGCTTCTGAACGGAACGGAGAAGCTGCGCGACGGAATTGCGCAGCTGTATTCCGGAACT
>CACZZH010000015.1 GCA_902785635.1 uncultured Lachnospiraceae bacterium
CCGTCAAATTCACTTCGAAGGTCACCGACACCCGCAAGAAGATCCCGTGAGACCACCACAAGATGGCAGATATAATTCACACTGCAGAGCAGGTCGATATTGAGATCCGGCTTGAAATGCGGTTCAAAAAACGTCCTGCCGTCCGTGTCTACCTTGTCCTCATCCGTATAGATCAGGTCTGCCTCGGGTATATCATTGATCTTTCTGACGCATTCATATAAAGCGTCCTCCCGGAGCAGATCATCATGATCCATGAACGCGACAAATTCACCCCTCGCTATCTCCAGCGCCTGGTTCGTATTATCCGAGATCCCAAGCTGTCTGTCTGAGGACACATACCGGATCCGGGAATCCTGTGAAGACAGCTGTGCCAGGATACCGGTCAGAGGACTGTCTGCTCCGCTGCCGTCTGAAAGGCACAGTTCCCAGCTGCGGTAGGTCTGGGCCTGCAGGGAACGGACCAGCGCCCGGAGCATGCTCTCCGGTGTCCGGTAAAGAGGTACGGCAATACTGATCAGCGGTTCATAGGAAAAATGTGTCTTCCGCTGCTGTTCCAGTTCTTCCTTCCCGGGAAGATATTTTTTCCGCCAGGACATGTAGCTTTCTTTTCTGCCGGTCATCTTTTCAGAGATCTTCTCTCCGGCACGCACAAGTGTGCGCTTCAGACCGTTTCTGCGCAGATAAGCGCTGCCGCGCTCTAAAATGCCTGTGCCTTTCTGCCTCCAGGGCATGGCGCTGCCAAGACGGACCGGCCATACCATCTGCTGTCCCTTCGCCAGTACCACCAGCTTTACGTTCTTTTCCGACGGTTTCGGAAAGGAGACTTCAAATCCGAAACGGCTCTTCAGGTCTCTGCCTGTAAGTTCCGGATAGTTATCCAGAATATCCTGTCTGTAGTGACGGGTGAGAGTGATCTCTATCCGTTCTCCCGCCCCATTATATACCGCAAACCGGCAGGGGGAGGCTCCTACAGCCCATCCGCCGATGCGGATCGTTCCTTCCTCGTCATGAAAGGTCTCCAGGTATCCATCCGGCATACGGCGCTTCTTTTCAAGGAAACCCGCGCTGCAGCGATAGATCCTTCGCTGTTTTCCGCCGCAGTCCTGCCATACCTGAAGCATGCCCGCATGTTCAAGGTCCTCCGGAAGCGTGATCCAGATGTCATATTCCCGGTCGATCTGCTCATAGCCGATCCCCCTGGCAAAGTATTTCTGGCGCACAGCCAGCCCCTGCCGGCAGCTCACTCTTACGGGAAGCGCTTCCCTGCCCAGGAAAGCCCGGACATCACTGCTTTCCATCACACCGTCCTGACAGTAACCCTGCAGAACAAAGATGCGTTCATTGGTGCAGTGAAATCTTGCTAAAGTCAGTACAAACATTTTCACCTCTGCTCAGCCCGCTCTGCGCGCGGCTGAAAAGATAACGAACAAAATCGCAGAATGCGATTTCGTGAGTCTATTGGCAGGAAGCGGCAGCTTCTCAAAACGGTATTCACCACAGTGAGAACGGCAGCCGGTCAACCGAAAGATTTGCATTATAATATGGATCTCCTGCATCCACTGTATCTCCCCAGCGGTCCCGGAAGCGTTTCACTTCCTGTTCAAATCGTGCTTTCTTTTCGGGTGTATCCTCATATCCCCGCGATTTGGATTCAAAATGATGCCATTTCGCGAACGGAGTGCATACGATCCGGTAATTCGCCGCCCGGATCTTCATGCACAGATCCACATCGTTGAGCGCCACCTTGAAATCTTCCGTCAGGCCGCCCACCTGCTCATACACTTCTCTGCGGATCATCAGGCAGGCAGCGGTTACGGCACTCCAGTTTCCGGTCATCTGTGCACGCATCATAAATCCGTAATCCGTGTCTTTTATTCCGGAAAAGACGTGTCCTGCAAACCCTCCCGGCCCGAGTATGATCCCACAGTGCTGCACTGTGTCATCCGCAAACAGGAGTTTTGCCCCGACACAACCGATCTCACTGCGCATACAGATGCCAAGCATTTCTCCGAGGCTGTCCGGTTCGATCAGCTCGGTATCATTATTCAGCAGGAGCAGATAGTCGCCTTTTGCATGCTCTGCCCCGAAATTGTTGATCGCAGAGTAATTGAACTCTTTTTCCCAGCGGACTACCCGTACCTGCGGATATTTCTTACATATCTCCTCGTAGAAGGCAAACGTCTCCGGCTGTGTGCTGTTGTTCTCTACGACCACAAGCTCAAAATTACGATAAGTGCTCCTCGTGATCATGGATTCTATACACAGCTTCAGATCATCAATATGATCCTTATTCGGTATGATCACCGAGATCAGCGGATCTGAGGGCGTATCATAGCGCACATGGTTAAGTCCCCACAGATCCAGACGTGTCACTGTTCCCTTATCCCCGGTCCGTTCCAGGGAAGCTGCGATCGCCCGCGTCCCTGCATCATATGCATACAGCTTGCTCTCCGGATTCTGAGAAGTGGATCCCGGATGATTACGCCAGTAATACAGGATCTTCGGGATATGCACAATATGATCCGTCTGTTCCGTAGCCCGCAGGATCAGGTCATAATCCTGCGCTCCGTCGTACTCCTTCCGGAAATATCCGATCTTCTCCAGGAGCGAACGTCTTGCCACAAAAAAGTGTGTAATATAATTATGGGAACGGAGCAGATCCGGGGCAAAGTCCGGCTTCAGATTCGGATCAAAATGGAATGTTCCCTCCATGTTGATCTTATCTTCATCCGTATAAAGTACATCCGGATTGCCGGCATTGACCGCCGCTGCAACTTCAAACAGCGCATCCGGTGCCAGGATATCATCATGATCCAGAAGGCCCACGTAATCGCCGCAGGCAAGCTTCGCCGCTGCATTTGTGTTTCCCGAGATCCCCAGATTGGAATCCAGAAGTACATAACGGATCCGGCTGTCTTTTGCGGCATATTCCTTCAGGATCGCTGCCACCTGCTCATTTCTGGAACCGCCCTCTGCCACACTTGCGTCGGCAATACACAGTTCCCAGTTGGTATAAGTCTGATTTTGTACGGAATCGATCATCTCCCGAAGATATTTTTCCGGAGTGTTCCAGGTGGGAACCAGGATACTGATCTTCGGCTGCTTCGGAAGCGTCAGCTTGCGCTGAAGCTCAAGGTCCTCCTGCGTGGCGCTGTGCTCCGCGAACCATTTCTGATAGCGCTGATCTCCTGCGCCTTCAGAAACTTTCACACGGAAGGGAGGCAGCGCACGTACTCTGGCCATTACAAAGTTGCGCACCCTGCGCAGCTTCTCCACGGCACGGAAAGCTTTCGTCGATCTGGTCGCCAGCAGCTGTGCCGACAGATCCTGCACCTGAAGGGCAAGTCCGTCCCTCTCCCTGCGCACGGCATCCATGTCCGGCAGCTTGATCGCCACCGGAATCATTTCAATTCTTCCTTTCAGAGTGATCCTGCACCTGTCCGGAATATCTCCTTCGATCAGATAAGCCGGATCCAGTGACCAGAATTCATCCCATTCACCGTTCCGGAAGCCGTTCAGCGGTGTGATCTTTACTACGACCGGCGATATGACCTGTGTGATCTTCATCCTGCACATCAGATTGGACACCGGATCCCACCGGATATAGCTTACGGCTCCGATCTTTTTCGTGGAAAGCACCGTCTCAAAAGTGTCCTGCCGCAGATTCATCCGGATCCCGCGCACTACTTTTTCACTTACGGGCTGCTGCTTTTCCCCTGTACCTGTGCTGGAATGACCGTCTCCTTTCAGTCCGAAATATGCGGTTCCTTCCGGATCTGCGCTGTTGCGCTCAGCATGACGTACTTCACGCGGTACTTTACAGCCCGGCGTGATCTGGGCATAAAGGGTACGCAGCGGATGATGCTCCAGGTCGATCCTCTCCTGCCATGCCTGTTCCATCTCCAGATAAAGCAGGACCTCAGGCCATGTGAATCCGGCTTCCTCCATAAAGACCTTCTCATCGGTCTCATTGGAATCTACATAATAGGCATGGAAATAGTGCCAGATCCGGAACAGTACGAACCGCACCGGTATGGGATAATCCACCGTCCACTCATAATCGATCAGCGTCCAGCTGCCGGTATCCGGATCAATGAGAACATTGTCCGCGATCATATCCAGATCCGTTACCGGCAGGGTCCGATCCTGATAAGGATACGTCTGCCTGCTGAACAGGGTACAGAAACCCTCCGAGATCGTAAACGGAGCATCTGCACGGCTTTCGATCAGGCTGCAGAGCCTTTGCAGTATGCTGCGGCTCTCCTTCTTCCGCCCGTCTTTCCATGCAGCTGCCGCTTCGTCCGCCAGAGTCCGAGTGTATGGCAGATATTCAAGACGCAGACAGTTATCCTCCTGAACCGCCCTGTTCACCTTCAGGATGCTCCCGGCAAACAGTTCCTGCAGCTGAAGACTGTGTCTGGCCATATTGGAAATATGGGACCATCCTTCATCAAAGGACGCCTCTTTCACAACGGAAAGTGTTCCGTCTGCTTCCTTCCGGATCTGGGTATTCACCGAAAAACGGCGGCTGCGGTCATTGGAAAATTTGATATAGACCGCTCTTCCGCTCTGCGTTCTGTTTCCTGCATCTTCCCCAGATCCTGCGATCACAAGGAAAGAATTCGAAAACTGTGAGAACAGTCCGCTGCGGATAAGCGAATTGAATACTTTCGTCTCATCAAAAAGGATCAGACGATCCCGGTCAAAATTCCAGATATTTGTATTCAGGCTGCCTGTCCTGGGTAGATAATCATCCGAATAGATCACTGTCGGCAGTTTGTAATCCGGATACGGGTAGTAAAAATGGCTCTTCGGAAACCCGTTCAAAGAAAGAATCTCCTCCAGCTCCGGGCGGGAGAAAGTATGGATATCATCCTGCCCGGGATAATCCTCCAGCCCGTCGAAGTATCCTCCTGTGTGGTCCTCCCGGGCTCCCGCCCAGTACTTCAGACCAAGCCGGTTCTCGATCGCAATGATCAGCCTTCCGTCCGGCTTCAGATGTCTTCGGATCCTGCGCAGAAATTCTCCATATGGATCCTTTCCGCCGATATATGCAGCCCCGTACTCAAACACACCGATCAGGGTAATGCAGTCAAATTTTCTGCTGATTCCTTCCTCAATGTCCCGGAAATTGCCCACCAGGATCTCCACATTATCCAGGTCACGATGGCGGTACGCATTGACCAGACTTCTCTTTCTGGAAAGATCGATACATGTGACACTGTGCGCACGGCGTGCCAGGCTGCCGGTGACAGCTCCGCATCCGGATCCGATCTCCAGCACATCCTCATCTTTGCTGATCGTAACAGCATCCGTCACATTCTCACGGATATGAGACATATGATAGAGCACCGCCCAGTCCTTTTCCTCCGCAATGACAGCATTCAAAGCGGCCTCCGGTGTGCTCTTCGCAATCTCCAGAAGCCGGTTTTCGATCTCTCCGTCTGTGTAAAGATCCTCCCCGCTGTACCAGGTGTAATCCAGGCGGACCTTCCCGATAAATTCCTGTTTGTCAAGCTTTTCAGGCATTTTGTTCTCCGTCTTCATGATAATCCCTGATCAGGGTCACTTTCGAATTGGTATCATAAAAACCAACCGTATTTTTCTCCGATACGATCGTCAGATTGCAGGCCTCATACAGCCGGTGGTGAACGACGAAATCATTCCCGTCATATCCCGTACAGCCAAGAGAAAGCATATACTCTCCTCCCTGCATGTCCATATTCTGGGTAAATGAGATCTCCTGTACATCCCCGTCGCGCATTGCCTTGACGGACGCTTTCTCGAACAGGCTGTTGGTGCCTGTGATATCCGTTCCTTTCAGATCCGTGATCGTAAATGCATAGATCGGGTCGTCTACCCTGCCGTGAAAGCGAACACGCATCTGGATCGTGCATTCTTCACCCTTTCCGATCGTGTTGCTGGAATTTCCGTCCCGGTCCAGTATATTGAAACCTGTGATCTCCGCGATCCGGTCTCCGTATTCATTGATCTGCGGATTGACCGGGAAATCCGGGGTCCACGGATCCCCGCTCTTATGTCCGGCCTCGCGGAATCCGCTGCTTTCTCCCTGTGCCGGTTCCTTAGCGCCTTTCACTTCCAGCGTTTCCAGATCCAGCTGGCCGACCAGCAGCTTTTTGTACAGATCCACCATATGCATGGGAGACCCTTCCGCGATCTTCGATCCTTTATTCAGCAGGACCACACGGTCGCAATACTTGCTGATGCTGCTCAGATCATGGCTGACGAACAGGATCGTTTTTCCCATACGTTTGAAATCTTCAAATTTGCGGTAACATTTCGACTGAAAAAAAACATCTCCCACGGAAAGCGCTTCGTCGACGATCAGGATCTCCGGATCGATATTGATCGCTACCGCAAAAGCCAGCCGTACGAACATACCGCTGGAATATGTTTTGACCGGCTGATAGATGAACTCACCGATATCTGCGAAATCAATGATATCCTGCAGCCGATCATCGATCTCTTCTTTGGAAAACCCGATCATTGTCCCGTTCAGATATACGTTTTCAATACCGGTATACTCCATGTTGAATCCGGCGCCCAGCTCCAACAGTGCGGATATTCTGCCGTCTACCGACACCTGGCCGGAAGTCGCCCCCAGCACGCCGGTAATGATCTTCAGGATCGTAGATTTCCCGGAACCATTGGTCCCGATTATCCCGATCGTCTCCCCCCGTCTCACAGTAAAGCTGACATCTCTCAGCGCATAATGATCCCGGGAGAGGACTTTGCCTCTGCCAAGTCCCAGCGATTCGAGAAAACGGTCCCGCGGACGGTTGTAAAGCTTATATATTTTCGTCAGATGCTCAACACGGATCGCCGCATCAGAAGAATTTTCCATTGTTATCTCTTTTCGTGTAGTATTGTTTCTGCCGACAGTTACATGGTATCAGAGAACATCCGCAAAATGGATCCGCAGTTTTGAAAAGATTCTGGTACTGACCAGCATGACCGCCAGCGTAAAACACCAGAAATAAGCGGTAAGTTCCGGTCTTTCCCAGAACCACACCCGGTCGATCAATGCACCGCGGTAGCCCTCCACGATATAATACATCGGATTCAGCTTAAAGATGATCTGCAGCGGGGCGCTCAGGTTGAAATCGCTGAAATTCCACATAATAGGCGTCATCCACACCCCCACCTGCAGCATGATATTTACGATCTGCGTCAGATCCCGGAAAAAGACCGCTACCGAGCAGTTCAGATAAGCGACCCCGAGAGTGAGTACAAACATACAGAATGTATAATAAATGATCTGAATCGCAGTGATCCCGGGCACATGTCCCATCACGGTATACAGCACCAGCACGACTGCAATGAAAAACAAATGCACAAACAGTGCTGAGACGATCTTCACGACCGGCAGCACTTCAATGCGGAAAACGACCTTCTTTACCAGATAACTGTATTCGATCAGAGCATTGCATCCGGTGTTCATGCAGTCCTGGAAATAAAACCAGGGGACCAGGCCCGCGATCAGCCACAGGATAAACGGGACCTCACGCACCATCCCGCTCCTCAGCTTGGAGAATACGAACCAGTACACCAGCACCGTCACCACAGGCTGTACAAATGCCCAGAAGATTCCCAGGTAAGAGCCTGCGTATTTCGTTTTAAAATCATTCTTTGCGAGCCGCATCACCAGTGTGATGACTTCACGGCATTCCTTTTTTTTCTGTGTCATTTTCATCCTACGATCAATTTCACATGTATCATCTGTGAAGATGGCTTCCCAGATATTTTCCGACGCCGCGGACGGCATAATTCAAAAAGCAGTAAACGGACTTTGGAAAAGAGAAACCCATATAGCGGTATACCCGGAATGTCATGCGCGCTGACTTCAGCTTTGTACCGGATTTGCCTGAGCTGCTGAGACGGTAATAAAGAAGCGGCTCATTCAGGCCGTCAGCCGGCCCAAACTCCCGGAGAATCTTCAGCCAGGTAATATAATCCTCATGGCTGTCCTCATGCTCCATGGGAAATCGCTTCAGCGCCTGTGTATGCACCAGCACTGAGGAACAGTTGATGCTGTTGGTCTTCAGAAGATCCTCATACCGGATCACCCGGGAGACCGGAATCACGCGTCCTGTATGGCTGCCGTCCGGCAGGAGCAGTTCCCTGGCTGTGCAGCAGAGGATCCTCCCCGACTGTTCAAGCACGGCCAGCTGTTTTTCCAGTTTTCCCTCAGCCCACAGATCATCCGCATCAAGGAATGCCACGTACGGAGCGCAGGCATGAGCCACGGCTATATTCCTGCTTCCGGCAGCTCCCATGCGGCTGGCATTGCGCAGAACTTTAACCCTGCTGTCTCCTCTGTGTTCTTCCAGAACGCACTGCGTTTCTTCATCTGTTCCGTCCAGTACCACGATCAGTTCCAGAGGCACATTCTGGGAAAGGACGGAAGCTATGGCTTCCCGGATCGTGGCACCGGCATTATAAGCAGGCATGCACACGCTCACAAGGGGAAGATCTTCCTTCCCGCGGTCAGCCTGACCGAAATCATTTATATTATCATAATTTCTGTTCATTGGACCAGTTGTCCTGTTCACTGGAAGCTGTCGTCTGCCAGTGCTCTACTCCCTCTGTATTTTCCTTCTGGAAGAGAATCTTTACCGTTGTTGCGATCAGCTGCAGGTCCATGAAAAACGAATAGTTCTCAATATAGGTAAGATCCAGCTTCAGCTTGTCATAAGGAGTCGTATTATATTTACCGTACACCTGAGCATACCCGGTCAGTCCGGCCTGTACTTTCAGGCGGAAAGGAAACTCAGGAATCTCTTTCGTATATTCGGCTGCGATCTCGGGACGTTCCGGCCTGGGTCCTACGATGGACATGTCCCCTCTCAGAATATTGATCAATTGAGGAAGCTCGTCAAAATGAATATTCCTCAAAATCTTTCCGACAGGCGTGATCCGGTCATCGTTCTTCATCGCCAGGCGTGCGCCAGCTTTTTCCGAATCGACCCGCATGCTCCTGAACTTCAGTATTCGGAACACCCTTCCGTCCTTGGTAAGTCTCTCCTGGGAATACAGTACCGGTCCGCCATCGTAACACTTCACAAGCAGTGCGATCAGCGCAAGCAGCGGTGAAAGGCCTGTCAGCATCAGGAAAGAGACCACGATATCAAAAACACGTTTGATGACCTGCTGTTCCACCGTCAGTCCTCTGTTGCGGAACAGAAGCAGCGGTGTATCGAACATATGCATCTTCTCCGAACTCATGATCATAATATCTGAGATCTTGGGAGAGCAGTAGCACCGGATATTCTTCTCAAAGCAGAACTTGAGAAGCTGATTCCGTTCATGCGAAGGAAGGTCCCCGAGAATCACATTCTCGTAAAGCGGGATCCTTTCCATAATATAATCCATCCCTTTTTCTGTATGGACCGCTTCACCGATCACATACTTGTCCTTCCGGGACTTCATCTTTTTCATCAGCCTGTCCGGGTCATGATTCTCATAGATCACAATGCTTCGCTTCGGCGGATAGATCACCGTATAGATCCACCTTGTGAAAACCACCCACACCAGCACCACCACAAGATTGACCAATGTCAGGAGGATCATCGGCTTTATATGGGTAAGGAATTTCCATCGACCGATCAGCGCCAGCTGGATATAAGCAACAAAGTTCGCGCTGATCACAGACAGAATCTGTGAAATGATCACATCCAGCACCCGCATATATCCGACTTTCAGAGCGCCGAAAAGCCTGGACATCAACAGGACGATCAAGGCATACAGCGCAAACAGGGCCCAGTGTCCTCTTCTCCAGTACACTGACCCAATCACACTCCGGTAATTGTATTGGGAAAACCATACATAGGCAAAATTCGCGGTCTGTATTCCGATCACAAGCACCGATGCAAGAAACATAATCAGCCGCTTATATCGTTCTCTTCTCACAATAAACCTCCATTTGCCAAGTCATTATAGACTAAATCCCCATAAAATACAACCTTCTAGCTTGCGAAACAAATATTCCGTTGCTATAATGTATCTTATCGGAAGCAGCAAAGCTGCTGTTTCCCGAAGGGAACCGATAAGATAACGAACAAAATCGCTGAAAGCGATTTCGTGAGTCTACTGTCAGGAAGCGACAGCTTCGCGTATTGTTTCTTTCCGGAAGTTCCGAAAATAACCTTTCCCCTGTGTTTTGAGGAGTGATTTATGAAAAAACATCTGTCATTGATTTTCTTTTTTATCATCACGGCATTCATGATCAGTATGAGTGCCTCTGCGGATCCTTCTGCCGGTACAGCTGCAACGACCGGTACGACCTCTGTCCAGCCTGCTGATGCAGCGACCGCTGCCGCAACGCCTGCTGCCGCGACACCTGCTGCCACGACACCCGCTGCCACGACACCCGCTGCCGCGACCCCTGCTTATGCGGTCCGCAAGTCCGGCAGCCGTACCTACCTTTATAATACAGCCACCGGCAAAAATGTCACCGGCTATAAAGGCATTACGCAGTTTCCGGAAGGTTCCGGCAATTATTATTACTTTCTGAGCACAAAAGGGCGTGTGCGTCTGGGAATGTTCAAACGCAGCGGCAAATATTACTACACAAAGGAAGACGGAACACTGGCAAAGGGCTGGCTCACTGTCGAAGGCCGCACTTATTATTTCAAACCGACCGACTTTACCCGTGTCTCCGGAATGGCAAAGATCGGGAAACAGCATTACTATTTCTCTCCGGAAACAGGAGTACAGGTCAAAGGCTTTGTCCGGATCACGAATACTGCAAAAAAAAGATCCAACATGTTCTATTTCAATCCTTCAAAAAAAGGCGCCAGAGCCAAGGGATTGACAAAGATCTCCAAGCGTTACTACTATTTTAAAACCAACGGACGCATGCAGTATGGCGTGATCAAGATCAATGGCAAGCTCTATTATTTCAATGAGAAAAGCGGTTACCGTCAGAGCGGCCTGCAGACCTGGGAGGGAAAGACCTATTATTTCACCAAAAAGCTCGGATACAGCTGCCTCACCGGCTGGAAAAAGCGCAAGGGCATCAAGTATTATTTCAGCAGCAATTCCGCTACATACGGACAGGCGGTCACAGGCTGGCTGACACTCAGCGGTAAGAGCTATTATTTCAATGATAAAGGTGAAATGCAGACCGGCTGGCAAACACTCGGTACCAAAAAGTACTACTTTGATCCCACTACCGGAGCAATGACCACCGGTGAAGTGACCATTGACGGAAAGAAATATACGTTTGAAAAGGACGGTACCTACAAAGATCCGATCGCAAACGCTACAGGACCCTGGTCCATCCGGGTCAATCTTTCCACAAACATCATCACTGTCTACCGCGGAACCACTGCCGTCAAGGCAATGTACTGTTCTCCTGGAGCAAATGGTGCAACTCCCACAGGTACGACCACCATCCAGGACAAGCTGCGCTGGCATGAGCTGATGGGACCTTCCTGGGGCCAGTACTGCTCTCACCTTTTCCCGAGTATCCTGTTCCACTCGATACCGTATCAGAGATCCTATGATCCCTCTTCCATGTCCATCACCGGATACAGCCAGCTGGGACAGGCTGTCTCACACGGATGCATCCGTCTGGCGTGTATCGATGCCTATTACATTTATAAGAACTGTCCGATCGGCACCACTGTAAATATCAACTACTACGGAAATACCGATCCCCTGGCGGCTACCCATTGGCCCAGTGTGAAACCGGCTTCCGGCAGCGGCACCGGTTACGATCCTACGGATCCGGTCTACCCCTGATAAAGGTTACTCCGGACCTCGGAACCATTAAAAAGAATCCTGAAAGGGAGCAGATCACACACGTGATATGCTCCCTTTCTATTATGTCATTATTTATTGTGTCATTTTTTCGAAATGATATTCTTTCATCTGTGCGATAAACCGTTCCAGAAAGAATGGCGCTGATGGATAGTACAAATGGGGGAAGCCCCAAAGATGTTCTCTTCCCAGAAATGCACATTCCCATCTCCGGTTTCCGCCTGTCTTTACCGCAATACAGTCTGTTCCATTTGTCTCACTGTCATAATAATGGAACTCATGTCCCCTGATCTGCTCGCCTTCACGTAAAAGTGCAGCATCCGGTCTTTCCTTCCGGGACGGTTCCTCAGATACTTCGTTCCCGGAACCGTCCGTCACAGCAGACCCCGGCAGTCGGTTTTTTTCCAGTTCCACATATCCGAACCGGCACAATTTCCCGGTGTTGCTGCTGCCTCCCGGAATTACCCCGGCCATCGGCCACTTTCTGCCTTCCGGATCCGTCATGCTCTCGTGCAGGTACATGAAGCCGCCGCATTCTGCCAGGGAAGGCATTCCGCCAAGGATCGCCTCCCGGATGCTCTCTCTCATTGAACGGTTTCCGGAAAGTTCCGGGCAGTACAGCTCCGGATATCCTCCGCCCAGAAGCAGTCCGTCGGCTTCCTTCGGAATACCGGAATCCTTCAATGGGGAAAACTCGCGGATCGTGATCCCTCTCTCCCGGAAAGCACGCAGGTTTGCTTCATAATAAAATGTGAATGCCGGATCCCTCGCCACCGCAAGAACCATGGGCGGAGCATCAGCCGCTGCCGGGCTTGACGTTTTCTCCGGAACTTCCACCTCCGGCGCTTCCTGCATAATTCTCCGAAGAGCATCCAGCTGTACATTTTCCCGCAGACCTTCAGCGATCGTATGCAGCTGATCATTCAGACTTTCGATCTCCTCAGGCTGCTTCAATCCAAGATGTCTGCTCTCGAGGCCCACTCCCTTCATCACAGGCAGGAACCCTAAAGGTTCCACACCCAACTGTGATATGAGAGGCCGCATACGCTCGTAAAAATTCTTCGTGATCCGGTTCAGAATCACTCCGCGGACACGGTGATCCCGGTCATCTCCAAGGATTCCTTTCAGCAGGGAAAGCATGGTAGCGCCCATCCCGCGCACATCCATCACCAGCACGATCGGACTGTCCGTGATCTGCGCCACATGGTAAGCCGATCCCGTCAGCTGCGTTCCTCCGACTCCGTCATAGATGCCCATGACACCTTCGATCAGAGCAATGCTGCCTTCCTCTCCAGCGCAAAGCTGTGCACGGATCTGCTCCGGCCCGGCAAAAAACGGGTCCAGATTTTCGGAAGGAATCCCCAGTACACGCCTGTGGAACATGGGGTCAATATAATCCGGTCCGCATTTATAAGCATGGACTTTTTCCCCGTCTTCCTTCATGATCTGCATAAGGCCGCAGGAGATCATGGTCTTCCCGCTCCCGCTTTTCGGCGCTGCGATAAGCACGCGGGGAACCGGCTTAAAAACTGTCATTCTTCTAACTCCTCCTTACTCGCGGCCGGAAGACCGACCTGATAAACTATACTTTCCGGTTGGACGGTGAGCCTTACAGCCGGAAGGCCGCGATCCAGATAGGGTTCTCCGCCTTAACCAGATGGTACGCTCCCACCTCATGGGACCGGCTCGCCTGAATCTGGACCATCTCCGGAGTGAATTCCAGTTCTTTTGCGCAACGAAGGATCTCCCCGAGGGTCTCCAGACTGATGGCATTTACCACCACCCGTATTCCGGGAGTTTTCCTGCGGAGCAGTTCCAGGATGTCTTTCAAAGCTCCGGAGCTTCCTCCGATAAATGCATGCGTAGGCGCCGGAAGCTCTTCCAGAACCTGAGGAGCTTTCCCTTCTGCCACGGTCACATTTCCACAGTGCAGCTGCGCAATATTCTTTTGCAGTATCTGCACCGCTGTTTCTTTCTGCTCGATCGCGTATACTCTGATACCGGGATGCAGCCTGGCCGCTTCACAGGATACGGAACCTGTCCCTGCTCCGATATCATACATCACCGATGAAGGCGTCAGTTCCAGCTTCAGGATACTCAGGTGCCGGATCTCTTCTTTTGTCATGGGTGTCCGGTCTCTCATAAAATCTTCGTCACGAAGCACCTTCACGATCGGTTCTTCTGCGGGCTGAGGATTGCGGATCATTGCAATATACAGCCCTTCCTGTTCAAGCCCGGAAGCTTCCTGAGGGGACAGAGAAAGGATCTTCTCTTCCTCGCTGCCCAGCTGGTATCCGAGAAAGACTCTGCATTGATCCAGGCCCTCTTCCAGAAGTACTCTTCCCAGGCGCTGCACATCCTTCACCCCGGAAAGAAGAAGGTAGCACTGTTCATGCTCCCGGACATTCTTTACGAGAGAGCGCTCATAAAACGGATCATCGGAGTGTCCGTGCCAGGTTTGAAGGGCTGCACCGGCGTAGCCTGTCCCAAGTGCAGCGCTCAGATAGGAAAAACTGGATATTCCGGCATACTGTTTCACGCTGACCGGAAAGTCACAGCCCAAAGCCCATGGATCAAGTACTTTATGGAGAGTGGCCGCGCCGCTGTAAAATCCGGTATCACCTGAATACAGGACTGCCGCACGGAGCTTATGCCCCGGCTCTGTCTGATGCAGCCTTTCCCGGATCGCATCGAGGATGCGTCCGGCAAGGTATTCACAGACAAACTGCTTACCGGGATATTGTTTCCGGAAAGGTTCGATCATCCGCTCTGCTCCGAGGATCATGTCAGCTTTCCCGATCGCCTTTTTTCCTCCGACTGTCAGTGTATCTTCATTTCCCATCCCGATCCCGACCAGGGAGATCTCAAGACTGTGTAGCTGTTTTTCAGCCCCTTCCGCATGAAGGCCGGTCGTTTCCGAAGATTCCTCCGTTATGCCACGGACTGCATCGCTCTTTACAAGCATTTCGGCTGCCTCCTGCCAGGAGACGCCTTCTTCCTCGGAAGGCCTTCCGATCACGAATACTTCACAGCCTGCTTTTGACGCTGCACGCACTTTCTCCGTAAATCCGCCTGCATCACCGCTTTCCTTGGTGACCATTACCCGGATCCGGTACTGTGCGAGCATCGCCGCGTTCATCTCCTCAGAAAACGGACCGAACATCGCGATCACGTGTTTCACACCAATTCCGGCCTGCTCACAGAGCTGCAGACTCTGTGCTGTCGGAAGGACACGCGCATACAGGCGCTCTTCCAGATCCTGCTCCTCCGTGAAAAAAGAAAGCTGTTTACTGCCGGTCGTAAGAAGGATATTACCCTCTGTTTTCAGAAGCGCGCTGCGGCAGGACTGCGCATCTTCAAAAAAATGTACATGGCCCGTGTCTTCAGGAGCCGTCTGCACGCTTTTACGCAGGACCCTCAGATACGGGATATGGAGCTGCTGCGCACATTCCCGGATCGTCCTGGAGACCACATCCGCATAAGGATGGGTGGCATCCGCAAGAATCTGCGCTTTCTCTGCCTGAACAAGATCCTTCATCTGCTGCGCATCAAGCCGTCCTTCATGCACACGGGCAAACATTCCATGTTCCATTACCTCAGCCCCGGTCGAGGTAGCCACACACACCAGATGTTCCACACCGGCTTTCTCCAGTGCCTCCGACAGCTGTCTGCCCTCGCTTGTTCCGGAAAAGAGAATGATCCTGCTCATACCTTATACCCTCTCGGAGTGACCAGCCGGCCATCCATGATCACTGTCTCCGGATTGCCGATAAATACAGTAGTAAACATATCGACCTGCGCATCGCGCAGCTGGGAAAGCGTACATGTAACGGCCTGCGTCTCGTCTCTGCCAATATTGCGCACATAGCCGCAGGCGGTGGTGCCGGGAATTTCCTCCAGAAGGATGTCACAGGCACGCTGCAGATAATCTTTTCTGCGGTGGCTGGAGGGATTATACAAAGCAATGGCAAATCCGCCGCGGGCTGCCATCCGCAGACGTTTCTCGATCTTTTCCCAGGGAGTAAGCAGATCACTGAGACTGATCACACAGTAGTCGTGATTAAGCGGAGCTCCCAGTACAGCCGCGCCGCTGTTGGCCGCTGTGATCCCGGGTATGATCCGGATATCAAAGCCCGGATGTTCCTGTCCGAGTTCAAACATCAGGGATGCCATTCCGTAAACTCCGGCATCTCCGGAGCAGATCATTGCGACCTGTTTTCCTTTTTCGGCTTCCTCAAAGCACATCCTGCACCGCTCTGTCTCCTTACGCATAGGCGTTGAGAGGAATTCCTTCTGCGAAAACTCTTCACCCAGCAGATCAAGATAAACCGGATACCCGATGATCACATCTGCCTTTCGAAGCACGTCAAGCGCAAGAGCCGTCATCATATCCTCCCGGCCCGGTCCCATTCCCACTACATATATCGTACTCATACCAACCAGTCCCTCCGATTCTGTTTCCGATTTCCCGTTATGACAAGTTCCCTGATCTTTCAGCGACCGCTGCCGTGATCCCGCTGCGGACCTGCTTCTTCAGAATCAGCGTTCCTCCGGTGCCGACCGCTGCCATGGCCGAACGTTCACATACATTATCAACTCCGACCTGACCCTGCACAAAGCCGGATCCGGAATAATCCCCCGGAATGTTCCGGAGTACTTCCGCTGAAAAGGTGAGAAACGGCAGGCGATGCTTTGCGGACAGTTCCAGCAGACCCGGTTCCTCACTCTTTATATCGATCGAGCACAGTGCTCCGATCTGTGCTTCCTCAATTCCGGTGATCTCAAGGATCTCCCGGAAGACTTCCTCAAGCCGCTCCGCCGGCATCCCCTTTTTGCACCCCATCCCGAGCGCATAGCGTTTCGGGCAGAGCACGAGTGTTCCGGGTGTAAAGAAAGCACGTTTCTCCTGATCCGTCGCAGACTGATACGTCTGATGCGTTACAAGAGCAACATCCGGCTTCTCCTGCGGCGGAAATCCTTCAATGCACAGGCGTACCGGTTTTTCTTCGATCGCTTTCGTCGATACTGCCGCGATCGCGCTGCGGTTTACGATCTGCAGGTGATTCTCCTTGGCAAAAAGATCTGCAGAAAATGCTCCGTTGATATCTGTCGCGGTGGTGATCACCGGAAGCGCACCGCACACATCCGCTATGAGTGCCGCAAATGCATTGGCTCCGCCCACGTGACCGGAGAGCAGCGAGATCACGTAATTGCCCCGCTCATCCATCACCAGTACAGCGGGATCCTTCAGCTTGTCTCTTACATAAGGAGCAATGGTGCGCACAGCAATTCCCGCAGCGCCGATGAAAAGCAGGATATCGCCGCTGCCCATAGCTTCCCCTGCCCACTCTGCAAGGCCTTCTCCCGCAAAACGGATCTCCCCCGGCACTGCCCCGTCCGGTATTTCCCCATTCATTGAATCCGGACAGGCGGTATCATTTCCATGCCGGTATCGGGTGACCGGAAATAATACCCAGTCCTCCGGGCCATACTGCTGCAGTGCGCTGATCAGGCGCCTTTCCAGTTCCAGACCGGCTGCGGTAAAGCTGATCAGATGTATCTTCTTCATTTTGCACTCCGGAATTCCGTGGAAAAGTCTGCCGCATAAAGGCGTGATTTCGCGTAGCCGGACTTGGCAAGTACATCTCCTACCAGCACCAGCGCTGTCTTCCGGATATTGTGCTCCGCAGCCGTCTGTGCCAGTTCACTCACCTTGCAGCCGTAGGCTTCTTCTTCCGGCCAGGTTGCCTTATAGATCAGAATCGCCGGTGTATCCGGTGCGTAACCGCCGTCGATCAGGCGGTGGGACAGCTCCTCCAGCATCCCCGTGCTCAGATAGATCGCCATTGATGCCCGGTGTGCCGCAAGAGATTCGATCTTTTCTTTTTCCGGTACGCCTGTCTTGCCTTCCATCCGTGTGATGATCAGAGTCTGGGACAGCTCAGGAAGCGTATATTCCAGGTTCAGGGATGCCGCAGCTCCGAATGCAGCGCTCACACCGGGACAGGATTCATAAGGAACGCCGGCAGCGTCCAGCTGCTCCATCTGTTCCACGACTGCTCCGTATACACTGGGATCCCCGGTATGCAGACGCACTACGCGTTTTCCGTCATTCGCGCCTTTGATCAGCACCTCCAGTACTTCCTCCAGTGTCATATAAGCACTGTTGTAGATCTTACAGCCTTCCGGTGCATATCCCAGCAGTGCGGGATTCACCAGCGATCCGGCATAGACTACGATATCCGCCTGCTGCAGAAGTCTCATTCCGCGCACTGTAATAAGATCCTCAGCTCCGGGTCCGGCACCGACAAAAAATACACAGCCTTTCATATTTTCCTCCAATCTGATTCTGCCCATCTCTGTATTTATGTTCTTTTCACTCTATGCTTTCTATGTTCTTTTCCGATCGTTCACACGATGCGCAGAACTCACGGATGAGTTCCGGCTTTTCATCTACCTCTGTGATGAAGCATAAAAGCCGCGGATCTCTTCCAGCAGATCCATGGCGCCGCCGGTCATTCCCAGAAGCCCTTCGACACTCGAATAGACAATACACTCCGTCTGCAGTTTCCCTCCGCAGCGTGCCTGCAGATAAAAGCGGATCCGGTCCATCACCTGCTCCATGACAGCGTGCAGACATCCCTTTTCCGTGAGGATGCGTACTGCTTCATCGGTCGTGGCGGCTCCCAGCAGTTCCCGCAGGACATCCGGATCTGCTCCGGCGCGCAGTCCCGCTGCTGCCAGCAGCTCCATACGGCAGTCCGCTTCATGGGAATGGGTGTTCATGATTCCGCCGGACACCTTGATCATCTTACCGATATGCCCGGTGAGCAGAATCTTTGAAAAACCCAGTTCTGCAGCCATATCGACAGAAGCCCCGATGAAGTTGCTGCACTTTACACTCTGATCCAGATCAAACCCATAGGTCTGTTTCATAAAATCCAGCCCGTAATTGCCCGGAGTCATCGCTGCCACCGGAGCTCCCAATGCTTTCTTCTGACGCAGCTCCACACGGATCGTATCCAGCAGAGCCTGGGCGCTCATCGGTTCCACAACTCCGCTGGTACCCAGCACCGAAAGGCCGCCGGTGATACCCAGTCTTGGATTGAAAGTCCTCGCAGCGACCTCTTCCCCGCCCGGTATACTGATGATCACACGCAGGCGGCAGTCCATGCCGGTCTTCTCCAGTATGCTTTCCACTTCCCGGCGGATCATCTCCCGGGGCACGGAATTGATCGCAGCATTTCCAACCGGCTGATCCAGCCCCGGCATCGTGACCCTCCCGACGCCCTTCCCGCCGTCGATGAAAACCCGCTCAGTCTTGCCGGCCTGCTCTTTTCTATCATCGCCGGCACTATTATCCGTGCTTTTGCCGCCAGCGCTTCCGGAGCGTGTATCGAAAGACACTTCTGCCAGCACGATCAGCCCGGTGGTCACATCCGGGTCATCCCCGCCGTCCTTCTGAACGCCGCAGATCACGCTGTTCTCTGTGCGTATGATCTGTTCCAGCTCCGCAGTGTATACCAGGCCCTTGGGCGTCGTGATCGAAACTTCACTCAGGGTCTCCCCTGTGAGCAGCATATGTGAAGCTGCTTTCGCTGCCGCCGCCGCGCAGCTTCCGGTCGTAAACCCATGTCTCACGGCTGCTGCTTCTCCTTCCTGTCCCGAAGGCTGTAGAGCAGCGCATTGCATGTTGCCGCCGCCACATTACTGCCGCCCTTCCGGCCCCGGTTGATGATACACGGAATGTCCGTCTCCATGATCAGTTCCTTGGACACCACAACATTCACAAACCCCACCGGCATTCCGATCACAAATGCCGGCCGGAAAATACCTTCATCATACATTCTGCGCAGTTCGATCAGTGCGGTCGGTGCATTTCCGATCGCAAAGATCACCGGCTTGTTCAGCTCCGCTGCCATCTGCATGCAAACTGCCGCGCGTGTGCTTCCCAGTTCCCTGGCCCGCCGGGCTGTCTCCGGCAGTGCCATGAAGCAGTGAGCCTCCCCGCCATACTTCGCAAGCTCCGTTTTATTGATTCCTGCCAGTGCCATATTCGTATCCGTCACGATATCTGCACCGCTTTCGATCAGTTTCCAGGCGGTCTCCACCGCATTTTCCGAATAGTAGACCGTGTCGGCATATTCGAAATCAGCCGAAGTATGAATCAGCCGCATGGTCACCGGTGCCTCAAGCGGACCCGGCGTCCTGCCCTGCAAAGCCAGCTCCCGGCCGATCGTGCGGAAGCTGTTGCGTTCAATATCGGCAGGAAGCACATGCTCGATTCTGGCAAAGGCTCCGGGATGATACTCCTTTACTGTTTCTGTTTTCTGCTCTGCTTCCCTTATATCCGCATTTTTATGATCCTGCAGGTCCTGATTGGCTGCTTGGGGGACAGTTCCCTTCTGACCCGCTCTTCCGGAAACAGCTGCACCCACTTTTTCCAGCGCCGCCAGGACTTTTTCGCTTTCCTCCTGCGTGCGCACTCCGAAGCGGAAATACTGTCCGTCCAGGCCGGCAAAGTCATCACATCTGCGGATCAGGATCCCCTGGTCCAGCAGTTCCTGATACAGATCGCGCCGCGAACGGACCAGGAAATAATTCGCTTCACTGTCAAATACTTCCATTCCGAGAGTGCGAAGCTGCTCCTGGAAGCGCTTCTTTTCCCGGCAGATCAGCCCTGCCTGCTCCTTAACGGTCTCCAGCTCTCCTGCTGCTGCGACGCCGCCCTTCTGCGCGATCACCGATACATTCCATTCCGGAAGCTGTGCCTGAAGCCGGTCCAGGAAGGTTTTATTTCCCGACAGGACATATCCCAGCCGGATTCCGGGAATCGCAAAGGATTTTGTAAATGCGCGAAGAAGGATCAGATGCGGATGCGAATCCAGTACTTCCTCAAGATCCTCCCACGGATCCGGGACATCCGGATCCCGCAGCATGAGATAGCTCTCATCCACCATCAGCCAGGTCCCGGTCTCCTCTGCCCGTTCGATCAGCCTGCGCAGCAGATCCCGGGAGAGGATGCGACCCGTCGGATTGTTCGGATTGGCAAACACGGCCAGATCCGTCTCCTTTTTAATATACCCGATCAGATCCTCCTGCACTTCAAATCCGTTCTCTGCTTTGAGCGGGTAACACTCACTGAGGCAGCCAACTGCCTCCAGCGCATGCTGATATCCCACATATCCAGGAGCGAACGTCAGCGCTCTTTCCGGCTTCAGCGCATGCACGGCAGCCATCAGAAGCTGTGACGCCCCGTCGCCGCACACGATTTTTTCTTTCTGAAGATGCAGGGCCTCTCCGATCGCCGTGCGCAGCGCACGGCACTCCGGATCCGGATAATGATCCGCTTCGTACAGAAGCGCTTCATACATCGCCTTACGCACCGACGAGGGGAGCGGATAGGGATTTATGTTAACGGACAAGTCAATGTCCACTTTATTCGTATAGATGTCTCCACCATGAGCCATGCACAATTCCTCCGTTATCCTGATGTTCTGTAAGTCAGGACCCATCACCGGGTCCTGCTCAATGAAGACGTTTTATGTTTCTGCGTATATTTCCCATTGATTATATCCTTTTATCGGAGGTTTGTCATCAGGCAAGTAATGGCAGACTAACCTGCGCATCCTGCCGAAGGCTTTTTGTTTCATGGGAAATTCGACGAAATATCCTATGAAACAAAAAACTGCCGCACTTTCGTGCGGCAGCCGTAAGGAACGTTCTGTTCCGGTTTTTATTCTGCAGTCAGTGCAACAGCAAGAAGTTCATCATACTTCTCTTCGATGTTGTCTGCAGTTACAAGGAAGGTCCCCAGAGTTACTTCCTTCTCAACCTCTTCCCCGTCAAGGCTTGCCTTGATCTGATCAACAGAGGTACGTCCCATCAGAACCGGCTGCTGTGCAGCGGTAGCGATGATCTTGCCTTCTTTGATGGCATCAACGACTTCGGGTGAACAGTCAAATCCTGCCACCAGGCAGTCCTCGTTGCCTACTTCTTCCAGAGCCGCAACTGCGCCCATGGACGGATCTTCGGAATGGCAGAATACGCATTTCAGTTCCGGATACGCGGTAGCAAGATCCTGTGTGAAGTCATGTCCTTCCTGACGGTTTACTTTTTCCATCTGGCGGAAATCGACCTCTTCCAGACCATTGCTGGCAATTCCTTCTTCAAATCCTTCTTTTCTTCTCACGCCGTTGATACGGGCCTGATTCAGAGTGATCTGAGCGACCTGATCGCCTTCATTCAGCTTGCTCGCCACATATTCTCCCAGTTCCTTGGCACCGGCAAAGTTGTCGGTCGCGATGAAGGAAAGGTAGGTACCGGAGTCGGATCCGATATCACAGATCACGACCGGAACGCCGGCATCCTCAGCTTCACTCAGAACGGAAACGCAGGAAGCAGAATCGGTCGGAGAGATCACGATCGCGGTAACGCCCTTTGTGATGGCATCCTGTGCGTTCGCCAGCTGTGTATCCGCACTGTCCTTGGAATCATAGGTCGTGACCTTTGCTCCGGGCATTGTCTGGGCGGCCTGATCTTCAACACCGAATTTCACATAGGTCCAGAACGGAACATCCAGGGAAGGAGTCAGATATGCAATCGATACATCGCTGTAATCCGCCTCCTCAGCGAACACTCCGGTAGCTGCAACAGCGGTCAGAGACAGCGCCATTGCTGCAGTCAGCAGCGTACGAACAACTCTTTTCTTCATAATTTTTCTCCTTTCTATATTCAGCACAGCTTCTGCCGTGCCGGGGTACAGTTTCATTGCCCGACATCTGTCAGGACCAGGACTCTTCATCTTTCCGCAAAAGACCGGTCAGGACTTCCGAAGCGCAGATATACGCTCAGCCAGGACGGCCAGAATAATGACTGCGCCAAGTGCACTCCCCTGCCAGTACGGATTGACGCCCAGCAGATTCAGTGCATTTCGCAGAGAACCTACCAGAAGGACACCTATGATGGTTCCCCACAGCGTTCCTTTTCCTCCGCTCATGCTGGTCCCTCCGATGACTGCTGCCGCAATGGCATCCATTTCAGCTCCATTGCCGTAAGTCGGGTCGCAGGCCATCAGACGGGAGGTCATGATCCATGCTGCCAGTGCACACATCAGGCCGGAGATCACATAGCACATCATAATGATGAACCGGACGTTGATCCCGGACAGCTCCGCTGCCTCCAGATTGGAGCCGCTGGCGTAGATAAATCTGCCGAATTTTGTCTTTGAAAGAATAAAGATGAAGATCGCGAACATGGCGATCAGGAAGAATACATACACGGGGATTCCTGCAAACACTTTATGTTTTCCCAGGAAGGAATATCCGTCCGGGAAACCGGACTGTGTGTTCGCATTGGAGATCACATAGTCCAGACTGCGGCAGATATTTGTCGTACCCAGCGTAACGATAAATGCCGGCATCCGCAGATATCCGACCAGAACGCCATTAAATGTACCACAGATCAGTGCGACCCCCAGCATGACCAGCACACCCAGCACCGGCCGGCCGTCACCGCTGTTGATCACCATTGCCCCGATCATTCCCGACAGCCCCAGAATGCCACCCACGGAAAGGTCGATCCCGCCGGTAAGAATCACGATCGTCATACCGATCGACAGAAGGGCATTTGAAGATACCTGTGATACAATATTCAAAATATTCCGGCTGGTCAGAAAATATGGGGACGCGAAACTCATAACGATGAAGAAGACCGCAAATATTCCAAGCATCGTCAGTTCACTTTTAAAGTTCTTAGTAATCCGTTTCAATGTACTGCTGCCCATTATTTTTCCTCTCCCTGCATACCAATCGTGGAATAATAACCGATCTTTTCCTCATCAAGCTCGCGGGAATTCAGGACGCCTGTGACGATACCTTCCCGCATGATCAGGGTCGTATTACACAATCCCATGATCTCCGGTATCTCAGAGGATACCACCAGGATCCCCGTTCCTTCTGCCGCCAGATCGCGCAGGATCTGGTATATATCTGCTTTCGCGCCGATATCCACGCCCCTGGTAGGTTCATCAACGATCAGCAGATCCGGATGTATCATCAGCCATTTCGCAAGCAGGACTTTCTGCTGATTGCCGCCGGAAAGATACTTCACCGCTGCGTCTGCATCATTCATTTTTATACGCAGCTTTTCCTTCATCCGCATCGTCTCTTCCAGATCCTTCCGGTGAGAAAGAAGACTGCCTCTGTGCGCAACCAGATCTGCAATATTTGCATTGATGCTGATGCTCATCTCCTGGAAGAGTCCATCGTACTTCCGGTCCTCCGAGACGAACCCGATCCCTGCAAGCATACTGTCATAAATACTTCCGTTTTTCAGCTCCCGGCCTTTCATGCGAACGGACCCGCTGCTGTGCTGTTCTGCGCCGAAAATGCAGCGTACCAGCTGGCTCCTGCCCGCGCCGACCAGTCCGGAAAGGCCTACGATCTCTCCGCGGTGCACCTTCAGGCTCACATTCTTCACGAAGTCCCAGGTGTCGCACAGGTCATTGACCTCCAGGAGAACCTCCTCATCGGAAAAATCGCGGTGCTGAAAATTCGCTACTCCGTACAGGTCGGAAACCTCACGGCCTACCATAGCCCGGATCAGTTCCGACTGCTTCAGCTCAGATGTTATTGCGCCGCCCAGAATCAGCCTCCCGTCGCGCAGCACCGTGATCCGGTCTGAGATCTCGTAGATCTCATTGATCTTGTGGGATACAATGATAAAACTGATTTTGTCCTTTTTCAGGCTGCGCACTACGTCAAACAGAACATTGATCTCCCTTTCAGACAGAGAAGCCGTCGGTTCATCCAGAATGATGATGCGCGCATTCTTGGAGAGAGCTTTGACGATCTCAACGATCTGCATCTGTGCCACAGTCAGCCTCTCAACTTTTTCCCATGGATCAATATAATTCTCCATATGAAACAGCTTCAGAAGCTCCGTCGTCTTCGCCGCCATCGCCTTCATATTGGACAGAAACCCGGCACTGTAGTACTCATCATTCGTAATGAATATGTTTTCCGCCACGGACAGGTCCCGCAGGAGAGAAAACTCCTGGGTAACGATCGCAACCCCCTTCGCAACCGCCTGACGGGTATTGACAAAGCTGCAGTCCTCCCCATTGACCAGATAGGTTCCTTCATCCTTCTGATAGATGCCGGATATGATCTTGGATAAGGTGGATTTGCCTGCTCCGTTCTCGCCCATCAACGCATGCACTTCGCCTTCTTCCAGATCAAAATCTATGTCCTTGAGTGCAGGCACGCCTGAAAAATATTTTGCAACGCCCTTCACTTCAATCACTTTTCGTGCCATCGACTCATACTCCTTCAGTCTCGCATTGTCAGGATTCGCACGCATACGCTCCTCGCAGAGCGTTTATTCTTCCACCACTGCAACAGCACGCACCATTGATCCGGAAAAGCCCTGAAGTTTCAGCGGATACGCGCTCAGATAACAGGTTTTGTGCTTCATCAGTTCATCCGGGAACACTACTTCCTCCAACGCCCAGATCTCATGGGAAAGCAGGATCTCATGACAGGGTCTCCCGGTCCCTTCGTACCATCCGCCGATGCTCAGCGTATCGATTCCGACGCCGCGCACCTTCTTCCGGACCAGATATTCCGCCAGCAGGCCCGTCACATAGGGCCATTCATGTTCATATTCCAGATCCCATTTTACCCGCTTCGGGCCCCATCCGGTGTTCAGGAGAACGATCGTATCTTCTTTGATCAGATCGTCATACCCGGCAAGATCTCCCGGAAGGATTCCCTGGTGCAGTTTCAGTTTATTCCGGAGATCCACCAGCACAGCATCTCCCTGCCACCGTTCCACAGGGATCTGGTCCACCGTCTTGCCGTATGGAAAGAAATGGAACGGCGCATCCACATGAGTGCCGGTGTGCACATTCAGATCGATGCGTTCGGCATTGAACAGGTCATTCGTGTAGATCGCTTCATAGGTTACTGCCGTCATCTTATAAGTCGGCCAGCCGGGGCAGTTGTGATAAACCGGCTGTGACAGATCATAAAAGATCTTTCCCATTCTGTCTCCTTTCCGCGTACAAAAGCTCTTTCAATTACTTAGCCTGTTTTTCGTCATCTTATGCAATAATTCGTTGATCAAGCGCTGATTTGTTGTTAACTAAGTCATATGTTAGACCATTCTCTATCTTTCGTCAAGCGCTTTTGCCCAATTACAGCATTCCCGGTGCCATGTGCAAAAAACAGGAAGCCGGTCAGAAATTCCCTGCAGTCAATATATGTTTTTCCGCAGCCGCGATTTCACTCAAACGGACGGCATGCACGACCTCGGGGGAGTAGGGAATATTATGAGAAGCTGCCGCTTCCTGATATAGGACTCACGAAATCGCTTTCAGCGATTT